>JAODMY010000150.1 GCA_025465535.1 Glaciihabitans sp.
TGACGGTCACCGATGTCGAGCAGGTTGGTCGGGTCGAACCCGTGCCATTCGCCGCAGAACCATTCGACCCAGGCGTGCGACTCCCCGGCGATCGTCTCGCCGATGGCGGCATCCGGCTTCGGGTGCAGGTAGCCGGAGACATACCGCGCCGGGATCCCGACCGACCGGAGCGCTCCGAGCGCGAGGTGGGCGATGTCCTGGCAGACACCGCGGCGTCCCGCCCAAGCCTCGACCGCGGTCGTATGCACGCCGGTCACACCCTGCATGTATTCGACTTTCTCGCCGATCATGGTGCAGATCGCGAGGGCGGCGTCGCACGGGTTCTCCGATGCGGCGAGGATGTCGGCGGCCAGCGTCGCGACCTCCTCGGGCGGCTGCGTGCGACGGGTCTGCGCCAGCTGCTCGACGTAGTCCGTGGCGGCGACGGCCGCATCCGCCAGCCCGTCCCAGTTGAGACGATGCTCGGAATGAGCGCGCGACCGCACCTCCACCAGGCTCGTCGCGGTGAGCGCGAGCTCCCGGTGCGGGGTCAGGATGTCGAACGACGACACCCGAGTTCCCCAGTAGTCGACATAGGAGTGCTGGCTCGAAATCGGAAGGATGTCGAGGTTCGAGAACAGGACAAGCTGGCCCTCCATCGACGCGGGCAGCATCCGGGCCTCGTTGTACGAGGCCGTGACCTCGCCCTCATAGTGGAAACCGGTCATGTGTTTGATGCGGAGCCGATTCACGAATTCTCCCGAACCCAGTTCGGTGCCGCATTGGTCGGGAAGTAGCGCTGGCGTATCGCCTCGGACGCCGCACTCGTCGCGTGCTGCACGTTGTCCATGTGCTTGGTCAGGTCATCCAGGATCTCGGCGATCGGCCGGAATTCGAGCTCACTGCGGATCTGTCCGAGCAGCCGAAGCGCCTGGTCGCTTACGCCGACCCGATCTGCGCGCGGTTCGATGTCGCGCATGCACTGCTCGGCACGCGAGACCGAGAACAGGATGCTGCGGGGAAACAGCCGGTCAAGCAGCAGGAACTCCGCCGCGTTCCGCGCGCTCGGCACCCCGCGATAGGTGCGGAGGTACGCCTCGTACGCGCCGACGCTGCGCAGGATCGTGGTCCAGGATGGCCCGCTCGCCTCGGTCAGCGACCGGGTCGCGAGCAATCGCGCAGTCATGTCCGCGCGCTCGATGCTGCGGCCGAGCGTGAAGAACAGCCACGCTTCATCCCGACTCGTCGCCGACTCGATGATGCCGACGGCGAGCGCCGAACGCTCTCGCACCCAGCCGAAAAACTCGTGCACCTTGTCGCTCGAGACCTTGCGCGGCATCCGCGCCCGAGTGGTGTTCAGCACCTCCCACAACTCGGTCGAGATCACCTCGCGAGCGCGCCGGGCGTTTTCCCGCGCGGCGTTCAGCGAGTAGGCGATCGAGGCCGGCTGGGTGCGATCGACGGCGAGAATGTTGAGCACGTCCGCGCGACTGAGGACGTCATCCTCAGGTGGCATCTCCGCGCCCATCACGCTGAGGAGCGAGCGGCAGGCGAGATCCTCTTCGATCCACGGGTCTTCGAGCAGGAGCTGGAGGTGGACGTCGAGGATGCGCGCGGTTCCGTCGCTCCGCTCGATGTACCGGCCGATCCAGAACAGTGACTCGGCGATTCGGCTCAACAACTGTGCGCCCCCCACCACTTCACGGCCCCCGAACGGGTGCCCTTCTTTCTGCAATCGTAGTTTCCTCGTGTTGCGGCGATGTTTCGCTCAGGGTTCCGCCAAGTGACGCGCTTGGTACGATCTGTGTCTGGGCTTATGACGGGGAATGAGGCAGATTTGTGAGAATCCTCGTCACCGGCGGGGCTGGTCGCCTCGGTCGGAGCGTCGTCGCGGCGCTCGCGGGCGCAGGCCACGAGGTGCTCTCCGCCGATCGGGATGCCGCACCCGAACTACCGGTCGAGCAGGTCGCTCTCGACCTCACCGATCGAACCGCGGTGGACGATGTCTTCACCCGGTTCGCGCCCGATGGCGTCATCCATCTGGCCGCGATCTCGGTGCCGTTCAGCGCTCCGGAGCACGTGATCTACGAGACGAACACGAGGCTGGCGTTCACCGTTTTCGAGGCCGCCGTGGCCGCGGGCGTCTCGCTCGTGCTCGCGGCAAGCAGTCCGACCGTGATCGGCTACGGATCCCCGAGTGGATGGCTTCCCGCCTCCCTGCCAATCGACGAGACCCACGAGCTCGCACCTTGGAACGCCTACTCGCTCTCCAAACAGGCCATCGAAAACGCGGCGGCGATGTTCGCGCGAGCCGCGGGCGACGGCACCAGGTTTGGCATTTTCCGTCCGTGTTTCGTGATCTCGCCGGAGGAGTGGCACGGGGCGCAGACCCAGCAGGGGCACACGGTGCTGGAGCGACTGCTGCACCCGGAACTCGCGGCCGTCTCGCTGTTCAACTACGTCGATTCCCGGGATGCCGCAGACTTCGTGCTCGCCTGGCTCGCGCACGCGGGCGCGGCCCCGAACGGCTCGGTGTTCTTCGTCGGAGCCGCCGACGCGCTCGCGGCTCTCCCGCTCGCCGAACTCGTGCCGCGGTATCTGCCGGGCTCGTCGGCGCTCGCGGCTTCACTGACCGGCGACCTCCCCGCATTCTCTTCCGAGAAGGCCGAACGACTCCTCGGCTGGCGCGCATCCCGCAGTTGGCGGAACGAACTCCCCGATGCGTCCGAACGTGGCGCATCCAACCTGGTTAGGACACCGTGAGCATCTCGAACGCCCCGCTGAGGGGCATACTCTTCTTCCCCGTCACCCCGTTCGATGCGGCTGGCGCGGTCGACACCGGCCTGCTCGCCGAGCACATCGAATCACGGATGCCGTACTCGCCCGGGGCCGTCTTCGCCGCCTGCGGAACGGGAGAGTTCCACGCGTTAAGCGCCGCCGAGGCCGCCTCCGTCATGCGCGCAACCGTCGCGGCCGTGAACGGACGAGTGCCCGTCATCGCCGGCACCGGTGGTCCGCTTGGGCACGCGATCGAGATCGCGAAGGCGGCCGCGGCCGACGGGGCCGACGCGCTGCTCATCCTTCCGCCTTACCTGGTGGTCGGAAACTCCGCCGGCACGGCCGCGTACGTCGAAGCAATCCTCGAGGCGAGCGGACTCGAGGCGATCCTCTACCACCGGGCATCGGGAGCCCTCGTTCCGGCGACGCTCGAACGACTCCTGCGCCATCCACTCGTCGTCGGATTCAAGGATGGCGTCGGTGACGTCGGACTCGCACAGGAGCTGGTCCTGACCGCGCGGGCCAGCGGGCGCGACGACCTCCAGCTGTTCAATGGACTGCTCACTGCGGAGTGGACGCAGGGTGCGTATCGCGCGCTCGGCATCCCACTGTATTCGTCCGCGGCGTTCGCGATGGCACCGGCCGTCGCGACCGCGTACTACGACGCGTACACGAGCGGCGATGAGGCGCGCCGACTCGAGATCCTCGAGCGGTTCTACCTGCCGCTGGTGAAGCTTCGGGATGAGGTGCCCGGCTTCGGCGTCGCACTGATCAAAGCCGGACTTCGCCTTGGCGGAATGGATGTCGGCGGCGTTCGTCCGCCCCTCACCGACCCCGATCCGCGACAAACCGACCAACTCGAGCGAATTCTCGCAATAGGAAAGGAGCTCGCAGCATGAGCGCCCCAACAATCACCGCGCTCCACACCTCCCTGCTGAGCCCGCAACTCTCGCGGCCATGGGGGCCGGATGTGCACCAGAACCACATCATCGTCGTGCGCATCGAAACCTCCGACGGCGTCGGCGGAACCGGATTCTCGTGGACGCCGAGCATCGGCGCTGAGGCGATCCAGGCGCTGCTCGACAACGACATCCGACGCTTCGCCCTCGGTCGAGCCGCGAATGCCTACGCCCTCTGGCAACCGCTCTGGAAGAACCTGCACGAGGCCGGATCCGGCGGCCTGACCACGATCGCGATGGCCGGTCTCGACCTCGCACTCTGGGACTACGACTGCCGGGCGAAGGAGATCCCGCTGGTCGACCGGCTCGAGCGACAGCACGATCGCGCACAGGTGTACGGAAGCGGCGTGAACCTGGATTACAGCCTCGACGAGCTGCTCGAACAGGTCGATCGCTGGATCGCCGCCGGCCTCACCGCCGTGAAGGTCAAGGTCGGCAAGACCGATATCTTCGAGGACCTCGACCGGATCGCTGCCGTCCGCGAACGCATTGGGCCCGACCGCGCGCTCATGCTCGACGCTAACCAGCGCTGGGATTTCGAGACCGCCGTCATCGCGACCGACGCGCTCGCCGAATACCAGCCGGATTGGATCGAGGAACCGCTGCGCGCCGACGACACCCCCGGATACGCGGAGCTGCGGAAGCGGGTCAGTGTGCCGGTGGCGCTCGGGGAAAACGCGCACACCGTCCAGCGATTCCGCGATCTGATCGATGCCGGCTGCTGCGACATCGTGCAGCCGAATGTCGTCCGCGTCGGCGGGATCACCCCGTTCCTCGCCATCGCCGAGCTGGCTCGCGACCGCGGGGTGCGGCTGGCTCCGCACCTCCTGCCGGAGTTGTCCGGCCAGCTGGCGCTGGCCCTGCCCGAGCCGACCCTGGTCGAGGATGTCGAGGATGCGACGTTCGAGAAGCTGGGCGTCCTCGCGCGGCCGACCGGGACAGCCATCGAGGATGGCTGGTTCACGGCGAACACCGAACCCGGCATTGGTTTTGACTTTGCGGAAACGATCGAGGAACCGGCGTGAGGAACAGCACGAGCACGGAGGTCGTAGCCGCCACCACCAAGGCAGCGACCGCCGCGATAGTCACGGCAGCGACGACCGAGGTCGAGCGCGCCGGCTGGCTGCGAGCTCTCGCCGACGTCCTGGATGCGAACGCTGCCGAACTGATCGAGATCGCCGATCGGGAGTCTCACCTCGGGGTTCCGCGTCTCACCGGTGAGGTCGCTCGCACCTCCGGTCAGCTGCGGCTCTTCGCGGACGTGATCCTTGAGGGCTCCTACCTCGAGGTGATCATCGACCATGCCGAACCGGATGCCGCACCCCCGCGCCCGGACCTCCGCCGGATGCTGCGCGCGATCGGCCCGGTCGCCGTCTTCGCCGCATCCAATTTCCCGTTCGCTTTCTCGGTGCTCGGCGGCGACACCGCATCGGCGCTCGCCACCGGGAGCCCGGTGATCGTGAAAGCGCACCCCGGCCACGAAGACCTGTCGGCGCGCACCGCGGAGCTCGCGATCGGCGCGCTCAGGCAGGCCGGCGCTCCGGACGGGACGTTGGGCATCGTCTACGGAATGGATGCGGGCAGCCAGCTCGTCACCGACCCGCGGATCGCCGCGGCATCCTTCACCGGATCGCTCCGCGGCGGCCGGGCACTCTACGACCTGGCCGCGGCGCGACCGGCGCCCATCCCGTTCTACGGCGAGCTCGGCAGCCTCAACCCGGTCGTCATCACCGCGGCCGCGGTCGAGACTCGCGGCGCGGAACTGGCGGCCGGCCTGGTCGGATCGTTCACGCTCGGCGTCGGCCAGTTCTGCACCAAGCCCGGCGTGGTTTTCGTGCCGGCGGGCGTGGGCGCGGAGGGTGCGGGCTTCGAGCAGCTTGTCGTCGACGCGCTGCCCGCTCCTGCGAGCGCGCCCATGCTCGACGAGCGAATCGCATCCGCCTTCGCTGCGGGCATGCAGGTGATCGAGACGCACGCGTCGGTACGTGTGCTGTCCGCACCGGGGAGCGTGGCATCCGGATCCGGTTCGGCGGGCCCACTCGTCGGGTCGCCACGCGATAGGTTGCCACTTGTCGGGTCGCCACTCGTGGGATCGACCACCGTGGCCGACCTCCTCGCCAACGCCGACACGCTACTCGAGGAGCGCTTCGGCCCGTTCACACTTCTCGTGTCCTACCGCGACGCGAGCGAGGTCATCGAGGCCATCGCCGCGATCGGGGGAAGCCTCACCGGAACCGTCCATGCCGAGGCAACGGATGACATCGCCGCGATCACCGACGCCCTCGCGCGCACCTGCGGCCGGGTGCTCTTTGCGGGGTGGCCCACCGGTGTGAGCGTCGCCTGGTCGCAGAATCATGGCGGTCCGTGGCCGTCGACGACGGCATCCATCCACACCTCGGTCGGAGCGACTGCGGTCCGTCGGTTCCTTCGGCCGTTCGCGTTCCAGTCGGCACCGGCCAACCTGCTGCCCGCCGCCCTGAGGGATGGCAACCCGCTGGGGATCCCGCGCCGCGTCGACGGCGTCCTCGGCCGCGCCTAGCTGGCCCCGCTAGCTGGCCGCGCCTGGCCCGCCGCCCGCCGTGAGCTGACACTTGTTGTCACTATGAGCGACCCAAAGTGGCAACAACCGTCAGATCGGCGAGATCCACTGTCCGCCTCCCGCCGTCAGATGGCAGCAGTTGTCGCTGGGGCCGCCATGAGTGGCAACAACTGCCAGCTCGGCGCGGTGAGCCAGCGGAATGAGGTCGGCGCGATGAGCAGCGGGATGAGCTCAGCGCGGTGACTCAGCGCGATGAGCTCAGCGCGGTGAGCCAGCGGAATGAGCTCAGCGCGATGACCCCGCGATGAGCTACTGCGTGCGAGCGGCGGCGACGATCCCGACGGCGGGCATCAGCACGCCATCGATGAGCGAAATGAGGAACGCGCGGTCGACGGGTTTCCGCAGAATCAGCACGCGGTAGGCCGCCATCGACGGGGTGACCAGC
>JAODMY010000013.1 GCA_025465535.1 Glaciihabitans sp.
GTCTTGCCTAGTTCGAACGGAGGGATGTACGACTTGACGTCGTTCATCCGTCCGCGCATGTACGGATCCACCGAAATGAACTCGTTGGCCACGCGAACTTCGCCGTCGGCGAGCTCAGGCAGCGCGACAGTTTCGTAGGAGAAATCGTCGGCGACGGGCCAGCCGACCGGCCTGCGCACAAGTTTCCACTGCGAACTTTCCACGGGAGATCTCCTTCGATCTGACTGAGCCGGGCTTCGCGCGCCGGCCGGATGGATGCGTTACTTCTTGCGTGTGCTGTCCGGCTCGGCGATCGAGCCGATGATGAGCGCCGACTGCAGGATGAGCGCCTCGCGCGCACCGGTCGCATCCCAGCCGATGACCTCGCTGATGCGTTTGAGCCGGTACCGAACCGTGTTCGGATGCACGAACAACTCGCGAGCGGTCGCCTCGAGCGAGCGGCCGTTGTCGAGGTAGCACCAGAGCGTCGCGAGCAACTCCGTCGAGTGCGCCTGCAGCGGCTTGTAGATGCGATTGATGAGCGTCGAACGGGCGAGCGAGTCGCCGGCGAAGGCGCGCTCCGGTAGCAGGTCGTCGGCCAGCGTCGGCCTCGGAGCGTTTCGCCAGGAGCGCGCAACGGCGAAGCCCGCAAGGGCCGCTCTTGCACTCTTGGATGCGTCGACGAGGGTCGGCACCTCGTGGCCGAGCACGAGATGGCCCGGTCCAAACCCGGGTTCGAGTTGCCGGGCTATCTCGATGAACGGCAGCGGTGGCTTCGTGTCGTCGCTCTCCGCCGGAGCGGGTTCCGCGCGACCGATGACCAGCACGAGGCGATTGCCCTGGACACCGATGAGCACGTCGGCGTCGAGGTGGCGGGCCGTGCGGCGAAGCTGGTCGACATCCAGGACCCTCGGCGTGGTCCCGACCAGGACGCAGACCTCGCCGTGGCCGTTCCAGCCGAGGGCCGCGATGCGCGAGGGGAGTTCGTTGTCGTATTCGCCGCTCAGGATCGAGTCGACCACGAGGGCTTCGAGGCGGGCGTCCCAAAGTCCGCGGGCCTCGGCCGCGCGGGCGTACACGTCCGCTGCGGCGAACGCGATTTCACGCGAATACAGCAGGATCGCCTCGCGCAGGACGTCGTCTCCTGCCTTGACCCGCTGCTCGACGACCTCGACGACGATGCGGATGAGCTGCAGGGTCTGCTGCAGCGAGACCGACCGCAGCAGCTCCCGCGGGGCAGCGCCGAAGACATCCGCGGCGATCCACGGGGTCGACGTCGGATCCTCGAACCAGCTGATGAACGACGTGATGCCGGCCTGGGCGACGAGACCGACCGCCGACCGCCGCCCTGGTGGCATATCGCCATACCAGGGCAGCGTGTCGTCGAGGCGTTTCAGAGTGGCCGTGGACAGCTCACCCGAAATGGTGCGCAGCCACGCCAGCGTCTGGGCCTTCGTCTTGGGGACCACGGAGGCTAGCTCTCGCCTCCGGCTGATCCCGTTGTGCCCGCGTTCACGTCGTGCAAGCGGTACTTGTCGATGGCCGCGCCGACGACGAGCCGGTCGATTTCACCGCGCTTGGCGAGCGCTTCGAGCGTGCGCACGACGAGCGAGGGTCCGTCGATCTTGAAATAGCGACGGGCCGCAGCGCGGGTGTCGGAGAATCCGAAGTCATCGGCTCCGAGGGTCGCGAAGTCACCGGGCACGAACTGTCGGATCTGGTCCGGCACCGCGTGCATGAAGTCGGTGACGGCCACGAACGGGCCCTGGGCATCCCGGAGCTTGCGGGTTACGTACGGGACCTCTGGCTCGTTGTACGGGTTCAGGAAGTTGTGCTCGTCTGCCCTGAGGCCGTCGCGGCGAAGCTCTGTCCAGGACGTGACGCTCCAGACATCCGCCGAGACACCCCAATCGTTCGCGAGCAGCGCCTGGGCCTCGAGTGCCCACGGAACCGCGACACCGGATGCCAGCAGCTGGGCCTTTGGACCGGTCGGCTGGCCCTCGGAGAGCTTGTAGATGCCCTTGACGAGCCCCTCGACATCCAGGTTCTCCGGTTCGACCGGCTGTGCGATCGGCTCGTTGTACACCGTGAGGTAGTACATGACGTTCGGGTCTGGATGCTGCCCGCCGTACATCCGCTCGAGCCCCGAGCGGACGATGTGCCCGAGCTCGTACCCGTACGCGGCGTCGTAGGAGACGACCGCCGGGTTCGTGGATGCGAGCAGGATCGAGTGGCCGTCGGCGTGCTGCAGGCCCTCACCCGTGAGCGTCGTGCGACCCGCGGTGGCACCGATGATGAAGCCGCGCGCCATCATGTCGCCCGCGGCCCACATGGCGTCGCCCGTGCGCTGGAACCCGAACTGCGAGTAGAAGACGTAGACCGGAATCAGCGGCTCGCCGTGGGTCGCGTACGAAGTTCCGACGCCCGTGAAGGCGGCGAATCCGCCGGCCTCGTTGATGCCGACGTGCAGGATCGCACCCTGGGGGCTCTCCTTGTACGCCAGAAGCAGCTCCCGGTCGACCGACGTGTAGTGCTGGCCGTTCGGGTTGTAGATCTTCGAGGTCGGGAAGTAGGCGTCCATACCGAAGGTGCGGGCCTCATCCGGGATGATCGGGACGATGCGATTGCCGAAGTTCGGCGCCTTCAGCAGATCCTTGAGCAGACGGGCGAACGCCATGGTCGTGGCGATCTCCTGCTTGCCGGAGCCCTTCTTCGAGATCGCGTAGGAGGCATCATCCGGCAGCGTGATCTGCGTGTACTTCGAGCGGCGTTCCGGGAGGTATCCGCCGAGCGCGCGACGGCGCTCCTGCAGGTACTGGATCGCCTCGTCGCCCTCACCGGGGTGGTAGTACGGCGGCAGGTACGGGTTTTCCTCGAGCACGGCATCCGTGATCGGAATCTGCATTGCGTCGCGGAACTGCTTGAGATCCGGAAGCGTCAGCTTCTTCATCTGGTGGGTCGCGTTGCGGCCCTCGAACGTCGGACCGAGTCCGTAGCCCTTGATCGTCTTCGCGAGGATGACGGTCGGCTGGCCCTTGTGCTCCGACGCCGCCTTGAAGGCCGCGTAGACCTTGCGGTAGTCGTGGCCGCCGCGCTTCAGGTGCCAGAGCTGGTCGTCGGTGAGGTCCTTCACGAGGTCGGCGACGACCGGGTCGCGACCGAAGAAGTTCTCGCGAACGTACGCGCCGCTCTCGGCCTTGTAGGTCTGGTAGTCGCCATCCGGCGTGCGGTTCATCAGATTGACGAGCGCTCCGGTGGTGTCGCGGCGGAGCAGGTCGTCCCACTCGCGGCCCCAGATGACCTTGATGACGTTCCAGCCGGCGCCACGGAAGAAGCTCTCGAGCTCCTGGATGATCTTTCCGTTGCCGCGCACGGGACCGTCGAGTCGCTGCAGGTTGCAGTTGATGACGAAGTTGAGGTTGTCGAGGCCGTCGTTGGCAGCGAGCTGCAACGCGCCGCGGCTCTCCACCTCGTCCATCTCGCCGTCGCCGAGGAAGGCCCAGACCTGCGAGTCGCCGACATCCTTGATGCCGCGGTTGGTGATGTATTTGTTCAGCTGCGCCTGGTAGATCGCGTTGATCGGGCCGAGACCCATCGAGACCGTCGGGAACTGCCAGAAGTCGGGCATGAGCCGAGGATGCGGGTAGGACGACAGTCCACCGGCCGCGTGCGACTTCTCCTGGCGGAACCCGTCGAGCTGGTCGGGGCCGAGGCGTCCCTCAAGGAAGGCCCGGGCGTACATGCCGGGGGAGGCATGGCCCTGGTAGAAGACCTGGTCGCCGCCGCTCGGGTCGTTCTGGCCGCGGAAGAAGTGGTTGTGGCCGACCTCGTACAGCGCGGCGGATGAGGCGTAGGTCGAGATGTGACCACCGACAGCGATGCCTGGCCGCTGCGCGCGATGCACGGTGATCGCGGCATTCCAGCGGAGCCAGGCGCGGTAGCGGCGCTCGATCTCTTCGTTGCCAGGGAAGTCCGGTTCGTTCTCGGGGGCGATCGGGTTGATGTAGTCGGTGGTCGGGACCATCGGCACGCCCAGCTGGAGATCCTTCGAGCGCTTGAGCAGGCTCAGCATGATCTCGCGACCACGCTCGTGTCCCTGTGCACCGACGACCGCGTCGAGTGATTCGTTCCACTCCGCGGTCTCCTCAGGGTCTCTGTCGATGTGATTCACCGAGTACGGGTCCTGATCATTTACCGTCACGTTGACCTCTTCCTGGTAGAGACAGATCGCATGTGGCCGTGGCCAACAGTCGGGTTACGACTAGCTGGTATCCATACGGCCGGATCAATTCTAGGTGTCGACTTGCCCCCGCGTTGTCCGCGTGCGCGTCATGGGCTGCGGGGGCGCCGACGGAAGCGTACGATAATCACTCGTGTCGCCGGACCACCGTTGCCCGGCGCGAAAGGATCGCCGTCATGGCACTGGTGAACGACACCAAGGCACCGGACTTCGAACTCGCCAATCAATTTGGTGAGCACGTTCGGCTTAGCGACTTCTTAGGCAAGAAGCCCGTCACGCTCGTATTTTTCCCCCTCTCCTTCTCGAGTACCTGCACGAGTGAGCTCTGCACTCTTCGGGACAACCTCGCGCTGTTCAAGCAGAACGGCGTTGAACTGATCGGCATCTCGGTCGACTCGAAGGCGACTCTTCGCTCGTTCGCCGAGCAGGAGGGCTACGACTTCACGCTGCTCGCCGACTTCTGGCCGCACGGAGCCGTCTCGAAGGAGTACGGCGTGTTCCTCGAGGAGAAGGGGTACGCGAACCGTGCGACCTTCGTGATCGATACCAGGGGCATCATCCGCGCCAGCTTCATCACCGAACCAGGCCAGCCGCGTTCCCTCGAGGACTACCGCCTCGCCCTCGACACGGTGCTGCCCGCCCGCGTCTAAACCATTCGCCGCCGACGATCGCGGTGGCGCTGCAGCACAATCGCACCAGCGATTGCGCTCGGTGGAGTTGCGGGCTGGCGCGGAGAGCGCGACCGTGGCTAGCCCCCGCTTGAACCTCATTCCCGTGCTGAAAACGAAGGAGATTTCGCCCTCCAACGGATTGAACACGTTGTTCGAACGGCTTTTCGCCCAAGACTCCTTCGTTTTCGACGGGGCTTAGCGCGCAGGCTGAGCCGGCGAAGGACGAAGTTGCGCGGTGCCTGCGCGCTGACTGAGCGTGCACAGGGTAGGAGTTCCCGGCCCTTCAGAACAAAATGTTCCTACACAACCGCACTTTCGTGAAAAGTTCCTACTCAATGCGTACCCAAGTACTCAGTTCAGGATGTTGACGGCACGCGAAATCACGAGGGCCAGCAGAACGAATCCGGTGAGCGCCTGGTACCCCATGAGCGCCTTCGCCCGCTTGGACATTGGCATTACATCCGTCGCGCTGAACGCCATCTGGTTCGACAGCGAGAAGTAGAAGTAGTCGAAGAACGCCGGCTCCCAATTCTTGTTTCCGGGCGCGCCGTCGTGCTGCGGGAAGCGAAAGTCCATGGGCCGCCTGTCCCGGGATCCCGCGAGCCGTCTTTGGAACGGCCCGCCCAGATCCAGCTCCCAGTAGACGAGCGAGAACGCGATGACGTTCAGCCCCCAGACCTGTGCTGCCGTCATCAGGACATCCGGACCATTGATGCTGCCGCTTAGCAGGTCGCGGATCGCGGCGACGATGGTGAACTGATTGACCAGCGTGAGGATGATCGCCAGCACGATCGAGATCCAGCGTGACCAGGTGCGCTCCTTGACGAGTCGCCTCGGATTGAGGACCACAAGCGGAATCAGCAGCAGGATCCCGACGGTTGGCACGATCCAGACCGGTAGCAATTGGACACGCTGCGGGATGAAGAGGTACGCGGCGAGGGCGATCACGATGGCGATGCCGACCGCGAACCGATGTTCCGGCTGGCGCGCGGGCGTCGGGTCAGAACTCATGGATCGACCCTATGCCTGTATATTTATCAGGCGTTGTCCCACGCGGACGACGGGCCTTTAGCTCAGTTGGTAGAGCGCCACGTTTACACCGTGGATGTCATCGGTTCGAGCCCGGTAGGGCCCACATCTCAGAATTTGCCGGTAAGTCGCCATTTTTTTCGGGCGCCATTGTGGAAGTCGCCGATGGGCCTTGCGCGTGTCGGTCTCGTGCAGTCCGTTTCCCATCGCCGCTGTGCTTGCGGCGCCCGGTTCAATATCCTTTTGAACGTGAGCGACCGCCACGAGTTCGAGCGCGCAGTTGCCATCGCGGGAGTGGTGCGCGCACGATTCAGCTAGAAGTCCAGCTTCTTTGCACACGCCGCACATCTCACCGAATGGAGCAATGATGCCCAACCTCGCCGCCGTCATGACCGCCCTCGAGACCATCGAGGTGCAGCAACGTCCCGAGCCCGTCGCGGGACCGGGGGAGGCGGTGGTCGCGATCCGTGCCGTCGGCGTGTGTGGATCCGACGTCTCGTACTACCGGTACGGGCGGATCGGGCCATTTGTCGTGGACGGAGACATCATTCTCGGCCACGAGACCTCCGGCGATGTGATCGCGGTGGGCGAGGGCGTGATCAACGTGGTGGTCGGCGACCGGGTGGCGATTGAGCCGAGCGAGCCGGACTGGACGTGCACCCAATGCCGCGCCGGGCGGTACCACCTCTGCCCGAACCTCAGGTTCCTGGCGACGCCGCCGGTCGACGGGGCACTCATCCAGCGACTCCTCGTCGACGCTCGCACGCTGTTCGTGATGCCCGCCTCGATGACCTACGAGGAGGGAGCTCTTGTCGAACCGCTTTCGGTGGGGCTGTGGGGATGCCAGCGGGTGGGCCTGCGCCCTGGCGACGACGTACTCGTCACCGGTGCCGGACCGGTCGGGCTGCTCGCCGCAGAGTCGGCCCGCGCCCTCGGTGCGCGTACCGTCACGGTGACCGACATCTCGGAGTTCCGGCTCGAGCTCGCGAGTAAGCACGGCTTCGCGGTGGAGCAGAGCGGCAACCCCTCCGACCCCGACCGGCGATTCGACGTGCTGCTCGAATGCTCGGGTGGCCCAGGCGTGCTGGCCGCGGGTCTGGAACGCCTCGCTCCTGCCGGACGTGCCGCCGTGATCGGTATCTCCAAAGTGAACGCCGACCTGCCGCTGCACACCCTCAATTGGAACGAGATCACCATCTCTTTGGTCAGCCGCTACCAAAACACCTGGCCGCTCGGGATCGCACTCATCGCATCCGGTCGCGTCAATCTGGAGGGCGTGCACACGCACAGCTTCCCGCTTTCGCGTACCGCCGACGCGCTCAACGTCGGCTCGAGCGACCCGACCGCGGTGAAGGCGATGATCTACCCGCAGGAGGCCTGACGACATCGAGACCTTGCTGAGGCGAAAAGGCTGCGCACGGGTTCACCCGTACGCGGCAGTCGCACTTGACCTTGCCCCCGGTGGCAAGGTCTAGCCTCTGATCGAGAGGTGGTCGCAATGAGAATCGGTGAACTGGCGCGCGAGGCCGGCGTTACCACGAAGGCCGTTCGCTACTACGAGTCGATGGGGTTGCTTCGGGCCGATCGGCTGTCGAATGGATACCGCGACTATCTCCCGCAGGACGTGCGGATGGTGCGCGAAATCCGCGAACTCGGGGCCCTCGGCATCAGGGTCGAGCAGGCGCGTCCGTTCCTCGACTGCCTCGTCGCTGGGCACGGCAATGGCGACGACTGTCCCGATGCGGTCGCGACGTATCGCACGGCAATCGCCGAAGTCGAAACGCGCATGGCTGATCTGGCGGCTCGGCGGGCCGCGCTGGCAGAACTTCTTGAAAATGCGACCGCCCGTGCGGAACCGCTGTGCGAACTGTCCCAGAACCAGAAGGCACAGAACCCCGTTGCACAAAATCCCAACGCTCAGAACCGCAACGCGCAGAACCCCAACTCCTAGGAACCCGATGTCACTCAAAACTGTTACCGACGCCACATTCGTCGAGGATGTGCTGGCCGCGGATGGGACCGTGCTGGTCGACTTCTGGGCCGAGTGGTGCCCGCCGTGTCGGGCGCTCGAACCGGTGCTCGAGCAGTTGGCGGCCGACCACCCCGACGGGCTCACGATTGTGAAGCTCAACGCGGACGACAACGGGGAATCCGCGGTGGCCTACCACGCGCTCTCGCTGCCCACGATCAAAGTATTCCGGGGCGGGCATGTCGTCGGGACGATTGTCGGGGCAAAGCCGAAGGCCGCGCTCGAGTCTGCACTCGCGCCATATCTCGACTGAGCAACTATGAAGGCAACCTTTGCAGTGTGCCTTCATAGTGACTAACGTCAGAACGTGAAGAGGCTGACCGCAAAGGAAGAAACCGCACTGGTTGCGGCCGCCGCCGTCGACCTGCGAGTGGTCGTCGGCCAGCTGCGTCGACGGCTGCGCGAACAGGCGCAGCCTGACGATTTCACGCCATCCCAGATTGCCGTGCTCGCCCACCTCGAACGCTTCGGCCCATCCACCGTTACGGATATTGCCGCGGCCGAGGGCGTGCGCCCGCAGTCGATGGGCGCGACGGTCGCGACCCTGGAGTCCGCTGGCGTCGTCGGTGGAACGCCGGATCCGGGTGACGGCCGTCGCACCATCCTCGCGCTCACTCCGGCGGCGCGGGAGTGGATCGAGACGAACCGGGCCGCCAAAGAGGACTGGCTGTTTCGCGCCATCCAGACAAATTTCGACGCTGCAGAGCGGGAACAGCTCGCCGTCGGAATCGAACTTCTGAAACGCCTTATCAAGTCATAACAGAAAGAAAAACATGCCCGTAACCGCAATTGATCCCCGGACCGCCCTCATCGTTATCGACCTCCAGGTCGGTGTGGTCGCACTGCAGACCGCCCATCCGATGGATGGCGTGGTGCAGAACTCGGTCGCCCTCGCCGAAGGCTTCCGCAGTTCCGGACTGCCCGTCGTTCTCGTCAATGTCAGCGGTGCCCCCTCCGGTCGAACCGAGCGCGGCGGACTTGGTGGGGTGCGTCCGGAGGGCTGGGACACGCTCATCCCCGAGTTGAACCAACAGCCGAGCGACCACACCGTCACCAAGTTCACCCGCGGCGCGTTCGCCAACACCGACCTCGACGAATATCTCAAGGGAGAGGGCGTCACGCAGGTCGTGGTTACGGGGGTCGCCACCGGCTCCGGGGTTGAATCGACCGCTCGCCAGGCTCACGAGCTCGGCTACAACGTGACTCTCGCGACCGACGCGATGACCGACATGAACGCCGAAGTCCACGAGAACAGTGTCACGCGAATCTTCCCGGGAATGGCAGAGACCGGCACGACCGAGGAGATCCTGGATCTTCTCGCCAGAAGTCGTTCGTGACGGGCGGGCCGACGCTCGATCAAGTCGAGACCACTGCGAGTAAGCCGTTCGGCTGGCGCTTCACCGCCCCGCTGCTCCTCGGGTCAACGCTCAATCCGATCAACAGCTCGATGCTCGCGACCGGCCTGGTCGGGATCGGCCTCGATTTCCACACCGGACCGGGCCAAACCACGAGCCTCATCTCTGTGCTGTACCTCTGCAGCGCGATCATGCAGCCGACCATGGGCAAACTGTCGACCATTTTCGGGCCGCGGCGGATCTTCCTGACTGGCATCGTCATTCTGTTCATTGCCGGGGTTGTGGGCACCATTGCTCCCACTTTCGGCGTGCTCCTTCTCTCTCGCGCGCTGATCGGGGTCGGGACCTCGGCCGCCTACCCGACGGCCATGGCACTGGTCCGACGGCGAGCCGACGAGGTCAAAATCGGGGTACCGAGCCGTGTCCTCGGGAACTTCTCGATCGCCTCGCAGGTCACCGCCGTCATCGGTCTCCCGCTCGGCGGCCTCCTCGCCGGCTACTTCGGCTGGCGCGCACTGTTCTTCGTCAACGTCCCGCTTGCGCTGATCACCTTCGTCCTGACGAGCATCGGAGTGGCGAAGGATGTGCCGGTGCAGCGTCAGGGGCGGGGGAGCATGCTCACGGCGATCGACATCCCGGGCATTGTCCTCTTCGCGGCGGCGATCTCCGGCCTGCTCCTGTTCCTGTCGGACCTGACGGCGCCCGTCTGGTGGCTGATCCCGGTCTTCGTCGTCCTGACCGCCGCGCTCATCGTCTGGGAGCGACGCGCGAGTCGTCCGCTCCTGGATGTCCGGATGCTCGGCACAAACCGACCGCTGCAACGCACCTACCTTCGCCAACTGCTGTTCGGGCTCGGCACCTATTCGGCGCTGTACGGGACCAGCCAGTGGATGGAGCAGGGCGCGCACCTGAGCGCCTCGACGGTCGGCCTCGTCCTCATCCCGTTTTCCGGGCTCAGCATCGTGATCGCGAGAGTTGTCTCCGGGCGATCCTGGGTGCGGTGGCCGCTGATTCTGGCGGGTATCGCGCTGGTGCTGACGTCGGTCGTCATCCTCCTGCTGACGCACGGCTCGAGCGTTGTCGCCCTGATTGGAATGACGCTGCTGTTCGGGTTCACCAACGGGTTGAGCGGATTCGCGAACCAGGCCACGCTCTACGTGCAGACGCCGGCTGAGGACATCGCCGTGGCATCAGGGCTCTATCGAACGGCCTCGTACATCGGCGCTATCTTCTCCTCCAGTTTGATCGGCATTACCTTCGGCGCGACCGTGACCGACGCGGGACTTCACACGCTGGGCTGGGTGCTCGTGGGCATCGGGGTGGCCGTGAGCCTGTTGACCGTGCTCGACCGGAGCATTCCCCGCACCACAAGGTGATGCTTCCCACCGCCGGGGATCAGGCCAACAGCGAGTCGTATTCCCCGACGAGAATGTAGCGCGCGGGGGAGTCCTCGTCGATCGAGGCGTACCGCGGGAACTTCTCGAGGAACACGTTGTCAGCAACGTCATCGTTGACCGCGGAGACTTCGCCGGCCAGCACACGCTCGTCTACCGCCCAGAAGCGGTGGAACGCTCCGATGGGAATCTGGATGCTCTGGCCGGGAAGCAGGACGACAAGCTCGCCTGCTTTCACCTCGCGAGAGATCCCGTCGACGAACGTTCGCGTCGACCCGGTGCCGAGTCTCTGGCCCTCGGCCGGATAGATCTCGACGTAAAGGTTTCCGCCGCCGCGATTGATGATGTCCTCGACCTTGGTGCGGTGGAAGTGGAACGGGGTTTCCTGACCGACCTCGACCACCATGAACTTCTCGGCGTAGGTCTGGCCGCGGCCGGCGTCCCGCTCCGTAAGGCTCCCGTTGCGCAGCGTGCACAGGCAGAGGCCGTACCGCGCGAAGTCGCCGCGCCCGAAGTCCGTGACGTCCCAGCCGAGTCCGCGCTCAATGGTCGGCCGGAGTGTCTCGACGTTGCCCTGCCAGTGTTCGCGGGACCAACCCGCGAACACCGGCAACGCGTACTGTCGATCCGCGGCGAACGCGCGGGCGGCGTCGATCACGCCGTCAATTGTCGAACGCAGCATCGTTTGGTTACTCGTCATCCCCGCCGCTGTGCGTCTCCATGCCGCCACGGATCGCATCCATGACACCGGAGTCCGCGAGCGTTGTCACGTCGCCCACCGGGCGATTCTCGGCGACGTCCTTCAGCAGTCGACGCATGATTTTGCCCGAGCGCGTCTTCGGCAACTCGGCCACGACGAAGATCTGTCGAGGCTGTGCGATTTTGCCGATCTGGGTTGCGACATGGGCACGGAGTTCCTTCACGACATGCGGACCGCCGTCGCCCGCCTCGCCGCGCAGGATCACGAAGGCGACAACGGCCTGTCCGGTTGTCTCGTCGGTCGCGCCGACCACGGCAGCCTCGGCGACCTTCGAGTTCGACACGAGGGCGGACTCGATCTCCGTGGTGGACAGGCGGTGACCCGAGACGTTCATGACGTCATCCACTCTGCCGAGCAGCCAGAAGTCGCCGTCCTCATCCCTCTTGGCGCCGTCGCCGGCAAAGTAGACGCCGGGGAACTTCGACCAGTAGGTCTCCTTGTAGCGTTCGTCATCGCCCCAGATCGTTCGGAGCATGGATGGCCACGGTTCCGTGATCACGAGGTATCCGCCGCCGCCGTTGGGAACCGAGTTGCCTGCGGCATCCACGATGTCTGCCGCGATCCCGGGCAGGGGAGTCATCGCGGCTCCTGGCTTGCCCTCGGTGACGCCGGGCAGGGGGCTGATCATGAGCGAACCGGTCTCGGTCTGCCACCAGGTGTCGACGACGGGCGTGTTGTTGTGCCCGATGTTCTCCCGGTACCACACGTACGCCTCGGGGTTGATCGGCTCACCGACCGAGCCGATCAGCTTGAGACTCGACAGGTCGTACTTCGCCGGAATCTCGTGGCCCCACTTCATGAACGTGCGGATGCCCGTCGGCGCGCAGTACAGCGTCGTGACCTTGTACTTGTCGATAATCTCCCACCAACGCCCCTGGTGCGGGGTGTCTGGCGTTCCCTCGTACAGCACAGAGGTGGTGCCGTTCGAGAGGGGGCCGTAGACGATGTAGCTGTGGCCGGTGACCCAGCCGATGTCGGCGGCCGTCCAGTAGACATCCGTCTCGGGCTTCAGGTCGAAGACTTCCCACTGCGTGTACGAACAGCCGAGCAGGTACCCGGCCGACGTGTGCAGGATGCCCTTCGGCTTGCCGGTCGTTCCCGACGTGTACATCACATAGAGCGGGTGCTCGGAGTCGAACGGCTGCGCTTCGTGCTTTGTGCTCGCCGTCTCGACCGTGTCGTGCCACCACTGGTCGCGGCCCTCGGTCCACCCGACGTCCTGTCCAGTGCGCTTGACCACCAGGACGGTCTTAACCTCCGGGCGGGTCGAGAGTGCCTGGTCGACCGCGGGCTTGAGGGCGGATGCCGCACCCTTTCGGTACCCGCCGTCGGCCGTGATCACGACCCTGGCTTCGCAGTCGTCGATCCTGGTCCCGAGGGCGTCGGCACTGAATCCGCCGAAGACGACGGTGTGCGGCGCGCCGATACGAGCGCAGGCCAGCATCGCGACGATGGTCTCCGGAATCATCGGCATGTAAATTGCGACGCGGTCCCCGGCCTTCACGCCGAGGCCCTCGAGCGTGTTCGCGGCCTGGCAGACCATGTCCGTCAGCTCCGCATAGGTGATGGTCCTCGTATCACCCGGCTCGCCCTCGAAGTGGTAGGCGACCCGATCGCCGAGCCCCGCCTCAACGTGCCGATCGAGGCAGTTGTAGGCCACGTTCAGTTGGCCGCCAACGAACCACTTGGCAAATGGTGCGTTGCTCCAGTCGAGTGTCTTGTCCCATTTCTTCGACCAGGTCAGGCGCTCGGCCTGTTTCGCCCAGAAGGCCGGACGATCCCTTGCGGCCTCTTCGTAGACGTCGGCTTTGACGTTGGCTTGCGCCGCAAACGCCGATGCGGGAGGAAAACGTCGTTCCTCCCGCATCAGGTTTGACAACTCAGCTTCGTTCTCCTGCGTTGTGTCATTCATCGTTGAACTTGTAGCCCCTTATTAGTTACTTGCTCGGCCAGACGGGAAGTGCAACGCGCTTGAACGTCGAGTTGAGCACCGTAGCGAACGATCCGTACCACGCCAGTATTGCGGTAATGATCCCAAGGTATCCGCCAATGTGGTCGATCAGCTCGCTGCCTGAGAATGCGCCGATCGCCAGGAACAGGAATGTCAGCGTCAGTGCGATGAACACGGCGAGGATGACCGCGTTGGTCTTGATTGCCGCGAGTGACATATATGCGGTGAAGATCGCCCATGCCAGAAGGAAGACGCCAACGCCGGCAGCGTTCACCGCGATGCCAGAGATGTTTAGGAACCAGAACGCCATCCAGAACGCTCCGAACGAACAAAATGCTGTGGCACCGAACGTGTTCCGGTTCGCGAACTCCCAGATTCCAGCGACGAACTGGGCGATGCCACCCATGAACAGGGCGAGCCCAAGAACCGTCGCCGAGGCACCAGGGACGAACCCGGCGTTGGCGAAGCTGAGAACAAAGGTCGTCAGTGCGAATGCTCCGAGCCCAAGTGCACCCGGATCGGCGAAGGGAAGAACCGTCGTGACCGGAGCCACATCTCTGGAGTCGCTAAGAACTGTCATTTCTTTTTCTCCTTTTGGCACCGCATCATTACGGATGCCACTCATCCGGACGTTACTCGCTGGGTGAGGGCGACTTCAATAGCCCCGTTACCGAAACGTAATTGGGGGCGGATGCGACATCCGCCCCCAATCGCTAACTGTCAACGACCCCTCTAGTCGGCAAGGATGCCGTAGAGGGCCCGTCGTGTTTCGTCGAGTTTCTCGATCGCCTTCGCGCGCTGCTCGTCGGTTGCGGCGAAGCGGAGCTGGTGGATTACACCCATGAGCTTCGCGATGCTCTCGTGCAGGCCGGCGTCGGCTTCGAGTCGCTCGGTCGAGCTCGCCCACACCTTCGCCAGCTCGTCAGCGTGCTCAGCGACCCAGGTTCGACCGGTGTCGGAAAGCTGGAAATCGGTGCGCTTGCCTTCACCGACGGGCTCGACGAGTTCCTCGTCAACCAACTGCTGAAGCGTGGGATAGATGGATCCGGGGCTTGGATGCCAGGTGCCGCCCGAGCGGTCGGTGATCTCCTTGATGAGGCCGTATCCGTTCAGGGCCTGGTCGCCGAGCAGCGACAGGATCGCGATCCTGACGTCTCCACGACGCTTGCGCTGGGGCCCTGGAGGCATGAATCCGCGAGGGCCAAAGCCGCCGAAGCCGGGGCCGAAACCCTCGCGTGGGAGGCGCGGGGAGCCGTCTCGGCTATCGCGTCCGCGGCCGGAGAAGCCGTGACCGTGGTGGTCGTCCGGGTTGTGGTGGTGTCGTGATGTGAATTCGCTATACATGCGCATTCGTCCTTTCGGTACAAAGTTTATGGTTAGCGCCAATCTCTCGGCGATATGCTAACGATATATCGGTAATTCCTTCTGGTCAAGCATGGATTTGCGATCCAAGCGGTGCCTGTGCCGGGCTTGCGGCTCGTCAGGCTAAGAAATGTGGTCGACGCCCGTAGAATTTGAGGATGGCTGACGACGACGACGCGCGTGGAACGGTCGGGCCGGACGAGATTTTCTCGCCGTCCGGACCCCGCCGCTCGAACTTCACGCCGCCAACGAACGACGCAGAGTCGCTCGAGGCCGCGGCGAATCTGTTCAACGATGACGCGATTGCGGCGGCGTTAGCAGCCGAACTCGCGAAAGTCGCATCCGGGCCGATTCCGATCGTGCAACCGGCCGATCCTGAGCCCCAGGCACCATCGTCATTCCCGAGTGCTCCCTCACCGGAGCCGTGGCGTTTGGACGCCGAGGCGGATCCCGCGCTTTACGTGGGTGCCCCGGCACCGACGGTGCCACCCGCGGATGCTCCGCCTCCACCCGGATACGAGTCGAACCCGCGCTACTCGCCCATCACCCCCTCGGAGCCCGAACGGTCTCCGTTTGATTCACTGTTCGACCCGCCGGCGGCTCCTGCTCCCGTTATCGCCCCACCGGCATATGCCGCACCAATAAATCAGGGGCCGCTCGACGACGGGACGGGCAACGTCTGGCCCGTGGACGTCGAACCAGCGAGCCCGTCTCCATCGCCGACGCCGACGCCGGCCGCCGGCACCTCCGTGCCTCTCCCGCCCGCTGCCGCGGCACCCGCGCCTCCGATCCCGCCCGCCGCGCCGTCCCCCGACCAGCCGCCTCGTCGGCGCTCGCTCGCCGACGACGAGCTGTTGCAGAGCCTCCGCGGAATCGGCGGTGTTGGCGACGGGACGCTGGACGTCATCGAGCAGCTGCAGACACAGCTCGAATTGCGAGCCCGCGAAGCTCGCGAATACGCGGTGTGGGAGCAGTCGATGCTCGCCCTCGGGACTCCGGATGCCGCTGCCGCCCTCGATCAGGCTCGCGCCGAGTTCGCCGGTGTGATCGGGTCGGCCCCCGCGGCTCCCGCGCCGGCAACGGCCGATTACACGACGCCGGAACCGTTCGCTCCTGCCGAACCATTCACTGTTTCTGAGCGCGAGGCATCCACCGAGCCTTCGCCGTCCGACGAGCCTTCGCTTGAAGGGACCGCCTTCGCGGATTTGCTTGCCGGTGCTTCAGGGGGAGATTCGACGCCGCCCCCCGCGGATCTCGTCGCGACGCCTTTCCCAGGATTCACCGCGCTGCCCGAACCGTCGGTTTCGGTCGAACCCGAGCTGTCGAGCGAGCCCGCGCAACCGACCGAGCCTGAATTGCGTGCGCAGCCTGAAATGCCGGCAGAGGCAGAATCGCCGGTAGACCCAGAATCGCTGGCAGACCCAGAATCGCCGGTAGACCCAGAACTGCTGGTAGAGCCGGAACAGCTGACCGAATTGCAGCAGCCGTTCGCGTCCGTGCCGACCGTGGGCCCTCCCGGTATGGCCGAGCTCCCGGTGATTTCGTCTTCCGCTGCTCCCGAGGCCTCGGTTTTCCCCGAGGCTGCTGCTGCGCAATTCGACCCAGCGCGCTTCGATCTGGCTCCGTTCGACTCGGCTCCGGAATCCCCAGCGGAGTCAACCTTTGCCGCATTCACACCACCAACGAATGAATCATTCACGGGATTCGCCGCTCCGGTGGATCCGCAGCACCTGACTTTCACGCCGCCAGTTGAGGCACCCTTCGACCTCGCACCGCCGGTCGAACCAGCGGCACCGTTCGAGGTGTCGCCATCGGTCGAACCGGCTCCACAGGCTCCGGCAGGTTGGGAATCCCCGGTGTTCATCGAGCCACCCTCGCTCATTGAGCCAGTTCCAATCATTGACCAGGCCCCATCGGCGTGGGCTGAGGTCCCCGCCGAGCCGGTTCAGGTCCCGGCCGAGCCTCCGGCACAGGAGTGGCAGGCTCCGGCACCCGCCACACCCCCCGCCACACCCGGCATTTTCGACGACCTGGTCACGGGCAGCGCCGAGACGCCCAAGACCGAAGCATCCCCGTCGACCTGGTTCACACCGGAGCCGAGTCCGCTGGTCGAGCCGTATCCACCTGTCGATTCCAATCCGCTCCTCGAGTTGATTCCGCCACTCGAGGCCAATCCTCTTGTCGAACCTGATCCGTCACCGGATCCCACCATCGATCCGGATACGGGGGGCAAACGCCCTTTTGGAGAAGGGGTCGAACGCGATAACGCGTTCGACCCCAGAGATAGCATCTTCGCTACGGGCCATGGTCCGGCCAGCGAGGAGCCACTTCCTCCGGAGATCACTCCGGAGCTGGTGAAACAGCGGATCTTTGCACCCGAACTCGCGGGCCAGGAGCCGACGCCGGTCGATGAACGTATCGGTCGCGCGGCCAGGATGTTCTGGCTGTGGTTTGCGGCGAATTCGTCGATTGTCGCCGTTGTTCTCGGCGCGATCATCTTTTCGCTCGGCATGAGCCTTCGCGAGGCGCTGGTTGCGACGTTCGCCGGCGTCGTCGTCTCGTTCCTCCCGCTCGGACTCGGCACGCTCGCGGGCAAGCGAAGCGGCCAGCCGACCATGGTCGTGTCGCGAGCGACCTTTGGGGTGGTCGGCAACGTCCTTCCGGCCAGCATCGCCCTACTGAGCAGACTGTTCTGGGCGGCCGCGCTGCTCTGGATCCTCGGGGCGGGTGGGGCGAGCATCCTGGAGGGTGCGAGGCTGGTTGGCAGTTTCACCACCGGGCAGGTGACCATCGCGCTCGGGGTGGTTGGATTCGTCCTCGCCGTCGTTATCGCCTACTTCGGTTACGCGCTGATCGCGAAAGTCCAACTGGTCATCAGCATTATTTCCGCGGTGCTCATCGCCGGGTTCATCGCGCTCACCGTCAAGGATGTGAACGTGCACGCCGCCCTCGCGAGGGGCGACAAATCCTGGGTACTCGCCCTCACGGGTGCTGTGCTCGTCTTCAGTTTCGTCGGAGTCGCCTGGTCCAATAGCAGCTCCGATCTCGCCCGCTATCAGCGGGTCGGGTCATCCGGTGGCGCGTCGATGCTCTGGGCGACGTTCGGAGCCGGCGTCCCGACTTTCATCCTGATCGCCTACGGCGCGCTGCTTGACGCGTCGAATCCCCGGATCGCGGCAGGCATCGCCCTGAATCCGCTCGACTCCCTCGGACGACTGCTGCCAGTCTGGTACCCGGTGCCCCTCCTGGTGGTAACCATGCTGAGCCTCCTTTCGGGCGCAGTGCTCGCAATGTACTCGGGCGGATTCGCGCTTCAAACCATCGGTCTTCGCGTCAAGCGCTCATACTCGACCCTCATCGTCGGCGGGCTCGTACTGGTGATCGCGCTGATCCTCGCGACATCGATCACCGATTACACGCAACTGATCCGCGACTTCGCGACGACCGTTGCGATTCCCGTCGCGGCGTGGTCGGGGATGTTCGCGGCGGAAGTCATGATCCGCAATCGCCGATTCGACTCGGTCTCGCTAGTGAAGCGCGGTGGCGCCTACGCCGACGTCCGCTGGCCGAACCTGATCGCGTTGGTCGTCATCACCGTGGTCGGCCTCGGATTCGCCAGCGCGACCATCCCGTGGCTGGCGTGGGAGGGCTACCTGTTTCCGGCAGTGGGAGTTGCGGTTAGGAGCAACCTCGCCGCGAGCGACTTCGGCGTGTTCGCCGCGCTCCTGCTCGGTCTCATTTTCCCGATCGTTGCCGGTGTTCCCGCGATCCGTCGGCAGGAGCGCACGGAGCGAGCGGTGGCATCACTGGCGGGCCGTGAATAGCCGGCCCGCTCCGAATGGCCGATCCGCCACGAATAGCCCGACTGCCACGAATGGCCTGACTGCCACGAATAGACTGGGGCCGTGGCTCCGACTGTTGCAGACATCCTCGTTGTCGCGGAAGGACTCTGGCCCGCATCCGGAGCGTCGGACTGGGATGCGCCAGGGCTGGTTTCTGGTGATTTGGCTGCCGAGGTTCGGCACATCCATCTCGCGGTCGACGCCGTGCGCGACACGGTCGACGAGGCCGTCGAACTCGGCGCCGGAATGCTGCTTTCGCACCACCCGCTTCTCCTGCGCGGCGTGACGACCGTCGCCGAAGACCGGTATAAGGGCTCGGTGCTCGCGCGACTGATCCGTGGCGACTGCGCCCTCCTCGCCGCGCACACCAATGCGGATGTCGTGGAGACCGGCACGTCCGCGACCCTCGCCGCTCGCCTCGGCCTCACCCACCAGAGCCCTATCGTTCCGGGGGAGTCCGCCGACCGTGGCATCGGCCGCGTGGGAACCGTCGCCGCACCGACGACACTGGGCAGGCTTGCGCGGGAGCTTGCCACCATCCTTCCGCCAACCGCCGGCGGCATCCGGGTGTCCGGCGAATACGACACCCCGGTCACGACCGTCGCGCTGTGTGCGGGGGCTGGAGATTCGCTGCTCGGTGAAGCCGCCGTGCTCACGGCCGACGTGTACATCACCTCAGACCTGCGGCATCACCCGGCATCCGAATTCCGTGAGAATGCCCGTATTGCGGGCGGCCCCGCGCTCATCGACGTGTCGCATTGGGCGAGCGAGTGGCTATGGCTCGACACCGCCGCGACCCAGCTTCGGGATGCGCTGAGCGGCGTGACCGTCACCGTGAGCGAGTTGCGCACGGACCCGTGGGATTTTGCCGTCGTCCAGTGACGCGCGTACTCAGAGAGAACAGGTAACCAACCAATGGCATTGAAAGCCAGCCCAGAAGATCAGGAACTCCTCCTCGACCTCCAGGCATTCGACACCAAGCTGCAGCAGCTGGCTCATCGGGCGAAGAGTCTGCCGGAGCACGTTTCGCTGCAGCAGTTGGCTGCAGAGAATGCCACCCTTCAGCTCCTGCTCTCCGAGCAGAAGGGCGTACTCGAGGACGCGCGGATTGAGTTGAAGCGGGTCGAATCCGACGTCCAGGTGGTCGAGACCAGGATCGCCCGGGACACCGAGCGACTGCAGGCCTCCTCATCGACGAAGGATGTCGCCGCGCTCGAACAGGAGCTTGCCGCCCTCAAGAAGCGCCAGTTCGACCTCGAGGAGATCGAGCTGACGGTCATGGAGCGGGTCGAGGAACAGGATGCCATGGTCGGCGAGATCGCGGACCAGGTCGCGACCCTGCAGGGCAGGTCGGCCGACCTCGAGGCCGCGCGCGACGCATCCATGAAGGTCATCGACGCCGAGACCAGCAATGCCGAGGCCAATCGCGCTGCGGTCGCGGCGAAGGTTCCGGACGACCTGCTCGCGCTCTACGAAAAGCAGCGCAGCCGCTATGGCGCCGGCGCGTCGATGCTTCGTGGGGGAGTCTCGAGCGCCAGCGGCGTCAAGCTCGATGAGAACGAGATGCGTGTGATCAGAACGGCGGCCCCGGACGACGTCCTGATGTGCCCGGACTCCAGCGCGATCCTCGTCCGAACGTCGGAGTCGGGACTCTGATGGCGGCACGCGAGCTGATCGTCGAGGCCGACGGCGGATCCCGCGGTAACCCCGGAGTCGCGGGCAGCGGCTCGATCGTGATCGATGCGGGCACGGGAGAGATCCTCGCCGAGGTCGGCACCTACGTTGGCATCGCATCCAACAACGTGGCCGAGTATCGCGGACTGATCGCGGGCATCCGCAAGGCGCTCGAAATCGAACCGAACGCGAACCTGCACGTTCGGATGGACTCGAAGCTGGTGGTCGAACAGATGAGCGGACGATGGAAGATCAAGCATCCGGACATGGCCGATCTCGCCGCGGAGGCACGCCGGATCCTCACCGGGACACCCGTGAGTTTCGAATGGATTCCGCGAGCGGACAACTCCCGCGCGGACCGGGTCGCCAACGAGGTCATGGACAAGAAGCTCTCATTCGTGCGCGGACCGGCCGGACACGAGAAGCGGGCCGTCGCTTTCGAGTAGCCTTAGGGCTGCAAACGGGTCGACGAGACGGTCGCGTTGTCTCCTTCGGGAGGCACCGAGGAACGTCCGGGCTCCATAGAGCAGGGCGGTGGGTAACACCCACCCGGAGCAATCCGCGAGAAAGTGCAACAGAAAGCAGACCGCCACGAGGCGCCTTCGAAAGTCGGCGTCTCGGGGTAAGGGTGAAACGGTGGTGTAAGAGACCACCAGCAGCCCGAGTGATCGGGCTGGCTGGGTAAACCTCGCCCGGAGCAAGGTCAGACAGGAAGCGTTACGGGCTGCTCGCCCAGTTTCCGGGTAGACCGCTAGAGGTGTGCGGCAACGTACATCGTAGATAGATGGCCGTCGAAGGGGCCGCTGTTGAAAAACACGGCTCCGGGACAGAACCCGGCGTACGGTCGGCCCGTTTGCCTCATCCCGGCCCCGGCGCCGGCCCCGGCGCCCTCGTCTCTCGTGGTCCGTGGACTCCCGGGCGAGTCGTTCGTTCGTGGTCCGTCGTCTGAGCCGCGTGCAGAAGCGGAAATTCAGGAGATCTGTCACAGCGGCTCGACGCGAATCCCGTCATCCCGCGGCAGGCGACCCGCGGGCGCTACAGATCTCCTGAATTTCCAACCGTTCGTCGGTCGTGTGACATGTTGGCGAGTCTGCGCGCTGTTGCGATCCGATGGCAGTGTGAGTTCGCCTTCGGGTCGACCGCGGAGTTTCGATGTGCCCACTTCCGCGGTGCGCAGGTTTGGAAATTCAGGAGATCTGTCACGGCGTCGGGGCGGCAAGCCCGCCGTTGCGCGGAAGACCGTGGATGGGTGTTACAGATCTCCTGAATTTCCGACGGTGCGGGTGGGCAGCGTGCGCACAGGCCGAGAAAACAGGGTTCGTGCTTCAGAAACGGCACGGCTCGAATGGCAGAGTCGCCGAGGAAGAACTAGACGAGATTGGAATCCCGACGAGGGCTAGAGACGAGACCGGAGTCCCGAGGACTAGTTGGAACCGGAGACCCCGACGAGGGCTAGACGAGACCGGAGGCGCCCAGGAGGTGACCGATGATGTACGTCGCGGCGAGGGCGACCGCGCCGCCGATGATCACGCGGATGGTCGCACGCAATACCGGGCTCCCGCCGATGCGTGCGCTCGTCGCTCCGGTGATCCCGAGAGCGATGAGGACCGCGATGAACGTGATCGGGATCCGGACCGATGCGGGCAACAGCAGGATGGCGAGCAGCGGAAGCACGCCACCGATCAGGAATGCGACGGCCGACGCGAGAGCCGCGTGCCACGGACTCGCGACATCGTTCTCGTCGATGTGCAGTTTGGCCTCGAGGTGTGCGCCGAGCGCATCCCGTTCGGTGAGTTCCATGGCGACCTGGCGAGCGGTCTCGGCCGTGAGTCCCTTGACCTCGTAGAGCGAGGCGAGCTGGGCGAGTTCCTCCTCCGGCGCATCCTGGAGGGCGACGCGCTCCTTGGCGATGAGCGCCCTCTGGGTGTCGCGCTGACTGCTCACGGAGACGTATTCGCCGAGGGCCATAGAGATTGCGCCGCCCACGAGTCCAGCAAGTCCGGCGGTCAGGATGGGGGCAGCGGCGGCTGTCGCCCCAGCGACACCTACGACGATGGCCGCCACAGAGACGATCCCGTCGTTCGCACCGAGCACGCCGGCCCGGAGCCAGTTGAGCCGGCTGGCGAGTCCTTCAGGCGGGGAATCCTGGCGCCCGCGAAGACCGGGGATCAGGTCAACTATCGAGGTCATTGCACAAGCAAAGCACTGCGCGACCGCAGTTTCCAGCAAGGATAGGCGACCCTATTCTGCTGCTTTCGGGCTGCGTTGCGGCTCGGAAGCGAACCGGTAGCCCATCCCCGCCTCGGTCAAAAGGTATTTCGGCGCCGACGGCACAGGTTCGAGCTTCTTCCGCAGTTGGGCGAGGTACAGCCGAAGGTAGCCGGTGTCTTTCGTGTACTGCGGCCCCCAGACTTCGCGCAGAAGCGTCTCGCGAGTGACGAGTCGATCGTGGTTGCGCAACAGCACCTCGAGGAGGTGCCACTCCGTCGGCGTCAGTCGAACGGGGGCGCCGCCGCGCGTGACGGCGTGGGAGGCCAGATCCACCGTGACGTCCCCGAACGTGACGGCGGGCGCATCCGTTGCCGCGGGGGTGCGCCTCGTGAGCGCACGGATGCGCGCGAGCAGCTCGTCCGCCGCGAATGGTTTGGTCACGTAGTCGTCGGCTCCGGCATCGAGCGCGTCGACCTTGTCGAAGGATTCGCTGCGACCCGACACCACCAGGATCGGAAGCTCGCTCCAGCCACGGATGGCCTCGATGACCTCGATTCCGGTGAGGCCGGGCATCCCGAGGTCGAGAACGAGGAGGTCGGGATGGTGCTCGATCGCGGCATTCAGCGCCGTCCGCCCATCCGGAGCCGTGATGACGTCGTAGCCCCGCGCCGTCAGGGTGATTCGGAGCGCGCGAAGGATCTGCGCGTCGTCGTCCGCGATCAGGATCTTCATGCCGCCGCCTCGAGTTCGACCACCATGGTGAGACCTCCGCCGGGTGTGTCTTCGGCTTCGAGGGTTCCACCCATTCCCTCAACGAATCCCTTGGCGAGCGCGAGTCCGAGGCCGACACCGGCGGTGTTATCGGTGTCGCCGAGTCGCTGGAACGGCAGGAAGACCTCTTCGCGTCGGGACTCCGGGATGCCGATTCCCGTGTCGATGACGCGCACCTGCACTCGGCCGGCGAACTCGCTCGTGGCGACGGTGGGAGCAGTCCCCACGGGCGCGTATCGGAGGGCGTTGGCGATCAGGTTGACGAGCACTCGCTTGAGGAGCGCGGCATCCGCCGACACCGGGGGAGTCTCACCGAGCTCGAGATCGAGCGAGCCGGGAGCGAGTCGGAGTTCGTCGATTACCTCGCCGATGACATCCTCGAGGGCGACGCGCTCGAGCGTCACGCCGAGCACTCCGGCCTGCAGCCGACTCACATCCAGCAGGTCGGTCACGAGCTCCGCGAGCGAGCCAAGGCTCTCGTCCGCCGTCTCGAGCAGTTCGGACTGGTCGGATTTCGAGAGCTCGACCTCCGTCGACCGGAGGGACGTTACGGCGGCGGTAGCCGCAGCAAGCGGTCGACGAAGATCGTGCCCGACCGCAGCCAGAAGAGCGCTTCGCAGGCGGTCGGCTTCGGCGAGCGGCCTCATCCCCTCGGCTTCCGACGCGAGCCGACGGCGATCGAGGGCCGACTCGAGTTGGGACGCGAATGCAGCGAGAATCCGACGATCGGATGCCGCAAGCGGCTTGCCGCGGAGGTCGAGGCTCGCGGTGTCCCCGAGTGGTATCGACGTCGCCTCGTCAAGCGGCCCGGCCGCTGCTTCATCGGTGGAGGAGTAGATGGGCACACCATTCTCGGAGACCACGACGCTGACCATCCCGAATGCCTCGCGCAGCCGCGTGACGAGGGCCTCGATGGCATCCGTGCCCCCGATGACGCCGCTGGCAACCATCGCGAGCACCTCGGCTTCGGCGGCGGAGCGGGTCGCGGCACGCGATCGTCGTGCTGCCTGATCCACCACGACGCTGACCAGCACCGCGACGATCAGGAACACCACGAGGGTCGCAAGGTGCGATGGTTCGGCGATCCGAATCACGTAGAGCGGGGGTTCGAAGAAGAAATCAAGGAGGAAGCCGGCCCCGAGCGCGGCGAGCAGCGCCGGCCAGATTCCGCCGACCAGCGCGACGATGACGACGAACAGCTGGTAGGCGAGGACCTCGCTCGCCAGGGAATTCGGATTGCGCAGGATGGCAAGCGGCCAGGTCATCAGGGGGAGAACGACGATCGTGAGCCCGATGCCGATCAGCCTCCGCCGAAGCGAAAGGGCGCCGCCGATACTGGGCAGGCGCCGTTTGCCCGCCTCGGCGTGCGAAACGATGTGAACGTCGATGTCGCCCGCGAGACGGATGACGCTCGCCCCGATTCCCGCGCCGCCGACGATCGACTCGAGTCGGCTTCGTCTGCTCACCCCGATCACCAGCTGCGTTGCGTTCACACTGCGCGCGAACTCGACGAGAGCGACCGGCGGCTGCTCGGACACCACCTGGTGATAGCTGCCGCCCAGGGTCTCGACGAGAGCTCGCAGTGCCACCAGTGCGCCGGGATTCGGATCGACCAGTCCGTCGGCGCTGGTCACGTGCACAGCGAAGAGCTGCCCCCCACCGGAGCGTGTGGCGATGCGGGCGCCGCGGCGAAGCAGCGTCTCGCCCTCGGATCCGCCGGTGAGTGCCACCACGATCCGTTCGCGGGCTTCCCAGGGCTGGTCGATTCCCTTCTCGACGCGGTAGGCCTGCAACGCGACATCCACCTCGTCCGCGAGCCACAGCAGGGCGAGTTCGCGCAGGGCCGTCAGGTTGCCGAGCCGGAAATAGTTGCTCAGGGCGGCATCCACCCGGGTATCCGGGTACACGAAGCCGTCGGCAAGGCGATCGCGCAGGGCCTGTGGCGCAAGGTCCACCAGCTCGATCTGGTCAGCGCGGCGGAGCACAGCATCCGGAATCGTTTCCCGCTGCGATACGCCGGTGATCTGCCGAACCACGTCCCCCAGCGACTCGATGTGCTGGATGTTGACGGTCGACATCACGTCGATTCCGGCCTCGAGCATTGCGTCGACGTCCTGCCAGCGCTTCGCGTTTGCGGAGCCTGGTGCGTTCGTGTGTGCGAGTTCGTCGACGAGCGCGAGGCTCGGATTTCGGGCGAGTACTCCCTCGAGGTCAAGCTCGTCGAGCGCGACGCCGCGGTGCTCGATCCGTTGCCGGGGCAAGACCTCCATGCCATCGAGAAGGCTCGAGGTCGCGGCGCGGCCGTGAGTCTCGACGACCGCGACCACGACATCCCTGCCAGACTCGGCGAGACGGCGCCCCTCCTCGAGCATCGTGAATGTTTTGCCGACGCCGGGGGCTGCGCCGAGCATCACGCGAAGCCTTCCCCTGCCCATTCGCTCTCCCGCCTCAGTTTTACGCGATGCTACGCCCGCACCTTCCCGGCGCGAGCCAATTACCTGGGGTCGGCGAGGGCCGTTTCTGCCGGATTCGTCGCGGGCGCTTCCTGGCGGACTGCGAGGGCTGCGGCGCCGAGGATGCCGGCGTTGTTCCGCAGTTTTGCCGGGACGATCGGTGCGTGCAGCTCAAGCAGCGGCAGGAACTCCTCCCAGGACTTCGAGACACCGCCCCCCACGATGAACAGGTCGGGCGAAAACAGGGCTTCGACTACCGAGTAGTACTTCTGCAGGCGCTTCGCCCACTCTTTGTAGCTCAGGTCGTCGCGCTCCTTGGCGGAGTAGGAGGCCTTCTTCTCCGCATCCTTGCCCTCGACTTCCAGGTGGCCGAGCTCCGTATTGGGCACGAGGACGCTGTTGTAGATCAGCGCGCTGCCGATGCCGGTACCGAGAGTGGTCAGGATGACGACACCATCGACATCCTTCGCCGCTCCGTAACGGACCTCGGCGACCCCGGCGGCATCCGCATCGTTGACGAAACGGATGTCTCGGCCGAGGGCCTTCTCGAACAGCTTCTCCGCCTCCAGCCCGATCCACTTCTTGGAGACGTTGGCCGCGGACATGGTCTTGCCCTTGATGATGATCGCGGGGAAACACACTCCAACGGGAACGTCCTTTTCGACCTTCAGCTGGTCAACGATCTCGACGACGACCTTGACGATGTCGTCCGGTTCGCCGCCCTTCGGCGTGTCGAGCTTGATCCGCTCGGTGAGGAGCTCCCCGGTGTCTGCGTCGATGACGGCACCCTTGATACCGGTGCCGCCAATATCGATGCCAACTGCCTTAGTCATGCGTCGTCCTTCGATTTGTCGTGCTCGTGCCGCAGAGGCTCTTCTGTGGCCTCATGTCGTGGGGCTCTAGGGAAGTGTAAGGATCTCGGCGCCGCGTTCGGTGACGACCAGGGTGTGCTCGAACTGCGCGGTGAGGCTGCGATCGCGGGTCGTGACGGTCCAGTCATCCGCCCACTGGTCCCACGAGTAGCCCCCGAGGGTGAGCATCGGCTCGATCGTGAAGACCATGCCGACCTCCATGATGTCGTTGAAGCGGGGCGCCGCGTCATAGTGCGGGATCACGAGACCCGAGTGGAAGGCCTCGCCGACACCGTGCCCGGTGAAGTCGCGAACGACGCCATAGCCGAAGCGCTTGGCATAGGACTCGATGGCCCTGCCGATCACATTGACCTCGCGCCCCGGCGCCACCGACTTGATGCCCCGGTTCATGGCCTCGCGCGTGCGGTCGACAAGGTCGATCGCTTCCTGGCTTGCGTTGCCGACAACGAACGTCTTGTTGAGATCGCCGTGCACGCCGTTCTTAAATGCGGTGATGTCAATGTTGATGATGTCACCGTCGGTAAGGACGGTGTCGTCGGGGATCCCGTGGCAGATGATCTCGTTGAGTGAGGTGCAACTCGACTTCGGGAAACCGCGGTAGCCGAGCGTCGACGGATACGCGTCACGGCTGATCATGTATTCGTGTGCGATGCCGTCGAGTTCGTCGGTCGTGATGCCCGGACGGATGGCGGCGCCGACCGCCTCGACTGCCCCGGCGGCGATCCTGCCGGACTCCCGAATCCGTTCGATTCCCTCTGCGTCGTAGACGTTGTTTCCGGTGTATTCGCGGGGACCCGGTTTGCCGACGTACTCGGGGCGGGGGACGTTCTTCGGCACCGAACGGGCTGGAGAAATTGCCCCGGGGACGAGGTGACCGTGAGAATCCCGAGGCATAAGATCGATTTTATCTTGTCTCAAAGGAGCGAACGTTGACCGAGTGGTTCTACAACATCAAGACCGGCGAGGTCGAAGAGGGTCGGCAGTCGGTCGCCAGTGAACTCGATGGCCCGTTTGCCACCCGCGAAGATGCGGCACGGGCTCAGGAAATCATCGCCGAGCGCTCCCGCAAATGGGCGGCGGAGGACTCCTCAGACGACTAAGCAGTCGTTGTCGAACGCAGTCGTTGTTGCTGGGTTCAGTCGTTGGGATCGCTGGTGGCGTAGCTCACGAGTCCGACTGTGTTGCCCTCGGAATCGGTGATGAACGCCATCCACTCATCGGTGCCCGTGGGGCCGAGTGTGTCGTCCTCGTGCTGGAAGATCACGTGCGGCTCCGTGTCGATGACGACGCCGCGCTTGCGAAGTGCGGCAACACTGAACTCGACATCATCCACCGCAAGGTAGAGCAGGCCCGACGGCGCGCTGTCGTCGAGAAGCAGGCGCGTACCCTCAATCATGAAAAATGCGAGTCCAGGCGGATCGAACCGTGCCGCGACCTTCTGCCCGAGCAGATCCTCGTAGAAGGCGATCGCGCGATCCATGTTTTCGATCCGCTGGGCTATCTGCACGATTTCCATGCGTTCATTCTCTCGCTCCCGCTGCACCGGTGGCTCGGAATGATCAATCGGTGGCCGGTTCGTTGGCCCGGTCCGGCGGCCGGTCCGGCGCCCGTGTGCCGAGCGCGTTGGAAATTCAGGAGATTGGTTACGGCTTCCGCGGCGGTCCCGAGGCTTTACAACAAATCGGAAAAGGCCGTGTGGCAGATCTCCTGAATTTCCGAAGGGGTGTCGACTAGTCGACGTTGAACGAGTGCTCCGGCCCTGGGTAGGCGCCACTGTCGACGTCGGCTCGGTAGGCGATTACGGCGTCCGACAGGGTCTGGCGCAGGTTCGCATACTGCTTCACGAACTTCGGGATGCGGCCGCCCGTGAAACCTGCCCAGTCCGTCCAGACCAGGAGCTGGCCGTCCGTGTGCGGGCCCGCGCCGACACTGATCGTCGGGATGCGCAGCTCCGCGGTGACCCGGCGGGCAGCCTCCGTCGGGACCATCTCGAGCACGA
>JAODMY010000014.1 GCA_025465535.1 Glaciihabitans sp.
GCGATCACGTTGTTGTACCAGGTCGGGTTCTTGTCGTCGCCACCCTTTGAAGCGAACACCGCGTACTGCCCATCGTGCTCAACGCGCATGATCGGTGTCTTGCGCAGCTTGCCGCTTTTCACACCGACGCTCGTCATGACCACGATGGGCCGACCGCGCAGTTCGTTCGACTCTGCACCGTTCGACTCTTCGTACTTTTCGGCCTGTGTGCGCGACCATTCGGACGCGCTGGGCTCGTATTCTCCAGTTAGTGGCATGTACCTATTCAACTCCGGTGTGCTTGTGCCAGTGGTGTGCGTACCCGGAGTGAATAGCGTCGAACGTCGAAATGAGCGGCGGGCGTGCTTGTGGAACTCGTCCCACTCTTTGCTTGTACGGGAATGCTTGGCGTTGGCCCAGTCCTCGGAATAACCGGTGTGCGCCTGTCACGTTCTCGACTGGCGATTGTCGAGTTGTGGTGCGATGACGTCCGCGATCGTGTCAGCCCACTTGCGGTAGGTTTGGCCATCGCGAATGCTGAGTGCGTTCGTCGGTTCGACGGCGGGCAGGGGAACGTATGTTGCGTTGCTGGACTCGCAAAGCCGGACGGTCATTGCATTCATCCGCAATGCGTGGGCTGCGACGATCCTGCCGAGCATCGAGGCGAACCCGTGAATAGATTCGCTCGGCGGGATCCCAGTCAGGTATGCCCCGGATTGTTGTGGGAGTTTCTGGTCGAGGGCGCTGATAACTGCGAAGAGATGTTTGTGCCATACCGACAGGGGCATCAATTTGACGGCGTCGTTTGCGCCGAGCACGACAACGACCGCATCAAACTGGGACATGTCGATCGCACGCAAGATCGGGAGGGCGGTGCGCACCGTGATCCGCATATCTGCAACGAGTTCGACCCTGGCACCCCGACCGGTCCTGTGGCTTAGGGCTCGGGCAAGTGACCCCGGTAGCGCAATTTCGTGTGTCAGGACTCCCCACCCAACGGCAGGGCCGGAACCGAGGATCAGCACCCGATCAGGATCGGGGCCCGGCGCATAGGCTTGTGGAGCGTCGCGCGGTCGCGGAGCTTGCTGATTACTTGTCTGCTGGAGCGCAAGCCAGCATCTGGTGAGCGGAGCTGCAATACGGCAGACCGGGTCATGCCGATCCATCTAACGGACCTCGTGTCGAGGGGCCGTCGAGCTTCGCCACCCTGGATAGGGGGAATTTCCGCGGTATATCGAAGGAATTCCCCAGTGCGCGATAACGCCGATCTTCCGATGGCGTGATCGATGTACGCGTCGGTCTTGCAATGCAGCCTCCCGGCTGGGCGTTCGAAGATCTCGGGAAACGCAACGCGATTCGATCTAGATGAATAATACCAAGGCGGTGGCCCGCGAGAGAATCCGACCAGTCACGACTGGCGAAAGTCCGAGAGCAAGGGCACCACCGAACCAGGTCGGGAGGGTCGATCTTGAAGATCGAACCATGTAGACGTCAGCGAGGCGTCCCTTCGTCCGCACATGAAAACAGACCCTCGTCTGTAATTGGTTCCCGGTGCGCCAACCCAGCTCGGTTTCCACCGGCGCGCCCCGCTTCGTGCGATTGTGCGGCGTCGCGCCGTCGGCTGCGGGATAATCGTCGCAATACAAGGAGAGCCACCATTCCCCAGAAAAACCTCGCTCCTCGGTCACCCTGAAGGATGTCGCACAGCGGGCACGATCACCGGCCTGCGTGGCCCGGGACAACTCCGTCGTGCGCGGTGGCGATGGCTCAGATTTGATTGCCTATCACGCCTGGAACCCCGAGGGATCGCGACGCCAGATGTACCTGGACCGGTTGGAATGGCCCGCCAGCGGCGCCCCTGTGATCGTGCCATCATCGTTCTGATCGCTCGCCGATCCGAGATGCAAGTGAAGCACCGTTGCAACTGAACTGCGCCACCGGGAAGTCCGGATTACGGAGGAACGGATCGGTCTAGACGATCCGAATGGCGAGAACTGGGTTTCAGAAATGCCGATTCGCCGGATATTGACGAATTGCACGGTGCGGGCATGGTGCTCTCCGTCTTAGTGGTCCCGCTGCTCCTCGTCGTACGCTGTTCGCGGGCCTAGCGGAGGTCGGCGAACGATCCAACCAGCTCGGTAAGGCGAGATGGGGTCTCGATCTGCGGGAGGTGGCCTGCGTCGGAGATGATTTCGAGACGCGCGCCGGGAACCAGCTCCGCGTAGGCCTCGCCGACCTCCGGGTCTCCGATGCGGTCGGCGGCGCCCCACACGACGAGCACGGGGACGTCGATGCTCGGCAGCCGGCTCGCGAGCGTCGGATCGGTCATGTCGCCGCCGTACGTTGCGAGGGTCGCCCGGTTGCCCGCCATTGCGGCCTGGGCCTCGAGCGGGAGCTTCGAGGGGTCCACGCCGAACCGTTCCGGGTCGTGGTAGCTCCGCGCGGCCACCTCGGCGGGCGTTAGGGAGTAGAAGTCGACATAGGGATGGCCGGGCACGACGAGACCGACGGCGTCGACGAGTACCACCGCGGAAACCCGAGACGACCCGAGGGCAGCGATCTCTGCCGCGATCCATCCGCCGATCGAATTGCCGACCACAGTGACTTCCTCGAGCTCGAGCGCGCCGAGCATCCGGACGTAGAGCTCGGCCAGATCACGGGGTGTGCGGAGCGACTCGGGTCGGGGCGTGCCGTTGAATCCCGGGTGCACAGGCACGATCACCTCGGCGTTCCGCGCTGCGGCGAATCCGACTCCCCACGGCAATACGGTCATTGGCCCGCCTCCGCCGTGCAGGAGAAGCACGGGTCGCCCGGTGCCGGCTCGGGTCGCTGTGATGGGGACGCCGCCGACGTCGACGGTGGTGGTGCGCTGTTCGGGGGTTGTGAGGGTGTTGGCATTCGTCATATCAGGAACCTTATACAAGGGTCCGTAGTAAAGCAAGGTTCCTGATATCGTCGAGACATGACGGCTTCGCTCAAGGACATTGGTCTCGCGGTGAAGCGGCTGCAGTGGCGGCATCACCGGGAGGGCAACCGACGACTCGCACCAGTCGGCCTGTCTCTCGTGCAGTGGGACGTGCTTCGCCACCTCTCTTTCGAACCCGATGCGTCGCTGCACCGGCTCGCGGAGCTCACGTTCCAGACCGACCAGGCGGTGGGCGAGCTCGCGAAGCGGATGGTCGACCGCGGTCTTCTCCGGCGTGAAGCCGGCCCCGGCCGGATCGTGCTGCACCGGCTCACCGACGACGGCGAGCAGGCCCGGACCGCGGGCGCCGGCGTGCTCGACGACGTGCTCGACGAGACGGTCGGCACCCTTACTGCCCCGGAGCGCACCGAGCTCCTGCGCCTCCTCACGAAGGCCGGCGGCACCTGACGCACACGGTCTAAATCGAAGCGCGAACAATCACCGCTCCAACGACCAACACTGCCACCGCGACGGCCACGACGATCGCGAGTTCGCGGGGAGGAAGGTTCCGCCCTAAGGGCGCCCGCAAGCGTTCCGGCGTGCGGACGCTTCTGAGCTTGCGCTCGGCCGGAAGACGCAGAAGAGGTCCTTCGCGTTGCCCTGCAACGCCGGCCCGTCCTCGACCAATATGTGCCCCCGATCGCGCGGAACTGGGCCTGGCCGAAACCTGAGACCGCCAAGTCCCCGCAGGCTGCGATGAGGTTACCCGCCCGAGTGGCTGCATGCCGTGCGCAGTTCGCAAGTCGAACCACAGCACGCGCTGAGCGGGAGTTCACCGCCGGAGGCCCCATTGGCACTGCCCGGCTGCGCGAAGTGAGAACCTCAGCGGCCACGGCAACAACTGAATCCAACTCGACGGACTCCATGCGACCTGTGGATGCTGCGGGCGTATCGACCAAACGCCGCGGGCAGGTCGCGCATTGGAGCGCAATTGTTGGCGCGCTAATCGCCGCTGTTGGATATGCGGGGGTGGCTGCAGTTTCGTTCGCCAACTACAGCGCGTTCGGATCGTCGGTCTGGTTCGGCCGCGAGTTCGGCTATGAGTCCGGGCCATGCATCGTGGTGTTCGCTATCGGTTCCGTCGTGTTGGTTCTTGCGCTGGCCTATATTCGCGCGCACTCCCACCCGTACGTCGATGGACATTTCATTTGGGGGTCAGTCGGCGTCGGTGCCATCGCTGTGGTTATGAGCTTCTCCGGACTTTCGATCGCGAACTCCTTGGACGGCACAGGGGACATTCTCGTTTTCTTCAGTGTGCCTGTGGGCGTCCTCGCGCTTGTCGTATTCGCAATCGGAATTGCTGGTCGGATAGGGCGCGTGCGCGATCAGCACACTAAGCGCCCTTGATCCGAGGTTTGCCCAAGCGACCAAGACCTGGACCGTGTCGAGTCACTGCAGACGCCCGAACGCGGCTCCCCGCGTCCGGAAAAAGGTCCGGCATACGCTCGCCAGCTGGCGCCTGCTGCAATGCGGCGGCGTCGGCGTCTTAGGCGCGGTCGTGGAGAGTGACCTGGTAGCCGTCGGGGTCGGCGAAGGTGAAGGTGCGACCGAATGGGCCGTCGATCGGAGCCGAGACGATCGTGTGGCCGTCGGCGTCGAGAGCGTCGTGAATGGCTTGGACATCGGTGGCATGCAGCCAGATCGCGGCGCCGATGCCCGGCTGCGCGACGGATGTGAGATCGGTGCCGGGAACGATGTCTCGCAAGGCGAAGGCGATCGGCGTCGTCTGGAAGACGACGGCGTGGGGAGGGCCGGCCTGCGAGCGGACGAGGCCAAGGTATTGCTCGTAGAACGCTTGCGAAGCGTCCAGGTCGCGAGTCTGGAGGGAGATGAAGTCGGGGCCGGTGACTGGCATGTAATGCTCCTTGTTAAATGTGTCAGTCTTCTGACACAGATCAATCTATGTCAGAATGTTGACATGAGGCAAGACGGAGTTGGCGTCGACCTGGAGACGTCACTGGGCTACCTGTTGAAGGAGGCCTCGAGCGCCCTCCGCGCTGCCATGGAGGCAGTGCTGCGGCCGCTCGGGATGACTGTGACGCACTATTCCTGCCTCGAACTGCTGGCCCAGCGCCCGGGCTTGTCGAACTCCGAGCTCGCGCGAGGTGCGTTCGTGACACGGCAGTCGATGAACGTGCTGCTTCAGAGCCTTGAGCGTGATGGTTACGTGACCAGGACCGCCGAGGCCCCTGTCGGGAAAGTTCTTCCCACGTCGCTCACGCCTCGCGGTCGACGAAGTCTCGAGAAGGCGACCGTTGCGGTCCGATCCGTCGAGGTTAGGATGCTGGCTGGTATGACGGAGGACGAGCAAGCGAGTGCATTCAGGATCCTGCAGAGTATGACCCACTCCTTGCGCGACGGCAACGAGAGTGCGTAAATCGCTCAGGCTCGCGCCCTGACTTAGCGCCATTCGAGGCTCAGAGCTGATTTGCGCTGTCTTCCCCTTTAAACGACCTGCCGTTAGCGAGCAATAGATTGGCGACGCGGAGCGCTGGTGGTTCCTTGATCGACGCAGCATCATGTCGCGCAGAGATTCCGATTCCGACACATTCCGGTCAGCGGTCAGCGGTCAGTGGTCGAGCCAGGCGTCGCAGAGTTGGCGCGCTCCCTCTGGACCAAGCACGCACATCTACTGCGCTGTGTCGTGGAGTTTGGTGGCTTCCGGCGCTGGAAGAGGGAGATCTTGCATAGCGGCCCACCCCGCGAGCAGCTGCAGACCGTCATGCGAGGCGGATCCTGGTTCGGCGGAGAAGACCAGCATTTGCAAGCCTCTCTCGGAGACGAGGTCCATGGTTTCGAACGTGAGGTCGAGGTCGCCAACAACGGGATGGTGCACGCTCTTGATGCCGGTGCGATGTTCGCGCACGTCATGTGACGACCACAGCTTTCGGAAAAGCTCGCTCTGTGCCGACAACTCGCCGATGAGGTCGGTGAGGTTGCGGTCGTAGGGGTTACGGCCTGCCTCGCGCCGGAGGATGGCGACGATCTGGCGGGTATTTCCGTCCCAGTCCAAGTAGAACGACGGGGCTCGTGGATCCAGAAATACGAAGCGCGCGGCATTAATGGGGCGGCGGGGATCAACGAACATTTCGGAGAACAGGGCATGGCCAAGCTGATTGGTTGCGACCGCATCGAGTCGACCGTTCTGGACAAAAACTGGCACGGTCGACATCGCGTCGATGGTTTGCTGCAGGCTCGCGCGCACCTGCGCTCTGTATTCCGCGGGGCGCCTCTGCATCGCGCGCGATCCGATGTTCGCCGCCCGCACGAGGTCGTAGAGATGGGACCGTTCTGTATCGTCGAGCTGCAGCGCTCGGCTGACACCTTCGAGGACCGCTTCCGAGAAACCGACCGCGTTTCCGCGTTCAAGGCGAACGTAATACTCCGTGCTCATCCCTGCGAGGAGGGCGACTTCTTCGCGGCGAAGCCCGGGAACGCGTCGGCGTCCACCGTAGTCGGGCAGCCCTGCCTTCTGCGGCGTCAGCCTTGCTCGCCTCGTGGTGAGGAAGTCGCGGATGTCATTGGTGGCGTCCATGCCTTCGAAGGTACGCCGACATACCGCCAGTAGGGGGATACCAGTTGTGCCCCCATAAGCCGGGGCTCCCTAGCGCTCGGAGGTCTGAGTTGACTGGTGAACATCACCCCGATCCTGAAGGACAGAAGCATGAAGCACATCTCATTCGGCGGACTCGACGTATCCCGCATTGGTCTTGGTGCAATGACCATGGCCGGCACCTACACGTCCGAGGGCGCGCTCGATGACGCCGAGTCGATTCGCGCCATCCACCGTGCCCTTGAGCTCGGCGTGACCCACATCGACACCGCCGAGATCTACGGACCGTTCCTGAGCGAGGAGATCGTGGGCCGCGCTATCGCTGGGCGACGGGCCGAGGTCGTGATTGCGACGAAGTTTGGGCTGGTGTCACATTCTGGTGGCGGTCCCGGCGTGACCGACAGTTCGGCCAAGAACGTGAAGGCTGCCGTCGAAGGTTCGCTCAAGCGCCTCGGGACAGATCACATCGACGTCTACTATCAGCACCGCGTCGATCCGAACACTCCGATCGAAGACACCGTGGGAGCAGTTGCTGAGCTCGTCGCCGAGGGCAAGGTGCTGCACTTTGGACTGTCGGAGGCTTCGCCCGCAACGATCCGCCGTGCACACGCCGTGCACCCCGTCGCCGCGCTGCAGACCGAATACTCGCTCTGGACCCGGGATGTCGAGGACGAAATCCTCCCACTGCTTCGTGAGCTTGGCATAGGTCTCGTCCCATACTCACCACTCGGCCATGGATTGCTGACCGGGCAGATCCGCTCGGTTGACGACTTCGCGGACGACGACTGGCGCAAGACCAATCCCAGATTCACGGGTAAGAACTTCGTCCGAAACCTGGCGATCGTCGATGAGGTGCAGGCCGTCGGCGCCGAAATCGGAGCCACCCCAGCCCAGACAGCATTAGCCTGGCTGCTAACGCGCGGCGATGACATCGCCCCAATTCCCGGCACGCGTCGCGTGGCGCGCGTCGAGGAGAACACCGCCGCCGATTCGATCCGACTCACCTCTGGCCAGCTCGACCGCCTCAACAACCTCACACCCGCGGCAGGGGCGCGACACGACGAAATCAACATGGCCTCGGTCGACCATTGACCGTTTCCGTTCCAGTCGCTGCCGTGCCGATTGAGCGCGCACGGTTCCCGTGGCCACCAATTCTCGTCCTCGGATTCGCTTGGTTCCTCGCCGTCGCTCGCCCTGGTCGCGGCCGCGTTCATGTTTTCGGTACGATCCTGGTCGGGAGAGTCAGCTCGCGATCTATGTTTATGGCGCTCGTAGCGGCGCCCGTAACTGTTGCCGCGGCATTCGCCGTTCTGCTCGTCAGCGCTGGCAACCTCATCATTGTGCTTGGTGCGGTCGCGCTATGGGGAATCGGAATCTCTGCCACCGTAGTGATCTACCAGCAGGCAATCCTTATCACCGGCCGACGAGCACCCGAAACGGCCACGAGCATCGGCGTCGTTCTAGCGCAAGCTGGATTCGCAGCAGGAGCAACTGTCGGCGGGGTGGCCCTCGACAACTTCGGCATCGCGAGCGTGCCACTCGTCGCACTGCTGTTGCGGCGCAGAGCGATCAACGCGCTTCGCAGGGGCGTCTGAAGACATCGTGACCTCCGTTTGATAGTGCTAATCCCGATGGCCCTGTACGAGATTCTGCACAGGGCCACCGGGTCGTCGGCTCCGAATGCAGCCCCGCATCGGGGCTAAGCCGAGTGAATCACTAACCGTTGGCGCCAGCAGGCTTCGTGGTCGCCGTGAGGCCCTCCAGCTTGAGAGCCGCCGTTGCGTACTTGTTGGTGAAGGTATCTGCAATGGTGAAGCCGGAGGTGTCGACGCCGTTTGCCTTCTCCATGTCGGCGATAACCTTCGGTCCGCCGGCGGGCATGATGCCGTCGGGAAGGAACTGTCCCTTGTCCGTTGTCAGCCCGGCGACGTACTGCGCCTTCGTGATGGTGGCGTTCGAGACAAATTCCGCAGGGAGTTTGTCGGCAATTTGGGTTGCCGTGTGGGTGCTGATCCAGTGCATGGTTGCGACTAGCGCGTCAACAACCTTTTGCGCCTCGTCCTCGTGTGAAATCACCCAGTCGCTGCGGGCCAGAAGGCCCGCCGCCGGCCAATCGCCACCGAGAGCCTTCTGTGCTCCCGCCGCGGTAGCCAGGTCGATCGCGGAGTAGGCCAGATTCTTCGAGGTGAGCGCACCGACGGTCGGCTGCGTGGTCATCACGCAGTCGGCAGTACCACGCTGGATCGCGGCGATGGCCGTTGTACCTGCAC
>JAODMY010000016.1 GCA_025465535.1 Glaciihabitans sp.
CGGGTTCACCCGCCGGGTTTTAGTCGCAGCTGGGCAAGTCGAAGCGGCGTTAGTTGAAGCTGCGTTAGTCAAAATCCAGGCTGAGCTTGCGGAGGAGTCCGCTGAGTCGGTCCTGGTCTGCCTGCGAGAGCCCGTCGAGCAGTTCGGATTCGCCCTGCAGCAACAGGCTGATGGCGGAGTCGACGCGATCACGACCGCGCTCCGTCATGACCACGAGGATTCCGCGGCCATCGTTCGGGTCCATACGGCGCTCGACCAGCATCCGCTCGACCAGCCGGTCGATCCGGTTGGTCATGGTGCCGCTGCTGACGAGTGTCTGCTGCAGCAGCGCCTTAGGGCTGAGCTGGTACGGGTCGCCGGCTCGGCGCAGGGCCGAGAGTACGTCGAACTCCCACAGTTCGAGGTCGGACGCCGAAAATGCCGCCCGTCGAGCCCGCTCGAGATGGCGCGCGAGCCGCCCAACACGGCTGAGAACCTGCAGCGGGGTGAAATCGAGATCCGGCCGCTCGCGCGTCCAGGCGCCGACGATTCGGTCGACTTCATCGTTTGCGGGCATGGCTCCATTATCCCGAATTGCATAACTCCTGAGCCGCGGCGCCTGCCCGCCGTTCATAACTCAGCCTGAATTCCCGGATCCGCGCGATTTCCGCCCTTTTCGGCACGTCCGGGCGAATCCAGGCTGAGTTATGAACGCGGCGCTCAGGAGTCGTGCAACGGTCGGGCACTGTGCGCGGGCGCGATCGGGCGTGCGCTGTAACCGGGCGCGACCGGGGGCGGGACCGAGGGGCGCGCCGATCTGGCAGACTTGTTTCGCGCGAATCGCGCGATCCGCCTTGGTGTAATCGGCAGCACGACAGCCTTTGGAGCTGTTAGGTCCAGGTTCGAGTCCTGGGGGCGGAGCGAAAAAAGAGGCGAAGATTCGCCTCTTTTTTGATCCGCTCTGCGGAGCAGAACCGGCCGAAGGCTGGTTACCACTGCGGTGTCAAGCCTCCCCGAGCGCACTACGGCGTTTCGACCAAGTAACCCGCTCTGGTCGCGCCACGGCGCCGAGTAACTCGAAGGCCTGCGCGAGCATCACCGACTGCGTGCGCCAGAATAGCCCCATGACCGATTCGAACCTCGCAGTCATTGTCCTCGCGGCCGGCCAGGGCACGCGCATGAAGTCGTCCCGGCCGAAGATCCTGCACACGCTCGCCGGCGTCCCGATCCTCGGGCACGTGCTTGCGACCGCGCGCGAGTTGGACCCCGCACACGTCATCGTCGTCGTGCGACACGAGCGGGATGCCGTGGCCGAGACCATCACCGACCTTCTTCCGGAGGCGATCGTCGTCGATCAGGACGAGATTCCCGGCACCGGTCGAGCCGTCGAGATCGCGATTGCCGCGTTGCCGGCCGGATTCGAGGGCGACGTCGTGATCGTGAGCGGTGACGTCCCGATGCTGGATGCCGCAACTCTCAGTGGACTCCTGGTTGCCCACCGCAATGGCTCGGGCGCCGCGACCGTGCTGTCCGCGATGTTCGACGGATCCAACGGTTACGACGCGACCGGTTACGGGCGCATCGTGCGCGCGCAGACCGGATCCTTCGACCGCATCGTCGAGCAGAAGGATGCGAGCGACGCCGAGCTCGGCATCCACGAGATCAACTCGGGCACCTATGTTTTCAAGCTCGAGTCGCTCCGCACGCAGCTTGGCGCGGTTGGCACTGCGAACTCACAGGGGGAGAAGTATCTGACCGATGTGATCGGGCTCCTGCGCACTGGCGGCGAAGAGGTCACGGCGGTCCCCGTCGCGCACAACTGGATCGTCGCGGGCATCAACGATCGCGCGCAGCTGGCCACGGCGGCGCGCCGCCTTAACGACATGATCGTGCGTGGCTGGCAGCTGGCCGGGGTGACCGTGCGCGATCCGCAGTCCACCTGGATCGACCTCGCGGCAACGATCGCGGAAGATGTCGAACTGCTGCCAGGAACCATGCTGATCGGGCCAACGGCCATCGAGCGCGGGGCGATCATCGGCCCGGACACGAGCCTAGACGCCTGCGAGATCGGCGAGGGCGCGACCGTGCGGAGGACGGATGCGACACTCGCCGTGATCGGAGCCGGCGCCTCCGTCGGTCCCTTCGCCTACCTCCGCCCCGGCACCTATCTCGGTAGGAACGGCAAGATCGGCACGTTTGTCGAGACCAAGAATTCGACCATCGGCGAGGGCTCGAAAGTCCCACACCTGAGCTACATCGGAGACACGACGGTAGGTGAGGAATCCAACGTCGGCGCAGGCACGATCACGGCCAACTACGACGGCGTGAACAAGTCGAAGACCGTCATCGGGTCGCACGTGAGAAGCGGGTCGCACAACGTCTTCGTCGCCCCGGTTAGGATTGGAGACGGAGCTTATACAGGTGCCGGCACAGTCGTCCGCAAGGATGTCCCATCGGGTGCGCTGGCGATCAGTGTGGCTCCGCAGCGCAACATGACTGGCTGGGTCGAAGCCAACCGCGCGGGTACGGCAGCGGCGAAAGCGGCGGCGGAATCTGCCGAGGCAGACCAGGCCTGACCACCGTCGGCACGCCGGCAGGAAGCGGGACACCACAGTGGCCGAGATCACCGCCAGCGGCAAGAAGCGACTGGTCATTGTGACGGGCCGCGCTCATCCGCAGCTCGCCCTCGACGTGGCAGCAGCACTCGAAACCGAGCTCGTGCACACGGATGCGCGGACCTTCGCCTCGAGCGAGATCTACGCGCGGTTCGACGAGAGCGTGCGCGGCAGCGATGCGTTCGTCATCCAGTCGCACACCCGCCCGGTGAACGAGTGGCTGATGGAACAGCTCATCATGATCGACGCCCTCAAGCGGGCCTCGGCCAAGCGCATCACCGTTGTTGCGCCGTACTACCCGTACGCGCGCCAGGACAAGAAGGGCCGCGGCCGCGAGCCGATCAGCGCCCGTCTCGTCGCCGACCTGTTCAAGGCCGCCGGCGCCGACCGGATCATGAGCGTCGACCTCCACGCCGCGCAGATCCAGGGATTTTTCGACGGACCCGTCGACCACCTGTTCGCGATGCCTGTGCTGCTCAAGCACTTCAAGGAACGCCTCGACGCCTCGACGCTGACGGTCGTATCCCCGGACATGGGCCGCGTGCGCGTTGCGGATGTCTGGAGCGACAAGCTCGGCGCTCCGCTTGCGATCATCCACAAGCGTCGCGATCCGATGGTGGCGAACAAGGTGTCGGTGCACGAGATCGTCGGTGACGTCGAGGGCCGCACCTGTCTCATCGTCGACGACATCATCGACACCGGCGGCACGATCGTAAAGGCCGCGGAGGCGCTCAAGAATGCCGGTGCGCTGAATGTCATCGTCGCGGCGACGCACGCCGTCTTCTCCGACCCGGCCACCGAGATCCTGCAGAGTGATTTCATCGACTCCGTCGTCGTGACCGACACGCTGCCGGTGCCAGAGGACAGGCGCTTCCCGACGCTGACAATCCTGCCGATCGCACCCCTCATCGCGAGCGCGATCCGCGAGGTCTTCAGTGACGGTTCGGTCACCTCGATGTTCGACGGGGCCGCGTAGGTCCGCTGCGACAACCCGGCCGCAGCAGGTCTGGAGCTAGTTCGTCTGGAGCTGCTGCGTCGGGATGCTCGGCGGCCCAGGGATGAGACCGAGGGATGCGACGAAAGTGTCGCCACCGAAGGCACCCTGCGTGTAGCACTGCCAGCCGAATCCGTGCCCGCCGAGAACCTCGAACGTCGCGTTCGACCCGATCGAGGTGGGATCCTCGTACTTCACCCAGCGGCGACAACTCTCCTGGGCCGAGTTCGCCCCGACCATCAGGGTGGTGATGATGCCGGGGAGCACGAGCGCGACCAGCCCAAGGATGACCACGACTCGCATGACGAGCAGCATGCGCCGCGAGCGCAGCGGTCGCCCATCGCCGGGATCGTACCCGGCGAGTTCCGGCTCGTCATCATGCATGCTCACGCGACTAATTCTCTCTGGCTCTGGAGCGTCTCTCGACTCTAATCGGTTGCACTTGGGCAACGGTTAGCAGTGTTCAGCGGCGTGCTTCGGAGATATCTCGAACAAAAAATCGATAACCTGCCAGTGGCTTCACGCCGGCCCATGGCCACGGCACCTACGAAGTAAAGGAAACACAAATGGCATTTGCACGACTCGGCGAGGTTGGCGGGGAGATTCCCGTATTCCAGCAGGACGACCAGAGCTACGACCTGAGGTCGCTCACCGACGACATCGACGGCGCATTCCTGGCGGGGGAGGGCATCGCGAAGACGCGAGCCGCGTTCGCCGCGGGCACGCTCCCCATCCTCGACGGCGCGGCATCCCTCCGCATCGGGGCGCCCATCGCCCAGCCAACCAAGATCGTCTGCATCGGGCTCAACTATCGCGATCACGCCGAAGAGACGAAGGCGCAGGCTCCCGTGGAGCCGATCCTGTTCATGAAGGATCCGTCGACCATTGTGGGCCCGTTCGACACCGTCTACGTGCCGCGCAAGTCGATGAAGACCGACTGGGAGGTCGAACTCGGCGTGGTGATCGGCAAGACCGCCCGCTACCTCGAGTCAGAGGCGGATGTGGATGACGTCATCGCCGGGTACGTGCTCGCCCACGACGTCTCCGAGCGTGAGTTCCAGATCGAGCGTGGCACGCAGTGGGACAAGGGCAAGAGCTGCGAGACGTTCAACCCGCTCGGCCCGATCCTGGTGCCGGCCGACGAGGTCGCCGACCCCCAGGCCCTCGGTCTTCGCCTGTGGGTCAACGGCGAGCTCAAGCAGGACGGCACGACCGCGAACATGATCTTCGGCATCCGTCATGTCATCTGGTACCTGAGCCAGTTCATGGTTCTGCGTCCGGGCGATCTCATCAACACGGGGACGCCAGCCGGCGTCGCGCTCGGGCAGCCCGAGCCGAAGCCCTATCTGCGAGGCGGCGACGTCGTCGAGCTCGAAATCGACGGTCTCGGCCGCGCGCGACAGGAACTGGTGCAGGCATGAGTGAATTCGACGGACTTACCGCGGTTGTGACCGGCGGCGCATCGGGCATTGGGCTCGCGACGGCAAAGCTGCTCGCCTCCCGCGGCGCGCGCGTCGCCGTGTTCGATCTCAACATCGGGGATCTCCCGCCCGAGCTGCACGGTTTCGTCGCGGATGTCTCCAATCGCGACTCGGTGGATGCGGCAGTCGCCGCCGTGGCCGAGTGGGCCGGCGGGATCGACATCGTGATCAACAACGCCGGGATCAGCGCGATCGGCACGGTCGAGGAGAACGACGACGCCGAGTGGGCGCGCGTGTTCAACATCAACGTGTTCGGTGTCGCGCGGGTGAGTGCCGCGGCCATCCCGTGGCTGCGCAAGTCCAAGCACGCGTCGATCGTCAACGTGTGCTCGATCGCGGCCCTCAACGGACTGCCATCGCGCGCGGTGTACGGCGCGACCAAGGGCGCGGTCCTGAGCCTCACGTTCTCGATGGCAACGGACTACGTGCGCGAGGGCATCCGGGTGAACTGTGTTTCACCGGGAACCGCGGACACCCCGTTCGTGAGCGGCTACCTGAAGAAGGCGGCGGATCCGGTCGCGGAGCGTGCCGCCCTGGATGCCCGCCAGCCGATCGGTCGCATGGTCTCGCCAGAGGAGATCGCGAACTCCATCGTGTACCTGGCGTCGCCGCTGGCCGCGTCGACGACGGGAACCGCGCTCGACGTCGATGGCGGCGTGACGCACCTGCGGGTGCGGCCGCTGTAATTGCTGCGACCGCATCGAAACCGGGTTTCGATACGGCTGCGACTTCGTCGCGGCCTACTCAACCAACAACATTCTTGTTGGTTGAGTAGCGCGCGACGAGCACGCGTATCGAAACCCGGCCCGTATTAGTGCGAGCTGCCCTCTGTGGCGATCTCCGTGCGGTCGCCGCTCCACAGGGTGTGGAAGACGCCATCCTTGTCGACGCGCTTGTAGGTGTGCGCTCCGAAGAAGTCGCGCTGTCCCTGCACGAGGGCTGCGGGCAGGCGCTCGGCGCGGATTCCGTCGTAGTAGGCGAGTGACGACGAGAACGCGGGGGTCGGGATGCCGGACTGTGCCGCGTGGGCGACGACCGTCCGCCAGCTGTCCTGTGCGCCCTCGATGGCTGCCTTGAAGTACGGGGCCGTCAGCAGCGCGACGAGCCCAGGGTTCTCCTCGTAGGCATCCGTGATCCGGTTGAGGAACTGCGCGCGGATGATGCAGCCGCCGCGCCAGATCTTCGCGATGTCGCCCTTCTTGATGTCCCAGTCGTACTTCTCGGCACCGGCCACGATGGCGTCGAAGCCCTGGCTGTAGGCGATCATCTTGGAGGCGTACAGCGCACGGCGGACATCCTCGATGAACTCCGGCTTGTGCGAAACGGTCCACGGAGTCGACGGGCCGGGCAGGTCGGATGCGGCCTTGCGCTGCGCGGGCTTCGAGGAGAGCGCGCGGGCGAAGACCGCCTCGGCGATGCCCGACACCGGGATGCCGAGGTCGAGAGCGTTCTGCACGGTCCAGACGCCAGTGCCCTTCGAGCCGGCCTGGTCGAGGATGACGTCGACTAGCGGCTTGCCCGTTTCGGCGTCGACCTGGCGCAGCACCTCTGCGGTGATCTCGATGAGGTAGGACTCGAGCTCGCCCTTGTTCCACTCGGTGAAGATGTCGGCGATCTCGGCGGGGGTTGCGCCCGTGCCGTTGCGGATGAGGTCGTATGCCTCGGCGATGAGCTGCATGTCGGCGTACTCGATGCCGTTGTGGATCATCTTGACGAAGTGTCCGGCGCCGTCGGTTCCGACGTGCGTGACGCAGGGCTCGCCCTCGGCGACGGCGGCGATCGAGGCGAAGATCGGGCCGAGCTTGGCGTACGCCTCCTTGGATCCGCCCGGCATGATCGATGGACCGTTGAGCGCACCCTCCTCGCCCCCGGAGATTCCGGTGCCGACGAAGTTGAGGCCCTTTTCGCGCATCGCCTTTTCGCGGCGGATGGTGTCGGTGAACAGCGAGTTGCCGCCGTCGATGATGATGTCGCCCTCTTCGAAGAGCTCAGCGAGCTCGTCGATGACGGCATCCGTTCCGGCTCCGGCCTGCACCATGATGAGTGCGGCGCGTGGCTTCTCGAGGCTGGCGACGAACTCCTTGATGTCTTTGGAGCCGACGAAGTTGGCTTCTGGATGCTCGTTAAGCAGGGTCTCGGTGCGAGCATAGGTGCGGTTGTAGACGGCAACAGTGTTGCCTTCGCGGCTGGCGAGGTTGCGCGCGAGGTTCGATCCCATCACCGCGAGCCCGATGACTCCGATGTTCGCTACTGCTTTGGTGGATTGGTCAGCCATGGGGGGACTCCTCTATCGGATCTATCAGGCGAATTTAGGCCGAGTAAAAGCCTAGTCGCCCGCCCTCCACGCAGGCTTGGAGCGGACTTGCTGAAGCACCGGATAGCGTCGGCACCGGATACCGTTAGGGCATGGTCGAAAGTCTCCGCGTCGTTGTTGCCACTCCACTCCGTGAGGAGTTGTGCGCACTGATCGAAGAGCGGGAGCCGCGCATCCAACTCGTCCGCGACCAGAGCCTCCTTGCACCGCAGCGTCACGCCGGCGACCACAGCGGCGACCCCTCTTTCACGCGCACGGTCGAGCAGCAGGCAAGCTTCGACGAGCTGGTCGACTCGGCCGAGGCGCTCTACGGACTGCCCGACGAATCCGGGAAGGCGTTGCACCGCACGGTCGAGGCGAACCCGAAGCTGCGCTGGGTCCACACCATGCCGGCGGGCGGCGGCTCACAGGTCAGGTCGGCCGGGCTGAGCGACGAACAGCTCACGCGCATCCAGTTTTCGACAAGCGCGGGAACGCATGCCCAGCCGCTCAGCGAATTCGTGCTGTTCGGCGTTCTGGCCGGCGCGAAACACCTGCGAACGCTCGAACGCGACCAGGCTAAGCACCACTGGCCGCCGAACCGCACCGAGACGAGGCAGGTCTCCGAGATGACGATCCTCGTCGTCGGGCTCGGCGGCATCGGCCGGAAGTCCGCCGAGGTTCTCCTGGCGCTCGGTGCGAACGTCATCGGTGTGCATCGCCATGACGTCGAGGGTTTCGAGACCGTCATCCCGGTCGAGCAGCTCGCGGATGCCGCGGCCACGGCCGATGCGATCGTGCTGGCGCTGCCCGGCACAGACCAGACTCACAAGCTGCTGAGCCGCGCGGTGCTTGCGAACGTCAAGCCCGGAATCACAATCGTCAACGTCGGCCGCGGAACGACCGTCGACGAAGACGCACTGATCGAGGCGCTGCAGGATGGCCGGGTCGGCTTCGCTGCGCTCGACGTCACCTACAAGGAGCCGCTCGACACCGCGAGCCCGCTGTGGGACCTGCCGAACCTGCTGCTGAGCCCACACTCCGCGGCGCTGAACTCGAACGAGGACCGCCGCATCGCCGAGCTGTTCGCCGACAACGCGACGCGCCTGCTCGACGGTCGGCCGCTACGGAACCCGGTCAACACCGCCGAATTCTACTGATAGTCTCGTTCACCGGTCGTATTAACGACCGTCACAAACTTCGGCGAGGGATTGCTCCTTAGGAACAGTCCGTTATCGACGCGGTGGTTACCGGCTTCACGGCTAGTCCTCACGCTGACATGCGTTCGAGTTGAACAGATAAATACATCTGGGCCCAGGCAGGTCCACTCAGCACGTTCATACAGAGAGAGAATCATCATGGCTGACGACAACAAGCTCACCGCGGAAGCGCGCACGAGTTTCGGCAAGGGCGCTGCGCGCAAGATCCGCGCGACCGGCAAGATCCCCGCCGTCATCTACGGACACGGCACCGAGCCGCAGCATGTCACGCTGCCGGGTCACGAAGTGAGCCTCATCCTGCGTAAGGCCAACGCGGTCTTCGACCTCGACATCGACGGCAAGAGCCAGCTGGCGCTCGTCAAGGATGTCCAGAAGGACCCGGTGAAGCAGATCATCGAGCACCTCGACCTGATCATCGTCCGCAAGGGCGAGAAGGTCACGATCGACATCCCCGTGCACCTCGAGGGCGAAGCAGCTCCCGGCACGACCGTCAACCAGGACGCGAACACGCTCTCCATCGAGGCCGAGGCCACGAACATCCCGGAGCGCCTCGTCATCTCGATCGAGGGCCTCGAAGAGGGCACTCACATCACCGCGGCCGATGTCACGCTGCCCGCTGGTTCGTCGCTCATCTCCGATCCTGAGCTTCTCGTCGTCGGCATCGTCGGCTCGTCCGAGGCTGACCTCGGCGAAGGCGAAGAGACCACAGAGGAGGCCGCGTCCGACGAGGCCGCTGCTTCGGGTGACGCTGCCGACGAGGCAGCTGCCGAGTAGTTCTGCACCGGCGCACTGATCTTCCGGCGCCCTGAGCTTGCGTGAAGGGATGAAGCTGCCAGTGGACTCGCATTCACAAGAGGTCGGCGGCCAGTGGCTTGTAGTCGGGCTCGGTAACCCCGGGCCCGACTACGCCGGAAACCGTCACAACATCGGCCAGATGGTGGCGAACGAATTGGCGGTTCGCGCGCACGCGCCGTTCAAGAGTTCACGTTCGAACGCGATGGTCGCCGAGGGTCGAATTGGCGCCGATCCGCTCGTCGCGCCGCGCTTCATCCTTGCCAAGCCGCTCAGTTTCATGAACCTGTCGGGCGGCCCGACGGCGTCCCTGCTCAAATACTTCAAGCTGGATCCCTCGCGCCTCATCGTCGTACACGACGAGTTGGACATCCCCTTCGACACGGTTCGGCTCAAGGCCGGCGGCGGTAACGGCGGCCACAACGGGATCCGCGATATCGCGGCGGCCCTCGGCACCCCGGACTTCGTCCGCGTGCGCGTTGGGATCGGGCGCCCGCCCGGCCGTCAGGCCGCAGCCGACTTCGTCCTGCGCAATTTCGGTTCGACCGAACGGGACGTCCTGCCAAGTCTCATTTCAGACGCGGCGGATGCCGTCGAGCTGGTCGCGACGGATGGCCTCTCGGCCGCCCAGCTGAAGTTCCACACCACCGCAGAGTAGAAGTTTCACCACTCGGCCTGGTACCCGTTCCGGGTGAGCCAGGCTCGGCCGCAGAACGCCATCCGCGCGGCTCCGGCCAGGTGCGCGTCGAACACGTCGCCGACGCTTTCGCGCGGCACGATGATGCGGTCGGCGACACTGGAAATCAGTTCTCGACCGGCACGGGCGAGCGTCCTGGCGACCTGCTCGGCCAGGAGAGGATGATCGACGGGTGCGAGTGTCTGCGTCTCGCCGATTCGGTAGACGGTTCCGTCGACGATGTTGAGGTCGATGTTGCGATACAGCCACAGCTCCTGCGAGGTCCAGAATCCGATGGAGCGCAGCGGCGACGGATGCAGGAACAGCCCGTGTTCGAGATCGAGTTCGGGGGAGCCGGCGACGATCTCGGGGGTGAGATTGCCATCCACATCATTGATGTGCGCGCTGAGACTGTAAAACTGCTGCAGCGTGGCCTCATCGATTGCGAACATGTGTCGACTGTATCGGCGTCGGGCTGCGGTCCGCTGTACCCAGTGTGGGTGCAGTCAGGTGGCTATCGTGGAACGCATGCGGGTACTGGTTGGCGGGGCTTCCGGCGCGATCGGAAAATTCTTGGTGCCGCAATTGATCGCCGCAGGGCACGAGGTCATCGGGATCACCCGCACCCGGGGGGCCCTCGCCGGAACCGGTGCCCGCGAGATCGTCGCCGATGTGCTGGATCGCCACGCCCTCCTCGCCGCGCTCAGGGGCGTCAAGGCGGATGCCGTCGTCCACCAGCTCACCGCGCTGAAGAAGGCGCCCCGCACGATTCACGACATGCGGGCGACCGACCGGCTGCGCAGCGAGGGAACGAGCACGCTGGTTGCCGCGGCCCGGCTGACGGGGGCGACGAAATTCGTGGCGGCATCCATTTTCTACGGCTACGGGTTCGGAAATCTGGGGCTGAGGCCCATCGACGAGACGTCGCGATTCGGGTTGTTGAACACGTTCGGAACCCCTGATCACGCCAACGAGTCGGTCCTGCAGGCCCTCCTCGCTCTCGAGGAGCAGGTGCACGCGTTCGGGGGAATCTCGTTGCGCTACGGCCTGTTTTATGGGGATGCGCACGCCGAAGTCTCGCCGGTGTCGCGGACCTGGAACGGGGTGCTTCCGATGGTTCATCTCTCGGATGCCGCCCGCGCCGTGGTCCTCGCGCTCGATCGGGGAAACACTCGCGAGGTTTACAACATCGCCGACGACAACCCCACGACGTATCGGGATCGGGAGATCGCGATCGCGAGGGCGGCGGGGCGCCGGCATCCGCAGAGTCTGCCGGATGGACTGCTGCGGATCGCCGCGCCATTCGGATCCCAGCTGCTGACCAGCACGAGCGTCCGGATGGTGTCGGACAAGGCCCGCCGTGAACTCGGCTGGGAGCCGGAGTTCCCGTCGATCACCCAGTGGGCGGATGCCACGGCTAGGTAGTTAGCGCGCGAGCCTGCAGCGCACTGGCGACGTGCGCCCAGTTTGCCTTCTCGAAGATCAGCTCGATCGCGGTGATGCGGCCATCGATCACCGTCACCCATTCCACGCAGGGAACGGCCCCCGCCTCGGTGTCGGTCACGAAGTCATAGATGACGCAGGCTTCGTCTTCGTCCTGGAACACGTGTCTGATGTCGTTGCGCACGACGACGGGCAGGAGTCTCTGGAGCGCCGCGATCCACTGGGCCTTGTCGAAGGTGTTGCCGGCGGTTGTCGCGACGAGGTTGTCGGCGAACAGGTCATCGAGGGGCGCGAGATCGCGCGCGCCGACGAGCTCGATGTAGCGGGTGAGCGCGGCGGTAGCGTCGAGCTGGGCCATGTCGTTCTCCTTCTTTCAACACGGGCGGATTCGGAATAGACTCAGGATATTCACAAACCAAATTAAGTACAAGTAGATGTTTGTGGAAGCAACAGCGAGGAGCAGCGGATGCCGACAGTCCGACCCGAGGTGCGGCAGGTCGATGCCGCCCTGCGTGCCCTCGCCGATCCCAATCGTCGCTCGATCCTCGCGCTGGTTCGGGATGCTCCGCTCGCTGTCGGTGACATCGCTGAACGGGTGTCCATCACCCAGCAGGCCGTCTCGCACCACCTTCGCGTACTGAAGGACGCCGAGCTCGTCACCGAATCTCGCGAGGGAACGCGCCACCTGTTCGCCGTTCGCACCGACGGGCTTGCGGCGGTGCGCGGCTATCTCGACGAGTTCTGGCCGACCCAGCTGCAGGCGCTTAAGCAGGCGGTCGAGAAGCAGGCGGTCGAGCAGCGTGCCTGAGTACGCGACCTCGATCGAGATCGAGGCGCCGCCCGCGACCGTCTTCGACTACCTGGTGACCAACGACGGGATGACGGCCTGGATGGGCCAGCACGCCGACCTCGACGCGTCGGTCGGCGGCCGCTTCGAAGTCGACATCCAGGGCTTTCCGGTGCGCGGGAAATTCCTCGAGATCGATCCACCGAACCGCGTCGTCGTGTCCTGGGGATTCGCGGGAAGCGATGACCTGCCGCCAGGGCACTCGCGCGTCGCCTTCACGCTCACAGCGATTTCAACCGGAACTCGCGTCGATCTCGTGCACAGTAACCTGCCCGATCCGTCGGTGCCGGGGCACACGCTCGGCTGGGCGCACTTCCTCGAGCGGCTGGCTCGTTCGGCCGCGGGAGAAATCCTTGGTCCGGATGAGTGGATGCCGGGCACAATGGACGCATGACCGTGTGGATCTGCAGGGCGTGCGCCGTCGAGTATCCCGACACCGAACATCCGCCGGCCGCCTGCGCGATCTGCGGCGACGAGCGCCAGTACGTTCCGCTCGAGGCGGGCCAGCAATGGACGTCGCTCGCCGAGTTATCCGAAGCGGGCACGACGCTGGCGATCACCGAGGTCGAGCCCGACCTGTTCGGCATCAATGCCGTGCCTGGCGTCGGGATCGGCCAGCGGGCGCACCTCGTCCGGACGGACGCGGGCAGCATCCTCTGGGATCCGACCGGCTTCGTGGATGCCACGGGCGCCGCCGCCGTGCTCGAGCTCGGGCCGGTCGCCGCGATCGTTGCCAGCCATCCGCACATGTTCGGCGTGCAGGTCGAGTGGTCGCGCGCGCTCGGTGGCGTGCCCGTCCTCGTGGCCGGCGCGGACCGCGAGTGGGTGCAGCGGCCGGATGACGCGATCCAATTCCTCGACGGCGACGAGCACCTGATCCTGCCCGGCGTCACGCTGCGCACGGTCGGCGGTCACTTTCCCGGCAGCCTGCTGCTCTATTGGAGTGCGGGCGCCGAGGGTCGTGGCGTTCTGCTCGGCAGCGACACTGTGTTCCCGCTGCAGGACGGCAAGTGGGTCGCCTTCGCGCGCAGCTTCCCCAACCACATTCCGCTCTCGGCCGCCGTCGTCGACCGGGTTGCGACCGCCGCGCTCGCTCGCCCGTTCGACCGGATGTACGGCAACTTCGGCTGGGCGATCCCGGGCGGAGCGATGGATGTGATCCGCCGCTCCGCCGACCGCCACATCGCCTGGGTGCGCGGAGACTTCGACCACCTGACCTGACCGGTAGTTGGTTGAGTAGCGCACGCCCCCTGGGGCGTCCGCGTATCGAAACCGGTATTAGGAGTCGTTCGAGTTGTCCCACGCCGATCCGGGCGTTCCGCCGTCGTGCCACGCCGCCCCGTGCACCTCGACGACCACGCAGAGCACGGTCTCGCGCTTCACGCCAAGCGCCTCCAGCTCATCGATGATCGCGATCATTCCTGCCTGCTTCGTTTCGTCGGTGTATCCGGTGGATGCGAGTATCTCGATGAAGATGATGTCCTCGCGGCGATCGGTTGGGAAGGTCGGCGAATACACGAGTTCGTCTTCGTCGTGCAGCCGGAAGACCTGGAACAGGTCGGACTCTGGCATCTCGAGCCCGCGGACCATGCCGGCGAGGATCGCACGGCTGTATTCCTTGAGCCGGGGCTGATGTGAGCGGTTGAGGTCAATACGTGCGTGTGGCATTTCTATCCTTTCGATGGAGTGGCAAGGCGCCCCTCGGTGGTGTTGGTAGTCGCCTCGGCGTCGAGCCAGAGGCCGGGTGACGGGCGGAGGGCATCCACCCGTCTCCAGAACTCGTCGTCGATCGGCTGCTCGAGACTGGCGAGCAGCGAGGACAGTCGGGCTGGTTTAGAGAATCCGACGACGGTGACGTCAACGCGCGAGTCGCGCAGTGAGTGCTGCACGGCCGCGTCGGCGAGAGACACCCCGAGCTCATCCGCGAGGTCGTGCATCGATTTGGCGGCGGCGAGGATCTCCGGCCGCGCCGGCCGGAAGCCGTAGAGCGGCTTCGCACCTCGCGATGCGAGCAGGCCGCCACCGAGCACGGCGGCGTTCATCACGCCGAGCCCGCCGTCGACGGCACGGTCGACAAGTTCGTCGGCGCTCCGATCGAGGAGGGTCAGGCGGGAGTGGGTCAGGATGACCTCGAACGCGCCGGAGTCGAGCATCCGGTGCATCGTCGGCACATGGCCGCCGGCAACACCGAGGTGCTGGATGACGCCCTCCTCGCGTAACTGCAGCAACGCCTCAATCGCTCCGCCCGGCAGGTCGAATCCCGCATCGGGATGGAACTCGGGGTCGTGCAACTGCACCAGTGGGAACGTCTCCCAACCGAGCCGGTCCTGGCTCTCCCGGATCGAATCCCGAATGCGCTTGCCGGAGTAGTCGCCGTCTCGCGCGTCAACCTTGGTCGCGACGAGGAACCCGGAGGGCAGCCCGCCGGATTCGCGCACCGCGTCTCCGATCCGCTGCTCGCTCTTGCCGCCCGAGTATCCGTTCGCCGTGTCGATCACCCGGATGGGGCTTCGCAGGATGTCGCGAACGAGATCGATCCCCTGCCGTTCTGGCACGTCGTATCCAAAGAGCTCCGGCATGCCGCCGATGGGTCCGCCACCGGCCGCGATCGCCGACACGACGAGACCGGTCGTGCCCAACGGACGCAGCCAGTCGGCCGATGACGGCGTGACCGCAGTCATTGGCGTCACGACTTTTCGATCGGATATGAGACGTAGGCGAACGAACGGGAGTCGGGCGACCAGCTGTTGACATTGATGGTGCCCTGGCCGCCCGGAATGGTGATCCGCTCGAGCGGGGTGGTCCAGTCGTCGATCGAGACGACCACGAGCCCGACCTGGAGGTCTGGCGGGTGGCCAACGGTGCCCTTCGGGAACTCCAGATAGACGGCGAGCCGCCCGTCCGGGGAGATGTGCGGGAACCAGTCGACCGTCCCGCTCGACACCAGCCGTTCCACTTCACCGCCACCGTCCGGGATCCGAGCGATCTGCGCGTGCCCGGGCTCGGTCGCCCACCGTTCGGAGTTGAAGTAGATCCAGGCGCCGTCGGGTGACCACTCCGGCCCGTCGATGTGACCGGGCCCGGTGTCCATCACCGTGTGATCGCCGCCAGTCGATGGCGTGATCGTGAGGAGTCCTGGCTCGTCGAAGGTGCGCAGGCGCACGTAGGCGAGACGCTGCCCGTCGGGGGAGACGCCGTGCAGAAAATGCTTCACGTCCTCCTCGTCGGTCACCGCCTCGACTGGTCCGCCGGAGAGCTCACCGCGGTAGATCTGGCCATCGTTCGCCGACAGGAAGATCGCACCACCGCGCGGGTCGAGCACGTGGTCATTGTTGATCGGTGGGAGGTTCTCGTGCTCGATGACCAGCGGTGTAGCCCCTGGGCTGGCGGCGAGCGACCAGAGTCGACCATTGCCGTTGATGAGCAACGAGTCGCCCGACCAGTTGGGCGCCTCGAACAGCACTTCGCTGCTCTCGTAGATGACCGTATCCTCGCCGGTGACCACGTCATGGAGGTGGATACGTGCGATCTGGCCTGGCTCGAACTCGCCGTATGGCATGGGTTACGTCCTTACTTACTCGTGATTGATTGACGACGTTCGCAGCCGCATTTGCCGGCCGCGTGGAGGTGGTTCGCGCGCTCTACTTCAATGCGCCTGCCGCGAGGCCGCGTTCGAAGAATCGCTGGAGGCAGACATACGCGATGACGACCGGGAGGCCGGTGAGCACCGCGGCGGCCAGTACTTTCGTCTGGTCGTTGTTGTACTGGCCCACGAAGTACTGCGGCACCAGCGTCACCGTCTGTTGGTCCGGTGTCTGCAGGAACAGGAGCGGCAACAGGAACTCGTTCCACGAGTTGATGAAGACGAGCACCAGGATCGCGGCCATGATCGGCCGGGAAAGCGGCAGCAGCACGTACCAGAAGGTGCGCGCGGTGTTTGCGCCGTCGACGCGGGCCGCCTCAAGCAGCTCGGTCGGGATCCCGTCCACGAAGTTGCGGGCGAGGAGCGTCGTGAACGGAATCTGCAGCGCGGCGACCGGCAGGATCACCGCCCACAGCGTGGTGTAGGCGCCGACCTGGGTGACGGTGGCGAACAGCGGTGCAAGAAGCACGACGCCGGGCAGCGTGAGACACGCGAGCAGCAGCCAGAAGTAGATCTCCTTGCCGCCCACGTGCAGCTTCGAGAATCCGAAGGCCGCCATCATCGTGCAGACCATCACGATCACGATCACCGACCCGGCGATGATCGCGCTGTTGATGAAGAACCCGGGCAGCAGGGGAAGGGAGAGCACCGTGGTGTAGTTGCCCCACCCGGCTCCGGCGAGCGATCCCTGCACCATTGCGATGAGCGGGAACACGAACGGGACGACCAGGATGGTCAGCAGGATCTGCAGCAGGATGCGAGTGCGAACCCGCCTTGTCTCAAACATCCATCCGCCCTCCGCGGCGCCCGCTGACATTGATGATCACGGCTGCGGCGAGGGCGAGCACCAGCAACACGATCGAAAGTGAAGCCCCGTAGCCAACCTGCGCAAACGAGATGCTGACGCGATAGATCTGCGTCCCAAGAAACTCGGTCTGGTAGCTCGGCCCACCCGAGGTGATCAGGAATGGGATGTCGAAGGTCTTCAGCGATCCGATCGCGGTGAGTATTGCGATCGCGATGGTCGTCCCTCGCACTCCGGGCCAGACGATCGATCGGATGATTCGAAGGTTGCCGGCCCCGTCGAGCCGGGCCGCCTCGAGGACGTCCGGCTCGATCTGCCCCATCGCCGCGTAGTAAAGAACGAACACCACACCGGTCGACTGCCAGATCTGCACGGTGATCACGATCAGGAGCGCCGACGTTCCGTTCGCGAGCCAGGTCTGTTCAAGGCCGCGGAGGCCGACGGCGCCGAGCACGCCGTTCAGGGTGCCATCCGGCGCGTAGATCTGTCGGAAGACCGGAGCCACCGTCGCGGTCGCCAGCACGACCGGGATGAAGATGAGCACTTTGTAGAAGGTCTTCAGGTAGAGCTTCGAATGGAGCAGGGTGGCAAAGACGATGCCCAACACCACCTGGACCACGAACGAGACGACGAAGAAGATCACCGTGTGCGTGAGCGAGCCCCAGAACACCGGGTCGCTCAGCATCTTCACGTAGTTTGCTGCCCCGACGGGCTGTTGCAGCGGGCTGGTGCCGTCCCAGTCAAGGGTCGAGATGTAACCCGTGTAGAAAATGCAGTAGTAGAGGAGCCCAACTGACACCACGAGGGCCGGGAGGATCCAGGGGAGCCCGGCCGGGCGGTGGAGCCGCTGGCGCGACGACCTGGTGGTCATCGCGCCAGCGCCGTGGGCGACTGAAGTCATCCTCGATCTCCGATCGCCGCGGTCAGTTGCCCGCGGCGGCGTCTGCAGCAGCAGCGGCCTGGACCGCGCCGACCACGCTGGCAGGCGACTTCCCGCTCGTCACCTGCTGGCAGGCCTGAACGAGCTGGGCACTGAGCTGCGCGCCGATGCCATAAGAGCGCACCTCGCTCGCCGTGCTGAGTTGCTTCGTGATGCCCTGGAGGGCGGGACCCTGCACGGCGTTGTTGACGAGGGTGACCTTGTTGAACTGCACGCCGACTCCGTTGAGCGTCGGGAACTCATCGAGGTTGTTCGCCACGACCTGCTGCCCGCCCGTGGTGTTGCCCAGCCAGAGCGCAAACGTGACCGCGGCGTTTCGCGCCTTCGACTTCGCGTTCACCGACTGGCCCGCATCGGGATCCGTGAACAGCGTCGAGGGGTTGCCCTTGCCTGCAACGTCGGGGAAGGCGATCGGGAGGATCGTGACCTTCTTCGTGTTGGTAGGCACGCCGGCACCTGCCAGCGCCGCCGTCAGGCTGTCCACCGACGCGTACTGCTGGTACCAGGTTCCCATCTGGACCATCGGGACCTTGCCGGTCAGGAACGCGTTGTTGACATCCGGATACTGCTGGATGCCGACGGCGCCGGAGTCCATGATCTTCGACGTGGTCAGGTTCTGCAGGATCTGCAGTGACTGCACAACGCCCGGGTCGGTCCACTTGGCCTTGCCGGCGAGGACGTTGCTCCACAGGCCCGGCTGGACGCTGTCCATGATGGAGTGGAGGGTATCGATTACGAAGCCCGCGGTGCCGGCCAGGCCCTCACGGAAGCAGCCGAGGCCGTGCGATCGGAAGGTGTTGCACGCTTGCTGCCATTCCGCGAGGTTCGTCGGCACCTTCACGTTGTACTTGTCGAAGGTCTCTTTGTTGATCCACATGATGCCGGCACCAACCTTGGCCCACTCGGCGGCGACCAGGCGTCCCTTCACGGTGAAGGCCTTCACTCCGGTTGAGGCGATCTTCGACTTCCAATCAGCGCCGAGGAGCTTCGTGATGGCGGGGGTGAGGTCGTATGCGTAGGGGGCGAACGTCGAGCCGGAGAACGAGCCGCTCGCGTTGACCGTGAACACGTCCGGGCCGTCGTTGGACGCGAGAGCAGGGCGCAGGACGGCGGCGTAGTTGTCAATCGGGACCTTCTTGTAGGTCACCTTGATGTTCGGGTATTCCTTGTTGAAGGCCGCGATCTCACGACCTGCAAGGTCGTTGTCAGGAGTCCAGCTCCACCAATTGATGTTGCCTTTAGTGGCCGATCCGCCGGCTGAGGAACTCGCTTGCGTTCCGCAGCCGGTGAGAGCGAGGGACACGAGAACCGCTCCGCTGACAGCGACGGCCACGGTGCGTTTGATGTGTGAAAACCGCATTGTTTCCATTCCCAACTGTGTGAGGGGACGTCACGGTGCTGTGACGTTGAGGGGGAGCTTATGTCGAGAAGACATACATAGCAATAGTTAAGAAAGAAAGTTATACCGATAGACTCTCGACGAAAGTTGGGGAGCTCATGAATTCGGTGTCGGTGCGACAGAGTCTTCGCGGGCGTTCGTCTGCCGAGACCCGCAGCGCAATTCTCGACCTCATCCGCTCGAGCGGAGAGATCACCCGCGTCGAGTTGTCGCGGCGTGCGGGGCTCACGGAGGCGACCATCTCCAAGGTGGTCAACGACCTCATAGCGAGCGGTCTCATCAGTGCATCCGGCCGTGCCGAATCGACCGGCGGTAAGCCCGCCACGTTCTTGCGACTCGACACCTCGACACTCGCTGCCGTCGGGATCGTGCTCGACCTCCCGCACATCGTGATCGTGCTGTGTGCCATCGATGGATCGGTGGTGGGGTCCGTAACGATCTCAGCGACGCGGGAGGACGAACCGGAGGTGGTGCTGGAGCGGATCGCCGCTGGGATCAGTGAACTCCTTGACCTCAACGGCACGACACCAGATCGCGTCATCGGTATCGGCGTCGCGCTCTCCGGACGCCGCTCCTATCGCGGTCCAAATCCTCTCGACTGGTGGGAGAACATGGCGATCGACAAGCGCCTTGAGACACTCACCGGCATCGACGTGCTGCTGGAGAACGATGCCAACTGCGCGGCGCTTTACGAGTTCTGGTCGGGCGGAATCCCACCGGGGCATGACTTTGCGGTGGTATATGCCGCCGACGGCATAGGCGCGGGCATCGTCATCAACGGTGACGTCTACCGCGGCCGTTCATCACACGCCGGCGAGATCGGCCATGTCTACGTCGATCGCAGCGAAACGCCGTGCTGGTGCGGACGCCGCGGCTGCCTCGAAGTGACCGGTACGCCCAGCGCGATCGCTCGTCGCACGAGGGATACGCCCGAACTCTTCGCCGGACTCGGAGTTGCGGATGATGATTCGACCCGCGCGATCTACGCCGCGCTCGCCCAGCGCGCGAGTGCCGGCGAACCGAACGCACTCAAGCTAATCAAGGAGGCGGCCGAGTATGTGGCGACTGCCGTCGTGGGAATGGCGAACACGCTCGACCTTGGCCTCGTTGTCCTGGCCGGCCCGGGCTTTGCGGGCGCGGGACCCCTGTACCTCAAAGCGGTGCGCGCGGCGCTGGATGCCACCTACATCCGCTCCGTGCATCGGGTCGAGGTGCGGTTGCGCTCGGTCGATCCGAATATCGCGGCCCTTGGCGCGGCGTCCCTCGTGCTTCACCGCAGACTGACGCCTCATCACGCTGCCTGACCTCCAACCAATAACATCAGCGGCGCCCCGTACACTTGACCCCGTGGTACTCGAAACGTTAATCGGGGGGCTTTCGCGCGCCCGCACTTTCGAGAACGCGCTCACCTTCTCGGCTCGCAGCGCTGATTTCTCGCTCGTCGACGGCCTGCGCGCGCCGCTCATCGCAGGGCTCCTCGAGCGTCGCGGCGGGCCGCAGGCCCTGCTCGTGATCACGGCGACCGGTCGTGAATCCGAGGGGCTGCGCGCCGCGCTCGAGTGCTACGCACCGGATGCCGAGATCGTCGAGTTTCCGGCCTGGGAGACGCTGCCGCACGAGCGGCTGAGTCCGAGCGCCGAGACCGTCGGTAAGCGGATCGACACGTTGCGGCGGCTCAAGGCGTGGAGCACGAGCAAGGATCCCGACCGAAAGTCGATCATCCTGGTCGCATCCGTTCGCGCCGCTCTCCAGCCGCTCGCCGACAATCTCACCGATCTCGAGCCGATCACGCTCGCCAGGAACGGCCGCGGCTACGACCTCACCGCCATCGGCCGCCAGCTCGTCGACCTGGCCTATGCCCGCGTCGATATGGTGACGCGGCGGGGCGAATTCGCCGTGCGCGGCGGCATCCTCGATGTCTTCTCGCCCATCGCCGAGCATCCCGTGCGCATCGAATTCTTCGGTGACGAGGTCGAGCAGCTTCGATTCTTCTCGGTCGCCGACCAGCGCAGCCTCGGCGATCCGCTGCCGTCCGCCGAGTTTCCGGCCAGTCGCGAAATGCTCCTGAGCGAGGCCGTGCGACAGCGCGCGAAGGAGATGCAGCACGAGTTCCCGAGCATCGGGCAGATGCTCGCCAAGATCTCCGAGGGCATCCCGGTCGAGGGCATGGAGTCGCTCGCCCCGGCGCTGGTCGACAAGCTCGTGCCGCTCACCGACTACCTGCCGGCGGATGCCGCGATCGCGGTTCTCTCGCCGGAACGCGTTGCCACCCGCGCGGTCAGCCTCATCGAAACGAACCGCGAGTTCCTGAGCGCGGCCTGGTCTGCAGCGACCGCCGGTGCCGAGGCTCCCATCGACCTGGATGCCGGTGACTTCCTGTCGCTCGGCGCGCTTCGGCTGAGTGCCGGCAATCGTGCCTGGTGGACACTGTCTTCCTTCGATTCCGGATCGGCAGCGCTCGCTCCGGAGGTCGCATCCGTTGCGGAATTGATCGAGGGTGCGGGGGAGTACGTCCGCATCGACGCGGCCTCTGTGCCGAGTTTCGCTGGACAGCTGAACGGTGCGATCGAGCACGTTGGCGAGCTGACCCGGGATGGCTGGACCGTCGCGATCGCCGCCCAGGGCACCGGTCTCGTCGAGCGAGCGGCCGACGTGCTGGCAGAGCACGAGATCGCCGGCCGCATCGTCGAGGGGTTCCCCGCGGCGTCCGCCGACGGCACGCAACCCGGCATCGCCTACCTGCTGAAGGCATCCGTCGAGTCGGGGTTCGAGATCCCGGAGATCAAGCTCGCGGTGCTCAGCGAGTCCGAGTTCTACGGACGCACGGCCGGTTACGACTCTCGCCAGGTCAAGCGGCTCGGCGTCAAGCGCAAGAACGTCGTCGATCCGCTGCAGCTGAAAAAGGGCGACTTCGTCGTTCACCAGACGCACGGAATCGGCAAGTTCCTCGAGCTTACCCAGCGCGAAGTTTCGAGCGGCGGCCGGAACGCGGTCAAGAGCACGCGCGAGTTCCTGGTGATCGAGTACGCGCCGAACAAGCGGGGATATCCGGGCGACAAGCTGTACGTTCCGACCGATCAACTCGACCTCCTGACGCGCTATGTCGGCGGCGAGGCGCCCTCGCTCAGCAAGATGGGCGGAAGTGACTGGTCGGCCGCGAAGGGCAAGGCGCGGAAGGCCGTTCGCGACATCGCGGTCGAGCTCGTGAAGCTCTACTCGGCGCGAATGGCGAGCCGCGGGCACGCGTTCCCGCCGGACACCCCGTGGCAGCGCGAGCTCGAGGAGGCGTTCCCGTTTGCGGAGACGCCCGACCAGCTGACCACGATCGACGAGGTCAAACGCGACATGGAGTCGCCCATCCCGATGGATCGCCTGCTCTCGGGAGATGTCGGCTACGGCAAGACGGAGGTCGCGGTTCGCGCCGCGTTCAAGGCGATCCAGGACGGCAAACAGGTCGCCATGATTGTCCCAACGACGCTCCTGGTCAGACAGCACATGGAGACCTTCACCGAGCGCTTCGCCGGCTTCCCGGTGCACCTGCGCGCGCTGTCGCGTTTCCAGACCGACAAGGAATCCAAGGAGACGGTCGACGGCCTGACCGATGGCAGCATCGACATGGTCATCGGGACCCACCGCATCCTCGGGTCGACGATCGCGTTCAAAGATCTTGGACTCGTCATCATTGACGAGGAGCAGCGATTCGGCGTCGAGCACAAGGATGCGCTGAAGAAGCTGAAGACCAACGTCGACATCCTCGCGATGTCGGCGACCCCGATCCCGCGCACGCTCGAGATGGCGGTGACCGGCATCCGCGAGATGTCGACGCTCGCGACCCCGCCAGAGGACCGGCACCCGATTCTGACCTTCGTCGGCCCGTATTCTGACAAGCAGGTCGGCGCCGCGATCCGCCGCGAACTGCTTCGCGAGGGCCAGGTCTTCTACGTTCACAACCGTGTCTCATCCATTAATCGCATCGCATCCCAACTGGCCGAGATTGTGCCGGAGGCGCGCATCGCCGTCGCGCACGGGCAGCTGCCGGAGCACGTGCTCGAACAGGTGATGGTCGACTTCTGGGAGCGCCGGTTCGACGTTCTCGTCTCGACGACGATCATCGAGACCGGGCTCGACATCGCGAACGCGAACACGCTGATCATCGATCGCGCCGACAAGTACGGGCTCTCTCAGCTGCACCAGTTGCGCGGCCGCGTCGGGCGTGGGCGTGAGCGTGCCTACGCGTATTTCCTCTACGACGAGATGAAGCCCCTGTCGGAGACCGCGCACGATCGGCTCTCGACGATCGCCGCGAACAACGATCTCGGCTCAGGCATGCAGATCGCCCTCAAGGACCTCGAGATCCGAGGTGCGGGCAACCTGCTCGGCGGCGAGCAGTCCGGTCACATCGCGGGCGTCGGATTCGACCTGTACCTGCGGATGATCGGCGAGGCCGTGTCGACGTTCAGGGGGGATGTCGCCGAGGGGCAGACGGAGCTGCGGCTCGAGCTGCCGGTCGACGCGCACATCCCCGAGGAGTATGTCGAGAGCGAACGGTTGCGGCTCGAGGCGTACCAAAAGCTGTCGACCGCGTCTGCGCCGACATCTACTGACACCCAGATCGATGAGGTGCTCGAGGAGCTGACGGATCGCTACGGCGAGCCGCCCGCCGCCGTGCTCAACCTGATCGCCGTGTCACGGCTGCGTCGGGCCGCGGTCAAGGCCGGGCTCTCCGAGGTCGTCGCGATGGGGTCGAATCTGCGGGTCGCTCCGGCGGAGTTGCCCGACTCGATCCAGGTGCGCCTGCAGCGGATGTACCCTGGCGCGCGCTACTTCGCCCAGGCGAACGCGCTGTCGGTTCCGCAGCCTCGCGTCAATGGCGAATCGCTCGCCGATTCTGACCTCATCGACTGGGTGGGGACGCTGCTCGGCGCGATCTTCCCGACGCCGGTTGAGGCGCCCGCGGCCTGAGCGCTGCCGTGTCTCTCCTCC
>JAODMY010000017.1 GCA_025465535.1 Glaciihabitans sp.
GGGATCGGCGTCCTGCTCGTGCTCGTCGCGATCGTGCTCGGCATCGAGACCAAGAGCCTGCTCGTCGGCGAGGGCGCGAGCCCGACCGACCTCACGGCCATCCGCGACGCGATCAACGCGAATCCGGAGGTCGAGGCCCTCATCCACATCAAGACGCTCTACCTCGGCCCGGACGAACTCCTCGTCGGCGCAAAGGTCGCGTTCGCACGCACGAAGAAGCTGGCGGATGTCGCCTCCGCGATCGACGCGGTCGAGGCCGGCATCCGCGCGGTCGTACCCATCGCGCGGATCATCTACATCGAACCCGACATCTTCCTTCCGAAGGGCGACGGCAGCACTGCCACGGAGTCGATCATCATCAAGGCCGCCGACTAGCTGTACCGCGGGGGCGTGCGGGCTAGCGGCGGGATTCGAAGAATTCGAACAGCAGGGCGGCGCACGCTTCGGCCTCGACCCCGGCGATGACCTCGACGCGGTGGTTGAGCCGACGATCGCGCAACAGGTCGTGCACGCTGCCGGCCGCACCGGCCTTCTCGTCCCATGCGCCGAAGACGACTCGCGGAATCCGCGCGTTCAGGATCGCCCCCGCACACATGACGCACGGCTCGAGGGTGACGACCAGCGTCGTATCGGTCAGGTGCCAGTCCCCCGCAGCTTCGGCTGCGGCACGAATGGCGACCACTTCCGCGTGCGCGGTCGGGTCCTGGAGTTTCTCGCGCTCGTTGCGACCGACCGCCAGCGGTCGACCAGCAGAGTCGAACAGGATTGCCGCGACCGGGACGTCACCGGTCTCGAGAGAGCGACGAGCCTCGCCCACGGCTTCGCGCATCCACTCTGCGTAGCTATCCATGGCACTCCGTTCGCTAGATTGAGCCTATGCGAGTGCACGTAGCCGACCACCCACTGATCACCCACAAGCTCACCGTGCTCCGCGACAAGAACACCTCGTCGCCGACGTTCCGCGCGCTGACCGAGGAGCTTGTCACGCTGCTCGCCTACGAGGCGACGCGCGGCGTGCGCGTCGAGGAGGTCATTGTGCAGACCCCCGTCGCGGAGGCCAGGGGACTCGCGATCAGCCAGCCGCGTCCACTCGTAGTCCCAATCCTGCGCGCCGGACTCGGGATGCTCGAGGGCATGGTCAAGCTCGTCCCGACCGCCGAGGTCGGCTTCCTCGGGATGGTGCGCAACGAAGAGACGCTGCAGCCCGACATCTACGCAGAACGACTTCCGGACGACCTGTCCAACCGCCAGTGTTTCGTGCTCGACCCGATGCTCGCGACCGGCGGATCCCTTATCGCCGCCATCAACTATCTCTTCGACCGAGGCGCGGTGGATGTGACCTGCATCTGCCTGCTCGCGGCGCCAGAGGGTCTCGCCGCGGTCGAGGCCGCGACCGAGGGTCGCGAGGTGACGATCGTGGTCGGCTCCAGGGACGAGAAATTGAACGAGGTCGGGTACATCATCCCGGGCCTGGGCGATGCCGGCGACCGCCTCTACGGCACTGTCTAACCGCCCGCTCCTCCCGCTCCTCCGCATCCCATCCCCATCCCCATCCCCATCCCCGTCGCCATCGCCGTCCCCATCCCCATCCCCATCCCCATCGAATGCCCTGTAACTGCGGGTGTGGATGCGACGACACCCGCAGTTACAGGGCATTCGATGAAAGATTGCGGCGGGATGCCGGTTGCCGGTTGCCGGACGCTCGGCACGGCGGCAGGCGCCCCGAGGAGTTGACAATCCGTGCGTGCGTGAAAGATAGTTACAACATGACTCTGAACGCGCACGCCCTGATCGCCCTCGAGGCCTCTGGGACTGCCGGCATGATGATGCCGAGCAGCGCTGTCATGTGTTGTCGAATGTGTGCCTAACCAGGCCGAACCTCGCCGAGTCGGGCCCGAAAGTTCTGAGTGGAAAATGACTTCCTCGGATTCTTCGTTGCCACCGCTCCCGGATGCCTCCTCCCCCGCGAAGGACGCATCCAGTTCCGCAACCTTCGACACAACTTCAGAAGGATCTTCCCTCGATCACGAGGCCCTTCGCCGCACCAAAGGAATTGACCCCATGTCTCTCGCAACCCTCGACGTCGCATCCAACCGCCGCACGCTCGGCGCAGTCCCCGGTGGAAATCCGGATACCTCCCCTCGTCTTCGCGCCGTTCCCAACGGCACGGAGGCCCGCGGTTTCGTTCTCTACGTCGGCCTCGACGAACTCAAGGCGGCCGAGGCCGGCACCGATCTCGGCGCGATCGTCGAGCAGCTCAAGCAGCTGGCCGCATCCCTCGCCCCGAGTTCTGAAACCTACGCGGCCGTCGCCCTCGCTCCCCGCGGTGCGGGCGGACGAGACGTGGATGTGGTGCGCCTCGCCCTTCAGGATCCCGCCGCACTGGCCAAGCACCGCCAGGTCGACGAGCCCGCGGCCAAGGTGCGCGGAGGCGTAGTCGTCGACATCTCGCGCAAGCGCCTCGTGCTCGATGGCGAGTCGGCCCCTCTCACCTACAAGGAGTTCGAGCTGCTCCAGTACCTCGTGCTTCGCGAGGGGCGCACGATCGAGCGCACCGAACTCATCAGCTCGCTGTGGGCGGACGGCGACGACGAAGACATCCCGAACGAGCGAACGATTGACGTGCACGTCCGCCGCCTGCGTTCAAAGCTCGGCGCCTACGAGGACATCGTCCGCACGGTGCGCGGTGTTGGTTACCGTTTCGACCGGCACGCGGATGTCTCCATTCGCCAGGCGTCCACCCCGAGTCCCGATTTCTTCTAGCGCAACGAGTCACGAAGGGCCCGACGATGGCGACGAGCTACGACCTGTTCTTTGCAGGCGATCACGATGCCGCGAAGGGAAAGTTCGGCGCCGCATTCGAGAAGGACGGCTTCACGGTCCAGTCGCGCCCGGACAACAACTGGGTTGTATCCCGAGGAAGTTCCGCCAAGACACTGTTTCTGGGCGGACTCGCTGGCAAGGCGTTCTTCATTAGCTTCGAGATCACGTTCTACATCGATTCCGCCGGTGCGCTCGTCGCCCGGTTCAATCGCAATCTCACCGGTGGAGCTCTCCGCGGAGGCGCGATCGGTGCGGGCAAGGCCAGCGCGGCTTTCACGAACACGTACAACTCGCTCGTGCAGACGCTGAGGGTCGACGGGACCCTCGCGCGCTCGATCGCCAACAACTAGGAATTGCTCGGTCAGCCCAGCTCGACGCGATGTCCGTTTCTCGCCAACCCGAGCGGGATACGAGCGGGATAATAGCTGTCGGAGGGACAACGGACATGTTCACGCGTCACGCCGTCATTGACACAACACTCGGCGACATCACCCTCGTCGCAACAGACGATGCGCTCGTCGGGATCTACTTTCCGCAGCACTGGGTGGGGGCCGAGAGGGCTGCGCTCGGCGAGGAGGCGCGGGTCAGTGAGGATCCGCTGCTCACAGAGTCCGCGACCCAGCTCCGGGAATACCTGGCTGGCGAAAGGCGCTCGTTCGACGTCGTCACTTCGGCGAAGGGCGACGAATTCCAGCAGCGCGTCTGGGCGCTGCTGAAGGAGATCCCGTTCGGCGAGACCACGACGTACGGCGACCTGGCCGAGGAGCTCGGAAGCAGGTTGTTGGCTCGGAAGGTCGGCCAGGCGGTCGGCTACAACCCGCTGTCGATTATCATCCCGTGCCACCGCGTGGTCGGCAAGGACGGCAAGCTGACCGGGTATGCCGGAGGACTCACGCGCAAGCAGTTCCTCCTGGATCTCGAGGAGCCCGAGACGATAAGAGCCTGCAGACTGTTCTAACCGAAGACCACGGTCGACAGGTAATACCAGAGCACAACAATGCCCGCGAGAATCACAACAATGCCCGCGCCGAGAATGTACCTCGCGATCTTGCCGGCGCGAAGAATACGAGCTTGCTCGTGATCACCAGCCCGGCGGGCAGCCTTTTCGGCGCGACCCAGGTCCCAGGCCTTCCCGAACCATTCGATTACTTCCAACACCAAGTCGCCCATAATTCTTGCCTTTGTGTATACCGGAATTGGCTACGACAGCCCCGGGGTTGAAACGAGAACCAGTTGGAGCACTGGAGTAAGGAATGTCACCGCGATAAGTTTGGCTGTGGGCCGTCATCGCAGTGAAACCATATCGTTCGATGACACTCGGCAGAATTCGCACTTCTGATGATTCCGAACCGTTCGCGATGAGCTGACCGCGTCAGCTCATCGCGCACCCGCTCACCGCCTACTAAATACGACGATTTTCTGAGTTCGAATGCTGCGCTATACACTCAGTGGCCGGAAGTGCGAGAGCCCGATCACGAGCGTCTTGTCCATTGATGCGACGCTGGCCCACCGGTTGACTCTGTTGTGAAGGACGGGATCTGGCGTGAACCTGAACACCCTTGTCGTCGTTCCCACGTACAACGAACGAGAGAACCTAGTGTCGATAGTCGGCCGCACGCTTGGCGTCGCGAACGGGGTGAACGTACTCATCGTCGACGATAATTCCCCCGATGGCACCGGGGAAATCGCCGATCGGTTGTCGCTCGAGGACGGCCGCGTTTTCGTTCTTCACCGCGACAGGAAGTCGGGAATCGGATCCGCTTATCGCGCCGGGTTCGAGTGGGCACTCAGTCACGGGTATGCCGTGGTGGTGGAAATGGATGCCGATGGGTCGCATCGACCAGAGCAGCTCCCCCGATTTCTTGAGGCGTTGGACTCGGCGAACGTCGTTCTCGGTTCGCGCTGGATCCCCGGCGGGAGCGCCCCCGACTGGTCGAAGCGCAGGAAACTTCTTTCTCGGGCGGGAAGCCTCTACGCACGAGTTGCACTCGGGCTTCCGTTCAGGGATCTCACCGGCGGCTACCGCGCATACCGGTCCGGTGCGCTCGAGGGGCTCGGGTACGCCGGCCTTCGCAGCCAGGGCTATTGCTTCCAGATCGAGATGGTGTTCCGTGCTGCCAACGAGGGCCTGCGCATCGTGGAAGTCCCGATCGACTTCGACGAGCGAGAGACCGGAACGTCCAAAATGACCGGCGGGATAATCGTCGAAGCGCTACTCAGAGTGACCTGGTGGGGGCTGACCGGATTGCGAGTACGGCGGCGACGTGCCGCGAAGGCCAGCAGGGCAATCGCTCCCGGTGAAGCGGCCGCACCAACGGAGTAGGAAGGCCCTCACGCGGTCGGAATCGGTGAAATTGTTTCCGCCTTCGCGGCAATGTGGCGTCATCAGTTTCGCGGGGTTGGTGGCGAGATTGCAGTCCGCCGATCCAAACGTCAGCAGTCACAATCTCACACATATGAAACTGTCAGAAAAATAACGTTCCGATAACTAGACGCCGTTATCGGACCGTTATATATTCATAACAAGCAGAAGTTGTTTGCTGTGGCAGCCTCTGCGGAATGTGATTGCAGGACACTCTTGGTGCAAGGGAGAGGGTCGGTTTCTAGCCTCTGAAACCGACCCTCAATCCTGTTTAAGGCGCCTTTCGGCTGTCTGCATCCTCGATTCCGCACATCCGTCAGTCCACTCGGACAGTTCACTCATAGAGTGAGTGCGTGAATGACCGTTCGACCGCAGCGATCAACGCCTGGGAGTCCCTCTTCCGCGCCCAGGTGACGATCCTGCGCGAACTCAATCGCGAGTTTCCGACCGACGAGCTCTCTTTCAACGAGTACGACGTCCTCTTCAACCTCACGAAGCACGAGGGTCGGCGGCTGCGCATTCGGGATCTCAATCGCCACCTCCTGCTCACCCAGCCGAGCGTCAGCCGGATGGTCGATCGCCTCGTCACGCGCGGTCTCGTCCGCAAAGAGAGCGATCCAGGAGACGGTCGAGGCACCTTCGTCTGCCTCACCGAGGATGGCTATTCGCTGTTCCGCAAAGTCGCCGTGGTGCACGCGGAATCGATCAGGCGCCACGTTGGCACGACACTGACGCCCGAGCAGCTTCGCACCATGACCGCGTTGACCGACGCACTGCGCGCCGGCGTCACCAGCGAACGTCGCGACTAGCGAACCAGCGAGCTAAGCGACCACCTCGCGCAGGGAATCCGCCCAGCGCCGCCGGGCACCGAAGATGGCGTTGATCGTCGCGGGTAGCGACGTCGCCGAGGTCCACACGTCGCCGAGCGAACGCAGCCGACCGGTCTTGCTTCGATACATCATCTGACGTCCGTGCGGTGCGAGTTCGAGAAAGGCGAGCGCCCTGCGCGTCTGGTCGGAAACCTCGGTCACCTGCAGCCGCCACTGCACGTACGGGATGGATGGCAGGCTGAACGGGCACGGTTCGACGCCAAGTGCCTCCAGCATTGCGCTCATCTCTGCGCATCCGCCCATGTTGCGAATGAGATCGACGACAACGAGGCGCTCGCTCCCGGTCAACAGCAGTTGAAATTGCCGCACGAAGTAGTTGAAATTACTCCGCTGGCGGGATGCTCGACCGTCGAGCCCATCATGGCTGGCGAGCACGGCAGACGCCACACGGCCCACCGCACGAACCGTCACTCCCCGCAGCGGGATCTCCTTCTGCCGCTCCCAAATGAGGTCGAACGTGGCCTCGGGGTCGGCGAAGAATCCCGGGATCACCGAGTACAGCATGAGGCCGGACAGCTTGTCGTCGTGCGCGAGCCTGAGGCGAGCGGGTGGCAGAATCTGCCCGCCCTGTCCCGCCTTGACATCGCGCCATCCACGCTCTCGAAGCACCGAATGAAGGTGACGGATGGATGCGGGATCGACCACGATGGAAGCGTTGTGGGAAATCGACGGCGACATCAGCCCGTGCGCGGTGAGTACCGGACCACCACCGACCATGGCGCGGATGTGCAGGTCACGACACAGCGCAAGCGTCTCGATCGCGACGTGATCTTTGCTTTCACGCACGGCCCTCTCCTTCGCCTACGCTGACGCGGTGCTGGTGGAACCCCTGATCACTCCTCGGCGTCAACCATACTCACGCCACCGAAATCGGCAATGAAATCAGGGGGTCGGGCGCCCGCCGACGACCTCGACCGCGGTTGCCGCCAGACGCGATCCGGCCTCTGCTGCGGCGCGACGATCGCCGGACTCGATCCATTCCCGCAGGAAACCGGCGCAGAATGCATCGCCGGCGCCCGTCGGGTCGACCATGGTCGTGGGCACGACGCCGACCGAGACGGCTTCGCCGCCGCCCGCCACGATCGTGCCGGCCGCACCGAGGGTGAGCACGACGGTGGGAAACCTGGCCGAAAGCGCAACGGCGACCTCGAGTGGATCAACCAGGCCGGTCAGTGCCCTGCCCTCCTCGAGATTCGGGAACAGGATGGATGCCCCAGCAATGGCGTCGAGGAACCGGGCCGCACCGAAGTCCGCGAGGAAGCCGGCCGAGCCAGCATCCACCGAGACCTGAACGCCGAGCGCCTTCGCCCTCTTGATGAGACGCCGGAATCCCACGGTGTCGTCGCGACCGAACAGGCTGTAGCCGGTGAAGTGAACGACGCTTGCTCCGCTCAGGACGGCGTCGGACACCGCATCCGGATCGAGCGCGGCGTTCGCCCCTCGCTCCGTCAGCATGGTGCGGCTGTTCCCGTCGATGAGGATCACGATGGTGCCGGTCGGGAGTACGTGGTCGGCCGCGAGCATCGGTCTGACACCCGCATCGCGCAGGATTTTGCTGTGGCGCTCCAGATCCATGACTCCGACCCGGCCAACGAAATCGACCGCGCCGCCGACGTGTGCGAACCAGCTCGCGGTGTTGGCCGCTGACCCGCCCGCGCGACGCTCGATACTCGAAGGCGTGTCGGTATCCTGGCGGATCGGGCCGGACGGCGTCGCGATGACGTCATCGATCACGTCGCCGAAGACGACAATCCTGCCCGCCTCGTCAGCCATGCAGAGGAGCCACCTCCCGCAATTGGGCCCACTCGATGGCGATTTGTGCGGCGACTCGAACGTTGTTGCGCGCGAGGTCGAGGTTGACCTCGAGGCTTCGCCCACCGGACGCCTCGACGATGTAGCTGAGCAGGAATGGCGTGACGGCCTTGCCGCGAACACCGGCCTTCGCCGCCGCATCCAGAGCCTCGGCCAGCACGCGATCGTGCTCGACCGGATCCCACTGCTGCTCGAGCGGAATCGGGTTGGCCACCACGATGCCCTGCCCGTGCCCGAGTTGATCCTGCGCTCGCATGATGGCTGCGACCTCCGCGGCAGAGTCGACCGACCAGTCGAGCGTGTGCGCCGACTCCCGTAGCCAGAAGCTTGGAAAAATCCTGGTACCGAATCCGATGACCGGCACGCTCAGCGTCTCGAGCCGTTCGAGCGTCGCTGCGATGTCGAGCACCGACTTCACCCCGGCGCTGACCACGGCGATCGGCGTGACGCCAAGGGTCGAGAGATCCGCCGATTCGTCGAAGGTGTCCGAAGCGCCGCGGTGTACGCCACCCAGGCCGCCGGTGGCGAACACGCGGATGCCGGCAAGCGCGGCAAGGTGCGCCGTCGCGGCAACCGTCGTCGCTCCGCTTGCTCCCCGTGCACTCAGGATCGGCAGGTCGCGGACGCTCGCCTTGGCGAGATCCTCCTCGGCGATGCGACGAACGCCGGCGGCATCCAATCCGATCTGGGGGACCCCGTCCAGCACCGCGATGGTCGCCGGCGTGACCCCCGCATCGGTCAGGATCTGCTCGAATTCGACCGCGGCGGCGAAATTGCGCGGGCGGGGCAGACCGTGGCTGATGATCGTGGACTCGAGGGCGACGATCGGGCGGTTTTCGGCGAGCGCGGTGGCGACTGCCGACGAGAGCTGGAATGGGGTACTCATACTTCGCCTAACCTATCGGCAGCAACCTTCGCCGATGTCTCGCGACTCGGCCGAAGGATGGTACCGGCACTCAGACGACGCCGATTTCAAATGCCGCCGCCCGTTTCACTTCCCATTCGGATTGCCGGCGAGGGCCGCGGCGGCGGTACCACCCGCGAGGGTGGATCGTTGCAGGAAGTCCGCAATGAGTTCGAGTTGGTCCTCGGAGTAGTTCGCGAGCACGTCATCCATCGAGCCATCCATGCCGGAATAGAGCTCGAAGAGTTCACCGACCCGATCGGGACGGGCGCTGACGAGCACCGCCCTGCGATCGGTGGCGGCGCGATCGCGGGAGACCCATCCGTTGGATTCGAGCCGATCGAGGATGCCCGTCATGGTCGCCGGATGAAGCCCCGCACGCTGCGCGATCGCACTCGGAGTCAGCGGGCCGTGTTGGGCGATCAGGTCAAGGCAGTCGAGGTCGACATCTTTGAGCCGCACCTTCGCGCTGACCTGGTGATTGAGTAGCGCGATTTGATTGCTGAGGTCACGGAGCGCGCGCTTGATGCCTGTGGACAGCCGTCGACGTTCACGCATTTCAGCCTCGCCTAGTCAATGCTCTCGTTAATACGAGTTTCATATGGTATGTTCCTCGTATTCTACGGTTTTCAACGAGGTGTGAAATGAATATTGTCATATTCGGTGCGAACGGGCCCACGGGGCGCCTGCTCACGGCGGCTGCCCTTGGCAGAGGCCACGTGGTCACTGCCGTCACGCGTCATCCGGGCGAGTTTCCGATCCGCGATCCGCGACTCACCGTCGCCGCGGGCGACGTCATGGATGCGCCGTCGATCGACGCCGCCATCGCCGGGAAGGATGCCGTGCTGTCGACCCTCGGCGTTCCCTACGGTCGCAAGCCGATCTCGCTGTACTCGGTGGGGGTCGGCAACATCGTCGACGCGATGCATCGGCACGGCGTGAACCGCCTGGTCTGCGTGAGCTCGAGCGCGACGGATCCGCGCGAGCGATTCCGGGATACCGGCGGCGGCTTCTTCTTCGAAAAGATCCTGAAGCCCGCGCTCACTCTCACCCTCGGCCGACAGCTCTACGCCGACATGTTGCGGATGGAAACGCGGTTGCGAGCGAGCGACCTCGACTGGACGGTCGTTCGGCCCTCCGGCCTGTTCGCGACTGCGCAGGTCACGGACTACCGAGTGGCCGAAGACTTCATCGCGGGTCGATTCACGTCGCGGGCGGACCTGGCCGACTGCATCCTGAGGCAGCTCGACGATTCGCTCTTTGTGCGGAAGGTCATCGCGGTCGCCACGTTCGCGTCGCAGCCGACCGTTCTGCAACTCATTCGCCAGGAGGCACTGCAGCCAAGCAAATAGTGCGAGCCGTTGTCTTTTATCTCTACGGGAATATCGCTCATTCCTATAGGATTTGACCATGGAATATCGTCATCTCGGAAAGACCGGCCTTCGCGTTTCGACCGTCAGCCTGGGCACCATGGGCTTCGCGGGAACCGGATGGGCCAGCCCCGTCGGCCACATCGATGTGGATGGCGCCAAGCGCCAGATCGCAGTCGCGAAGGATGCCGGCATCAACCTCATCGACACGGCGGATGTCTACTCGGACGGCGCCTCTGAGGAGATCCTCGGCAAGGCGCTCGGCAACAAGCGCGACGAAATGCTCATCGCCACCAAGGTGCGCGGAGGAATGGGCGAAGGCCCGAACGACGGTGGACTCTCCCGTCAACACATCATCCGTGGAGCTGAGGACAGCCTGCGCCGCCTCGGCACCGACTACATCGACCTGTACCAGCTGCACGGCTGGGACGGATCGACCCCGCTCGAGGAGACGCTGGCCGCACTCGACGACCTGGTCCGCTCGGGCAAGGTCCGCTACATCGGCGCATCCAACTTCTCCGGCTGGCACCTGATGAAGGCGCTCTGGGCTTCGGATAAGAACGCGTTCGAGCGATTCGCCAGCCAGCAGATCTATTACTCCCTGCAGTCCCGCGACGCCGAGAATGAACTCGTGCCGATTTCGCTCGACCAGGGCGTTGGCATCCTCGTCTGGAGCCCGCTCGCCGGCGGGCTGCTCACCGGTAAGTACCGCCGTGGGGTCGACGCTCCAGAGGGCACGCGTCGTTTCGAGGGTTGGACCGAACCGCCCATCTACGACGAGGACCGCCTCTACAACACGGTCGAGGAACTGGTCGCGATCGCCAAAGACCACGACGCGTCACCGACCCAGATCGGCCTCGCCTACACACTGGCGAAGCCGGGAGTCACCTCCGTCATCGTGGGTGCGCGCACCGAGGAGCAGCTCAGCGACAGCCTGAAGTCGGCCGACCTTAAGCTGAGCGACGCCGAGATCAAACGACTCGATGACGCGAGCGCGACGCCGCTGCAGTATCCGTACTGGCACCAGGCGAACACCTCGGACGGTCGTGCCAGCACGGCAGACCTGAGCCTGATCGGCCGTCACGTGCGGAATTAGCCAGAGGACTCGCCAACCGAATCTCTCCTCGTTGCGCTCTGGCGCGCCGACCCAACCCGGGCAAGAATGAAAGTCCAGCCCGGTGACAAGGAGAACTCAATGACGATTCGACTCAACCCGTACCTCGGTTTTCGCAACAACGCCCGCGAGGCGATCGAGTTTTATCATTCCGTGTTCGGCGGTGACCTGACGGTGAGTTCCTTTGCCGACTTTCACGCAAGCACCGACCCGGCAGAGGACAACCTCGTGATGCACTCGCAGCTGACAACCAACAACGGCCTGACCCTCATGGCTTCGGACACGCCATCGAGCATGAGCTACAACCCGGGCGACAACATCAGCGTCTCGTTGAGTGGCGAGGTCGAAGACGATGCCACTCTCAGGGGGTACTGGCAGAAGCTCAGCGAAGGCGGCACCGTGACCGCGCCTCTCGAGAAGGCTGCGTGGGGCGACTGGTTCGGAATGTGTGTCGATCGGTTCGGGATCACCTGGCTTGTCAACATCGCGGGCACGCCCGCTACTTAAGCAGTCGCGACAACACCCGATCTGCCAGTGGCTTTCCGCCCGTCTGGCAGGTCGGGCAGTACTGCAGTGTCGAGTCGGCGAAGATCACCTGCCGAACGGTGTCGCCGCACACCGGGCACGGCTCACCCGTGCGCCCGTGCACGCGAAGTCCGAGCTTCTTCTCTTTCTTGAGCTCCGAGGCCGCGAGCCCGTCGGCTCTGGCGATTGCTCCGCGCAGGGTGGACTGGATGGCGTCGTACAGCACCGCAACATCGTCGGGTGGCATGCTCGCGGGCTTGAACGGCGACATCCGCGCCACGTGCAGGATCTCATCGGAGTACGCGTTGCCGATGCCCGCGATGATCGACTGGTTGCGCAGCACGCCCTTGACCTGCGAGCGGCCGGCGGCTTTCAAGATGTCGGCGAAGACGTCGAGTGTGAAGGACTCGTCGAGAGGATCTGGCCCGAGTCGCGCGACACCCGGCACCTCCCGCGGGTCGGCGACGAGGTAGAGAGCGAGGCTCTTCTTGGTGCCGGCCTCGGTGACGTCGAGGCCCGATCCGTCGTCCAAAACGAGTCGCGCGGCGACGGCGCTCTTGCCGAGGCCCGACGGCGGTGGCGGCGGCCCCTCGCGCCAGCGGATCCAGCCCGCCCTGGCCAGATGCATGACCAGATGATTGTCGCCGATGCTCAGATCGAGGAACTTACCGTAACGCGCGACGCCGCGAACGACGTCACAGGAGAGTGCCGTCGGCGAGATCTGGAACGTCTTCAGCACAGCGAACGAAAGCACGTCGAGCCGATCGACCGTGCGCCCGGTCAGCCGGGAACCGAGATCGGTCACGAGCGCGTGCACTTCGGGGAGTTCTGGCACTCGTCAAGTGTGCACCTCAGTGAGCTCGACTGTCGTAGACAGAAACCGAATTCATCCAGGGCCGCTCTCGCGATGATGCCGCGCGACCGGAGGCTGCGGCCTCGGCGATGAGGAGACTCAGGTATTGATCCTCACTCGCGTCCGCCAGACCGTAGAAGGCTTCGCCGCTCCTGGTGTATTTGGCCATGCGGAGCAGGACCTGGGCGATCGCCAGCTCGTCGTCGGAGAGCCGGGCTGGGAAGAGCTCATTCCTGTAGACGATCTCCGTCCCCGCGAAGATCGCGTTCAGCGAGTGCCCGCGAAGATCGCCGTCCTGCCCGGCATCGTCACGAACAATCTGAGTTCGCACGAGCTCGCCACCGTCGTCGAGATAGCGCACCTGATCGCCGGCAATCTCCCCGCGTTCACCCCACACATCCAAGCGCCGGGAGCGCAGCGGCGAGAAATACTGCTCATTGCTGAAGACGTAGGTCGCGACCTGGTCGGATTCGAGAAAGCGCAGGACCGCGGTCACTCTCGGCGACGGCATCACTTCGTGATCATTCGTCCAGCCGTCGCGATCTACGGTTGCGACCACGCGATCGGTGAACGACGACGCTGACACCTCAACCGCCGTGAATCCAAGACCAAGGATGCCCCTCGTCAGACTCATCGCGTGATACTCGTGAGCGACCGACACGTGAGCATTCGTGATCGGGCCGAGCACCCCGGAACCCGCGACAGCCATCCGAGCCGCGTGCATGGGCTGGAACCGGTACTGCTCAGCGACCTGCAGTCGCAGGTCGGGGGTCCGTGCCGCCAGGTCGTGCATCTCCACGAGGCCATCGAAGGTTCTCGCCGCCGGCGTCTCGAGGAGGACGGGAATTCCGCGTTCACCCAATTTCCTGACCCACGGTTCGACTGCCGCCGCCGGGACAGCGAGCAAAACAAATTCGACGTCCAGGCCCTCGAAGAAGTCGGCCTCGGATGTGTGCACGGGCACCTTCCAGGCCGCGCCGAACTGTGCGGCCGTCTGTGCCGATCGTGCGAAGCCGCGCACGCACTGAAACAGATCGGGCAGCTGGGTGGCCGCGTGCAGGTAGAAGGAGGCGCGCCATCCCGTACCAACGATCGCAAATCTTGCCGGTTGAGTCACAGTCAAAATACTCTTACGCTCCCTTGTCCAGCCAAGACGATCAGCCCTTCACGCCACCCGTTGCGAGGCCCGTCTGCCAGTAGCGCTGCAGGTACAGGAATGCGATCACCAACGGAATGACGGAGATGAACGACCCCGTAATGACGATCGCGAACAATGGCTGCGCACTGCCTCCCGCGCCGGCCGCCTGCTGCTCCTGCGCGAGGCCAACGGTCAGCGGGTACAGGTTGGAGGTGCTCAGCATGATCAGTGGAAGAAAGTAGTTGTTCCAGGTCGCGACGAGCGCGAACAGGAACACCGTAACGATTCCGGGCGCCATCAGCCGCAGGCCGACCGAGCGGAAAATGCGGAACTCGCTTGCACCGTCGATCCGAGCGGCTTCGATGAGGCTGTCCGGGATCGCGCTGGCCGCGTAGACCCGCATCAGGTACACACCAAACGGACTCACCAATGACGGCAGGATCACCGCCAGCGGAGTGTTCGTGAGGTGCGCGGAGGCGAACAGGAGATAGGTGGGGATCGCCAGCGCCGTCGTCGGAACCATGATGGCGCCGAGGATGCCGCTGAAGATCGCGGTGCCGCCAGGGAACTTGTACTTCGCAAACGCGTATCCCGCTGCCGCGGCAAGCGCTGCGGCTCCGACGGCGCTCACCCCCGCGTAAAACACGGTGTTGAGCAGCCACTGCCAGAACACCCCGCCCTGGTAGCTGAACACGTCGGCAATGTTATTGAACAGGTTGAAATCGTGCGCGAACCAATATCCGAAGGTCGAGAACAGGTCGGTGTTCGACTTCGTGGATGAGATCACGAGCCAGACGAGCGGCAGCAGGAAATACAGTGCGCACGCGAACATCGCGATGGTCAGGATGTTGCTGCGCTCCTTTCCCGGGCGCAGTCGCCGCCTGTGATTCCTCTCGCGTTCCACGGTCTGCCCCTGGACGGGGGAAGCGATCTCCGAGGTGGTCATGCCGCACCCTGCTCTCGTTCGCGACGCTGCGCGGTCAACTGGACGATGTAGGAGACGATCATGATCACGAGCCCGAGGAGGAACGCGATCGCCGCCGCGTAGTTGATGTTCTGGTTGATGAACGCCAGGTTGTAGGCGTACAGGTTGGGCGAGAAGGCGGTGCCGATCGCGTTTGGTGCGAGGTTGTAGAGCAGCTGCGGTTCGCTGAACAGTTGGAAGCTGCCGATAATCGAGAAGATCACGGTGAGCAGGATTGCCGGACGAATGGCCGGGATCTTGACGCTCCAGGCGATTCGCCACTGGCCGGCGCCATCGACCTGCGCCGCATCGTAGAGCTCGGTCGGGATCGACCTGAGCGCCGAAAACAGGATGATCATGTTGTAACCGACGAACTCCCACGTGACGATATTCATGATCGACCCGAGCACCAGGTTGCTCGAAAGCAGATTCGGCGCCTGTAGCCCGAGGGCCGAGATCACCTGCGTGATGGGGCCGAAGTTGCTCCCGTAGATATATCCCCACAAGAGTGTGGCCACCACCGCCGGCACCGCGTACGGGACGAAGATCGCCAGCCTGATGAACTTCGCCGCACGCACCCGCCCACTGTCGAGAGCCAGCGCAAAGAACAGCGCAAAGATCAGCATGATCGGCACCTGGATGACGAGGAACAGTCCCATCCGGCCGACGCCGCCGAGGAACAGTGGATCCGTGACGGCCTGCACGTAGTTCGAGAGGCCAACGAAGACGGTGCCTCCGACGATCTGCGTTCTAAAGAAACTGAGAACACCCGAATAGACCAGTGGAACAACGAGCATCGCGAGGAAGACGATGACGAACGGGAGTATCAGCGCATAGGCGGCAACCGTTTGATTTCTCCTCGACTCGTTGCGCCTTCGAGGCGGATGACCGCTGGCCGCTGCTGCGGTTTTCGATGCGACGGCAGAACTCATGACAAACTCCCTTGTTCGAATGAGGTGAGGTGGGCGGCCAGACATCCTCCGACCGCCCACCCGATGCACCTGGCTAGTTGGTCTTCACAGTGAAGCCCTGCTGTTTTCCGTAGGCAACGACCTGCGCCTGCCACGCCTTCAGCCCCGCCAGAAGGTCTGTCTTGTCGGCGATCGCCTTACCCAGGGTGTTGTTGAAGCTCGAGTACGCGTAATCCATGTACGGGAGCCACTGGAAGTTCGGATCCACCGTGCCCGAGATCGTGTTGTAGAGAGCATTGACCGTTTGTCCACCGAAGAAATCCGACTTCTGTCCGGAGAAAGCGGGAGAGGCAAGAGTCGCCTTGAGCGGTGGGAACAGCGACTGCTTCGTCGCAAGGGTCAACGACGATGTGGAGTCGTGGTTGACGAACTTGGTGAACTCGGCTGCGGCAATCTTGTTTTTGCTGCTGTTAAGCACGGAGTCAGCGGAACCGCCCCAGAAGCTCGAAGTCTGGGCTCCGGTCGCCGAGTACTGCGGTAGAGGAGACGCCGTCCAGAGTCCGCTCGTTTTCGCCACGGTCCCCTGCAGGAACACCGGGCCCCACGCTGCGCCGAGCCAGCCCGCGTATTTGCCGGACGCGAGCCCCTGGTACCAGTCGTTGTCGAAGTCGGGGTCGACGGCGACGAGACCCTTCTGGATCAGCGTGTTCCAGTAGGTCGCAACCTTTTGGTCAACGGCGCTGTCGATGTTGACCGTGACCGTCTTCTTTCCGTCGTAACCGAAGGGACGGCCTCCGGCCTGCCACAGCAATCCGACAAACTGGCCGGGGTCATTACCCGGCATGTCAGAAATGTACGAGCCCGTCTTGTCTTTGATCGTCTGCGCGGCGGTCGCGTATTCGGCCCAGGTGGCCGGTGGCGTGACGCCGGCCTTTTTCAGGATGTCGCTGCGGTACAGGTTGCCCATGGGCCCGAAGTCCTGCGGGATGCCGTAGACGGCACCATTCTTGGAGACCTGGCCCCAGATCGACGACACGTAGTCCGCCTTGATCTTGTCTGCGCCGTAGGGCACGAGATTCTGGAGGTCGCTCTGGAACGAGGGAATGTACTGGTACTCGATCTGCGCGACATCCGGGCCCTGTCCGGCCTTGATGGCGGTACGCAGCTTCGTGTATTCGGGCAAACCCTGGCCAACATTGGAGAGCTTCACCGTGATCTTGGGGTACTTGGCCTCAAACTGTTTGACCTCGGTGCTGAAGTTTGGCACCCATGACCAAACCGTGATGGTTGTCGGCGTATTCATCGCCTTGGTGATTTCTGCCTGGGTGACGGGAGTGTCACTCGAGCTGGACGCGCTCGGTGCCGTGCATCCGGTCAGTAGCAAGGTGGAAATCGCTGCAATGGATCCCAGCGTCACTGCTGTTCGTGTTGCTTTGCTTCGCATGTCTTCCTATTCCTTTGTTCGGTCCGGGTGTCGGCTGTGACGACCGGAGTTATCTCTCGATCAGGATCCGCACGGACCATGGCCCGAGCGAAAGGGCGGTTCCTGTCAGCGCGTGACCTGTGTCCAGGTCGACGAGCTCGGTCGTTGACGAGGGAAGCGGGAGCGACGACTCGACACTGCTCCAGTTGTGGATGAACCACACTCGCGACCCGTTCTCGACGACGCCGGAACTGACGATCACCCCGGGGGCATTTGAGCTGTCCCACTCGGACGCGATCGGGGAGGCGACCATCCACTCCGCGAGCGCCCTGCCGAATGCCGGGTTGGGAACGGTGCCAACCGTGGTGATCCGACCCTGGCCGGCCGATGCAGTCGTGACCGCCGGGAATCGTCCGAGCTCCGGATGCTCGTATCGCGCGATCACCTCCGCGCCGTCGACGATCAGTCCGTCGGCCCAGGCGGTGGCCGCGGCGGCAGCGGGCCACTCAACGTCGCCGGCCCCAACGACCGGAAGACTGCCGTGCAGGTTCGAGAACTCTTCGTACCAAACCTGTGCCGCGTCGGAGAGTCCTGCCGGCGCGACGGCGAGGCGAGCCCGCCCCTCGACGTCGGCGTATCCCGTGCGGGGCCCGAGAACGAGGTGGCCGCCGGCTTCGGCGTAGGCGCGCAGGGCGTCGAGTTCGGAGTCGGTCGAGATGTAGAAGCCGGGCACCACGAGGACGGGCAGCGTGCGCGCGAGTTCGCCTGCATCGAGAGCGACGAATTGATCGACATGCAGGACGCGGGCCTGGCGGCCCGACTCGATGACTCCCCGGTAGAAGCTGTCGAAGATGCGATCGTACGAACTCGGGTCCCCCGCGCCATCCGGTGTCGTCAGAGGCGGAAAGAACTGAAACGCGAACCTGCTGTCGGTCGAAAAGAGAAAGCCGATATCGGCATCCGGCGTGTAGCCCTCGATCACAGGGCCGAGCTTCTTGAGCGTCGCTCCGAGCGCCGCGACCTCTCGGTAGATTCGACCCGGCTTCTGGCTGTGCGGCAGGACGCCACCCCAGTAGGTCTCTGTGCCGAAGTGCAGGGTGTGCCAGTGCCAGTACTCGATCATCGCGGCGCCACGGGAGATCAGGGCGAGTGCGGCCTGGGCGAGCTGCCCGGGATAGGGCGGGTAGTTGATCGACGGGCCACCGATCGATGCGGCGTCGGTTTCCGTAACCAGGAAGCGCTCCTGTTTTGTCGAATAGAGCCGGTCTGCCTGCTTGATGAGGCCCCACACGCCCGTGCTTGTGAAGTGCGCGACGGACGGCGCCTCCTTCGTCGCGTCGAGGCCGTCCTGCATCGCGTAGTAGGGGTTGCCGGCGGTGACGTCGAGATCGGCCGCGAGCTTCAGGTCGTTCAACGCCGGCCGGCCATACGCGATACAAGTGGTCACGAACTGGTCAGCGCTGGCGTACTGCCGCACGATGTCGGCCTGCCACGCGATGTACTCGGTCGTGACATCCGCCTGGTAACGCCGCCAGGCCAGGTCGTACTGCGGTTGCCAATTGCCGTCCGGCACCCACAGCTCGTTCCACTCGGCGATGCGGTGGGACCAGTAAACGAGACCCCACTCTTCGTTGAGGCGCTCGGGCGTTCCATACTTCTGACGCAGTCGGTTGACGAATTCCGCGAAGGTACCCGCGTTGTGCAGGAGCAGCAGGCCGGGCTCGTTGTCCACCTGGAATCCGATGATGGCCGGGTGGTCGGCGTAGCGCTGCGTGATCTTGCGGATGACCCGCTCGGCATAGTGACGGAAAACGGGACTCGAGTAGTCGGCCTCCTGGCGGCCACCCCACGGCATCGGCTTGCCCGATTCGGTCTCCCCCGCGAGCTCCGGATGCTTCTTCTGGAGCCACGGCGGAATCGCGTACGTCGGGGTGCCAAGGATGACGGAGATTCCGCGCTTGTGCGCGCCGTCGAGAACCGGCTGGAGCCAGTCCAGATCGAAGTCCCCGTCCCGGGGCTCCCAGGTGGACCAGACCGACTCGCCCACCCTGATCACGGTGAAGCCGGCCTCTTGCATCAGATCGAGGTCTTCGTCGAGGCGATCCGTCGTCTGGTATTCGGTGTAGTAGGCGGCACCGAAGAGGATGCCAGAGATGCGGGATTCTTCAGGACGGAACCGTGCCATATTTCAAAACCTCATTGTTTTATCGAATCGCCTACGGCACCACGGTCGCCCCAGCGCCCGCAGTGGTGAGAAAATTTCCGAAAACATCGTGGTTCGACGGTAAAATGTTTTCGAAAACATTTTGTGCTGCATCCGAATATACGACCGTTCCGGTCGAGCGCCAACAAAAACTTTTTGGACGTTACCGATTCGTCATGACCGCGGCGTTGCCGGCGGTGGACCGGATGAGGCGCGAACGACCAGGGAAACCGCGGTGGTGTTTGAGTCGAGCGCTTCGGTGGCAGCACCGAACATGCCAAGCAACGACTGCACGGCTCGACGCCCGATCTTTTCGTAGTCCTGTCGAATCGTTGTCAGGGGAGGAATAAAGAATTCAGCTTCGGGAATATCATCGAACCCCACGACACTCACGTCAGCCGGGACGCGAACACCCCGTTCGGAAAGCGATCGCAGCACACCCAATGCGAGCTGGTCGTTGTCGGCGACGATCGCCGTGATCCCTGGATCGAGGTCGAATGCCTGCATCGCCCGAAAACCCTCCGCGGCCGACCAGCTGGTGCCAACCAACTCCTCCGCGACCAGCTTGTGGCTCTGCATGCAACTCCGGTACGCCCAGCCTCGATTCCGCGCGACCACCCACTGCAGCGGCCCGGTGAGGTGCAGGATGCGACGATGTCCGAGGGAGACCAGATGCTCGACGATCATCCGAGTGCCGGTCGCGGATGAGCCCTCGATCCCGCTCTCGTTCTCGAACTCCTCCGGCTCATTGTCCAGAAACAGCGGGACCGAGAATTGCGTCTGCTCAAGGACTCTCCGGAGTTGGTCCGTCGGCGCGTTCGCCAGGATCCCTGCGAAGTCGTTCTGATCGAGCAGATCGATGGCGGCGGCGAACTCATCCTCTTTGAACGGGTCGAGACTCACGATGTCGAGCACATAGCCGGCATCGCGCGCGGCCTGGCTTTCCGCCTGGACGATCTTGTTCGGTCCGACCTCGTAGAGGTCGTAGGCGAGTGCACCGAGTCGATGTGACGTACTCGCCTTGAGCGACCGCGCCGTCATGTTCGGTCGGTAGTTGAGTTCGCTCAACGCCCGTTCAACGCGCATCCGAGTCTCCGGACGGATGCCAGCGAACCCACTCAGGAATCGCGAGACCGTCTGGTGCGAGACCTCCGCGGCACGCGCTACGTCGTAAATCGTCGCGCGCTTGATGGTGGCAGGCGCCCGCCAAGCTTTCGGCGACTCATCCACCGATCCTCCTCAGACGGGTCCGACAATACTCCTTGGCATCTATCAGGCGATGGCGAAATCGAACACCTGGACGCCGGCGAGCAACGGACCGGCAAACGCCTTGAATGCGGCGTGCTCGTGGTCGAAGTGCGCGGGATCCGCGACGATCGGTTCGCCGACATAGAAATTCCGGTCACCCTGGGAGGCGAAGGTGACGACGAAGCCGACCTCGTATCCGTCCGGCGCGACCTCGCCGCTGATCTGGTCACCGCTCTCGATCGAAACGATGTATCGCTCGCCGGCCCGTTCGGTGGCGGCGAGCGCGTGAAACCTGCGTGACAGTTCGCTCCGGTCGGCCTCGGATGCGGTGTCGGCAAACTTGAACAGCACGATGTGCCGGACCGTGCCGCTGCGATAGTCGCGAGCGGTGAATTGTTCTGTGCCGACCTCCGCAAGTTCGGTCGCGAGGAGTGCTGCGGGATTCGTCATGCTTGTCATCTTTCGTGGTGCTCGGTCGAAGCGCTCGACGACTCTACTCTCGGAGCCTCGCGGTGGGGTCCCTCCATCGGGCGGGCGGCGGGGGCCCCGCCGAGACCACCCGTGACAACAGCCCGCTTTCAGTGCGACTCACGCGACACCGCGTCGCCGCTCGAGCCGACCAGGAAGTCCAGGTCCGCGCCGGTGTCGGCCTGCATCACGTGGTCGACATAGAGCCTGGTCCAGCCTCGCGTCGGCGCCGCGTAGGCCGCCACGCTTGTGGCGCTCTCAACTCGTGCCGCAAGTTCCTCCGGGCTGACGTCGACATTCAGCGACCTCGACTCCACGTCGAGGGTCACGATGTCGCCTGTCCGGATGTACGCCAGCGGTCCGCCGGCGGCCGCCTCGGGAGCGACGTGCAGGATGACGGTGCCGTACGCCGTCCCACTCATCCGGGCGTCACTGATTCGCACCATGTCGCGTACCCCCTGCTCGAGGAGTTTGCGCGGGAGTGGCATGTTCCCGACCTCGGGCATGCCGGGGTAGCCGCGCGGTCCGCATCCGCGGAGCACGAGCACGGAGTCTTTGGTCACGTCGAGGTCAGGGTCATCGAGCCGGTCGCGCATGTCCTCGATGCTGTCGAAGACGACCGCGGGACCCGTGTGGCTCAACAGCTCGGCGGTCGCAGCGGCCGGCTTGATGATTGCGCCACTGGGCGCGAGGTTTCCGCGGAGTACCGCGATGCCCGCATCCGGAAGCAGCGGAGCCTCCCGCGGATAGATGACTGTTGGGTCAAACACCGGCTGGTCGTCGAGGTAGTGCACGAGGGGAACGCCGGTAACCGTGATGGGCTCCGGCCGGAGGAAATCCTTCACCTCGGCGAGCGCCGCGAGGACTCCCCCGGCACGGAATAGATCATCCATCAGGAACTCGCCGGATGGCTGCAGATTGACCAGCAGCGGGACATCCTTGCCCGCGGCATCGAAGTCGTCGAGGGTCAGCTCGATCCCGAGTCGACCCGCGATGGCCAGCAGGTGGACGACCGAGTTGGTCGAACCTCCGACGGCGGCAACCGCGACGATCGCGTTCAGGAACGACTCCCGCGTCATGATGTCGCTCGGCCTGCGGTCCTCCCTGATCATGTTCACGATCAGGCGGCCGGTCTCGTGCGACATGGCCTGCAGCCGCGCGTCCGGTGCCGGCGTTCCCGCGAAGCCGGGGATCGTCATCCCGAGCGCCTCGGCGACGACCGCCATCGTCGATGCCGTCCCCATCGTGTTGCAATGGCCCTTGCTACGGATCATGGACGACTCGGACTTCAGGAACTCGCCGTTCGTGATCTGGCCGCCGCGAACCTCTTCGCTCAGTCGCCAGACATCCGTTCCGCAGCCCAGCGCTTCACCGCGAAAATGACCGGTCAGCATCGGCCCGCCGGGGACCACGATGGCCGGGATGTTGACGGATGCCGCGGCCATCAGCAGGGCAGGAATCGTCTTGTCACACCCGCCAAGCAGCACGACGCCGTCGATCGGGTTCGCCCGCAGCATCTCCTCGATGGCCATCGCGGCCATGTTGCGCCAGAGCATGGCGGTCGGCTTCAGGACGGTCTCGCCAAGGGAGACGACGGGCAGGTTATAGGGAACGCCGCCCGCCTCCCAGATGCCTTTCTGCACACTCGCCGAGACCTCGTCGAGGTGCATGTTGCACGGTGTCAGATCGGATGCGGTGTTCGCGATCGCGATCTGGGGCTTCGTGCCGTCCAGCGCGTTTTCGGGGAGCCCCCGTCGCATCCACGCTCGGTGAATATAGGCGTTGCGATCCTGGCCGACGTACCATTGCGCGCTTCGAAGATCATCCACGGTGCTTCCTTGCATTCCGTCAATTAGTGCGGCGTATTACGCTTCCAAATAATGGCACACGTGTTGATCGTCCTGGGCTGATGCGCGCGTTCGTGGTCACCGCCCCGCGGCGGGGCGAGGTGCGGGATGTCGACGACCTCGTTCCCTCGGCCGGAGAGTTGCTGCTCGAGGTCGAGCGGGTCGGAATCTGTGGAACCGACATCGAGCTGTACACCGGCGAGATGGCCTACTTCGCCCAGGGGAAGACGCACTTCCCACTGCGACTCGGCCACGAATGGGTCGGTCGGGTCACCGCGGTTGGCCCGGACACGGACGAGTCGTGGATCGGAAAGCGGATCACCGGCGACACAATGCTGGGCTGCGGCGTCTGCCGGTTCTGCCGCGCAGGCCGGCACTACCTCTGCCCGTTCCGCGAAGAGGTCGGGATCACGGATGGCTGGCCGGGCGCCCTCGCCGAGCAACTGCTTATCCCTGCACGATTCGCGCACGTCATCCCCGACCGGGTGAGCGTGACGAGCGGAGCCATGGTCGAGCCCGGTGGCAACTCCCTTCGAGCGGCCGAGGCGACTTTGGCTGGACCGAATAGTCGAGTGCTCATCCTCGGCTCGGGGACGATCGGACTCCTCGCCGCGCAGTTCGTGCTCGCCAGGGGCGCAGAGGTCCACCTCGCTGGCAAGCGTGCGGGATCCCTGCGGCTCGGTCGGGAGCTGGGCGTCCAGTTCGCCCATGACCTCGACGAGATCGCCGCATCCGACGAACGCTTCGACGCCGTGATCGACGCGACAAGCCTGGCCGGCAGCCCGGCCCTCGCGGCACGACTCGTGGATCCCGGCGGCCGCATCGTCCTCATCGGGCTCTCCGGAAAGCCAAGCCTGATCGACTCTCGCGACCTCGTACTGAACGACGTGACAGCCATCGGCATCCTGTCTGCCTCGCCCGGTCTCCGCGGCGCAATCGACCTGTTCGCCTCGGGAGCCGTCGATCCCGACGCGATCGTGAGCGAGGTTATCGGTCTCGACGAGGTGGGCAGCCGCCTCGACGGCAACCGTGGCCCGAACGCCGGGCCCGGCCCAAAGGTTCACGTCGATCCTCGACTCTGAAGCGTCCCGGGCGATCGGCTTGCCAAGAAATGAGTGACGAGAGCGGGTGCTGCCGCGTACCATGAGCACACGCCGCGGCGATCGCGACAGTGCGGGGGTGCACATGACTGAACCGGCGTTCTGGCCATGGTCGGCAATCTACGGGGCGGTCGTTCTTGTACTCGTGGGGATCGCATGGGTAGTCGAGCGACGGCAACCCGGCACTGCCCGTCGGTTCGCCCTTGTCGTCGCGCTCGGGTCTGCCGTCGTCTACCTCACCTGGCGTCTCATCTTCACGATCCCGTCGGACAATTGGGTATCCCTGGTCGCGGGCATAATCCTCGTCACGGCGGAGTTCGCGGGGCTATTGCAGATGGTGGCCTCCACGGTGATCGGGTGGCAGGTCGACCGACGCACGCCCCTTCCGGTGCACGATCTGGCGCACATCCCGTCGGTTGACATCTACATCGCGACCTACAGCGAATCGATCGCGGTGCTCGAACCCACTCTCGCCGGGGCGATGGGCATCCGATATCCCGGGAAGATCACCGTGTACGTGTGCGACGACGGGAGCCGGCCGCAAGTGCGCGAGCTCACCAGACGATACGACGCCGAGTACCTCGAACGCGAGGAGCACGAGCACGCGAAGGCAGGCAATCTCAACAATGCTCTTGTGCACAGCGCCGGGGAACTCGTTGTCACTCTCGATGCCGACATGATCCCGACCGTCGATTTCCTGGAGAAGACCGTCGGCTACTTCATCGATGAGAACCTTGCGTTCGTGCAGGCACCACAGGCTTTCCACAACCAGGATGCGTTCCAGTACAACCTGTTTTCCGGCGACGTTCTGCCGAACGAGCAGGACTACTTCATGAGAACCCTTCAGCCCCCCAAGGAGCGCTTCAACGCGGTGATGTACGTCGGAAGCAACACGGTGTTCCGGCGTTCGACGCTCGACGCCATCGGCGGCTTTGCCACGGGAGTCATCACCGAAGACATGGCCACCGGGATGCTCCTCCAGGCAGCCGGCTACCGGTCGGCCTTCGCGCCTGACATCATCGCCGCCGGGCTCGCACCGGAAAACTTCGCCGACCTGCTCACCCAGCGCACGCGCTGGGCGCGCGGCAACATCCAGACCGCGCGCAAGTGGAACCCCTTCACCCTCCCCGGCCTGACCTGGATGCAGCGCTGGATCTATGCCGACGGCATCGTGTACTGGCATTTCGGAATCTTCAAGATGGTGTTCATCCTTGCCCCGCTGGTGTACCTGATCGGTGGCGATCCCGTGCTGCACGCCGCGGTGTCCTCCTTCCTTGCAATCTGGCTTCCCTACTTCGTTGCATCGTTCGTGCGCATGAAATTGTTGTCAGCAGGCCGGCGAAGCTTCACTTGGACACACGTGTACGAGATCGCCATGGCACCGACGATCGCGATTGCGATCATCGGCGAATGGCTTGGATTCAGCACGAAGGTGTTTGCCGTGACGCCCAAGGGCGTCTCGACGGAGAAACTCAACTTCCGCTGGTTGATCGCGTTGCCCCACGTCATACTTCTTGGCCTGTCGCTGTTCGCCCTGCTCAACGCCTTTGTGCTCTCGGCGGGACGGTTCACTTTTGATTCCCTGGTGATCACATCCTTCTGGACCCTCTACAACATCGTCGGCCTGGTCATGGCGATATTGGTCTGTCTCGAGCGGCCCCGCCAGCGACGCACCGAACGCACGGAGGTCGACCTGCCGATCGGGGCGCAGCTGTGGGAGGGCGCGCCTGTCGAGGGTCGGATTCTCGACTTGAGCTTCAACGGTGTGCGACTCGCCCTCCCATGGTCGAACACCTTCGGTCCAGCGGATGCCGCCCACCAGCTGGTGCGCAAGGGGAAGCTCGAAATTGACCGAATCGGCACGATCTCCGGGAACAGCCGGTGGATCAGCGAGAGCGCCGATGGCATGCTCGTCGGATTCGAATTCGACGAACTCGCCCCCGACCAGGCCGTGAGGCTGGTCGGCGCGATCTCCGGCTCGCCCCACTGGGTGAGACATGACCGAGAAGACAAGGCACGGCTCGCCGGCGCGGCCGCACGTACGGTGATCGGCGCTGCGCGGCGCGTCAATCCGAGCCTGAGATCAGAATTCCGGGCGAAGGGTCGACGTATCGCCCAACTGCATCCGTCGGGGACGAAAATTGCGACGCCGTTTGCCGTGCATCTCGATGACCTCAGTTTCGGGGGATGCCGCGTCCGCTCGCGCCACCGAATCAACTTCGGCGATGAGTACGGGGTAGAGCTCCATGGGCACCACAGCTTCAGTTCGCCCGCCGAGGTGCGATGGGTGCACCGACGTGGCGGGCTGTATGTCGCAGGACTGAAATTCAAACGGCACGGCGAACTGAAAGTGCCGGCATGACAGGAACCGAGGTGACCGAATCACTGCTCGCTCTCGCCCTCGAGACCGTGTCCGAGGGGTCGCTCATCACCGACTCGGACCGCAACACGATTTATGCCAACGCCGCGTTCACCCAGATCACGGGATACACGCAATCCGAGATCCTGGGCTCGAACTGCAGAATCCTGCAGGGGGCGGACACGTCTCGCGAAGAGGAGCAACGGATGCGCGCGGCGCTTGACGCCGGGGAAACATTCGAGGGCACGGTACTCAACTACCGCAAGGATGGAACATCCTTCTGGAACCATTTGACGATCACACCGTTGAAGGACGCCGCAGGCGCGATCACCAACTTCGTCAGCGTTCAACGCGATGTCACCAACATCGTGCAGGAAGGCCAATCACTGTCGCACGAGGCCAGCCACGATCTGCTCACCGGCCTGCCCAATCGCGAGGGATTGCGTCGATACCTTCGCACGGAATTCGCCGCCGCCGCCCAGAGCGGCAATCTCGTGGCGGTGGGCATCATCGATCTCGACGACTTCAAGGTCGTCAATGACGTGCACGGACATCTCTCCGGGGATTCCGTGCTCACACAATTTGCCGACCGCGTGCGCACGATGGTGCGGCGGGGAGACTTCGTGGCGCGGCTCGGCGGGGACGAGTTCGTCGTTGTCATCTCCGGCCTTCCGCCCGAAGCGCCGACGGCCGAACTCGCAAGCATTCTCGAGCGGATCCACGCCGCAGTCGAGTCGCCGTTCGAAGTCGACGATGGCGCGTCGGTATCGGTGGGCATGAGCATGGGGGTGGCGTTTTTCCCGAGCGACGGCGTTACCGGACCCGACCTGCTGCGCACCGCCGATGCCTCCCTGTATCGGGTGAAGCGCGCGGAGGGGCGCACTCACTGGTGGGAGAGCGCACGTCCGCAGGATGTCGTGGGTTCCGACGGCAGCACGGAGTCGACCGAGACCGACGGCCCGCTTGGCGAGCTGGTGATGTTCATGCAGCCCATCGTCGACCTGCAGACCGGGCGGGTCACCAACGTGGAGGCGCTCGCCAGGATTCGCCGTCCCGACGGTGTCATCGAAACGCCGGACTCGTTCCTGCCCTACTACACGCGAAAACAGTTGGTGCAGGTATTCAAGGATGGTCTCGACCAGGCGCTGATGTGGGCATCCAAGTGGGACAGCGACGGCGTTGAACTGAACGTCTCGGTGAACATATCGCCCGAGCTGCTGGCCGAGCCCGAAAGCGCCTCCTGGGTTCAGCAGGCTCTCGCACGCCACCGGATGGATGCACACCGCCTCAGCCTCGAACTTCTTGAAACCCAGGAACTTGACATCGCGGCAAGCGAGCAAACGGTGGCGGAACTCGTCCGCCTCGGGGTGAAAATCCATCTGGATGACCTGAGCTCTGGGTTCGGCGCTCTGAAGCGAATCACCGACATCCCATTTGATGTGATCAAGATCGACCGTCGAATCTTCGAGTCGTCGCACACTCGCCCGCTGCAGGTCCTCACCGTCTTAGCGGCCATCACCAAGCTGGGATCCGACGGCGGCTATGGCGTTGTGGTCGAGGGAATTGAGGATCGCGAACGCCTCGAGGTGAGCTCAGTGCTCGGTGCCGGTTCGGGCCAGGGATACCTGTTCGCGCGCCCGATGGCCCCCGAGGATCTGACGGACTGGGTGGCGCACTTCACGATGCCGTATCGGGATGGCGAGTTGAAGACCGCGCTCGGCGCGCTCGCGTACCACTGGTTGCACAGCGGCACCAGCGGCGTCATTCACCCCACACGCGACGCGTGTCCCCTCACCGGCTACTTCTCCGACTCAGGGCCGGAGATCAGGGAACTGCACGATTGCCTGCACTCGGCCGATGGGACGGGGAACCCGGCGAGCGCCGCCATCACATCCTGGCTGGTCGAGCAAATCCAGCGCGGCGACTAGCCGGGGGCCCTGCCGTCCGATTGCGGGTCAGGAACGCGCCGCCTCCACGATCCCCGCGATCGCGGCGGGGACGGATTCGTCCTGCAACGAGGTGACATCCCCCAGCTCCCGCCCGTCGAAGATGTCGCCGAGAAGCCGTCTCATGATCTTCCCCGAGCGGGTCTTCGGCAGGTCCGGAACAATGATGATGTCCCGCGGTCTCGCAATGGCTCCGATTTCGCGGGTCACGTGAGCCTTCAGGATGGCGCCGAGCTCAGCCTCGAGTGAACCCCAGACCAGCGGGTCCGCCGCTTCTTCCGCCGACAGCTGGCGCGAGGGAATCACAAACGCGGCGACGGCCTGGCCGGTGCGCGCATCCGATACCCCGACGACGCCGGCTTCACCGACTTCGGGATGCGAGACGAGGGCCGACTCGATTTCAATGGTCGACAGTCGGTGGCCGGAGACGTTGACGACATCGTCGATTCGCCCGAGCAGCCAGATGTATCCCTCGTCGTCGTACTTCGCTCCATCCCCAGCGAAGAAGTAGCCGCGGTCGGCGTATTTGCTCCAGTACGAATCCCGGTACCGCTCCGGATTGCCCCACACCGTTCGAGCCATGGCCGGCCAGGTCCCGTCGATCACGATGTAGCCACCCGAGCCGAACGGAACCTGCTCGCCTTCCTCGTCCACAATTCGAACCGTGAGCCCCGGGAGCGCCCGCGTCGCGGATCCGGGCTTGAGCGGGGTGATGCCCGGAAGGGGCGCAACGATCGCCGACCCGGTCTCGGACTGCCACCACGTGTCGACGACGGGTGCGCTCCGCGCGCCGATGTTGTCCCGGAACCACATCCACGCCTCTGGATTGATCGCCTCGCCCACCGAGCCGAGCAGGCGGATGCTCGAGAGGTCCCAGGTTGGCGGCAAGCCATCCGGAAACCAGGTCATCAGGGTACGGATGAGCGTGGGCGCCGTGTAATAGGTCGTCACCCCGTACCGCTCGATGATCTCGAAGTGTCGCCCGGGATGCGGGGTGTCCGGCGTGCCCTCGTAGATCACGGAGGTCGCGCCGTTCGAGAACGGACCGTAGAGAACGTAGGTGTGCGCGGTCACCCAGGCGAGATCCGCGGTGCACCAGTAGACGTCATCCGGCTTCGCATCGAAGACGGCCCAATGGCTCCAGGATGCCTGGGTCAGGTAGCCGCCGGAGGTGTGCAGCACGCCCTTCGGCTTACCGGTCGTTCCCGACGTGTAGATGATGAACAGCGGTGTCTCGGCGTCGAAGTATTCCGCCTCGTGCGAATCGGGCGCGGCGTCCACCACATCGTGCCACCACACGTCGCGCCCCTCCGTCCACGGAAGATCCGGCGTCAGGTCGCCGGTGCGCCTGACCACGAGCACGTGCTCGATGTCGTCGTTGCCGGCGACCGCGTCATCCGCGTTTCCCTTGACGGGAACGGCCGTACCGCGACGGAATTGCCCGTCGGAGGTGACCAGCAATTTTGCACCGGTGTCCTCGATGCGAAAGCGCAGCGCCTCGGCCGAGAAGCCGCCGAAAACCAGGGAGTGGATCGCGCCCAACCTCGCGATGGCGAGCGTGATGACGACGGTCTCCGGGATGACGGGCAGGTAGACGACGACGCGATCCCCCTTGCCGATCCCCAGGGCGGTCAAGGCGTTCGCGGCCTTGGCAACTCTGCGTTGCAACTCCGCATACGTGACGCTGAGGCGGTCCCCCGGTTCACCCTCGAAATGAAACGCGACCCGGTCGCCAAGGCCGGCATCCACATGGCGGTCCACGCAGTTGACCGCGACGTTCAGGGTGCCACCGACAAACCACTCCGCCTTCGGTACCGAGAGTGTCGGCCGGCCGTTCTCGTCGAGCTCTCCGGTGGGAACGGAGGGGTTCCAGGTGTGGGCGGTGCGCCAGGGGCTGTGCCAGGCCAGGCGTTGCGCCTGCTCCTCCCAGAAGCCGACCGGATCGAGCGCGGCCCGCGACCATTCGTCGTTCTGGATGTTCGCCCGTGCGGCGAAGTCGGCGGCGGGCACGAACGATCGGGTCTCGTTTGACAGGTTTTCGATGGTTGCTGGCACGGATCGACGCTACCTTTTGCGGCCAGCGCGAACGCGGCTCACAGTAAGACGCCGTAACGTCATCCAACGCAACACGATTTGTTCCAGAGGCGTCCCCAGACGACGCTCGACATAGGGAACGGAGAGCAACCACCATGACATCAGCGCAATCAGCAGCCGACTCGGCATCGAACGCGGCCTTCAACACGGCACTAAATTCGGCCGCGGAGCCCGACCGCTGGGTCAGTCTCAGCGCCGACGAATTCAAGCTGGCTTTCCGGAATCATCCGGCCGGAGTCGCGGTAATCACGGCCGATGCCGGCGACGGACCCGTCGGACTGACGGCAACCTCCGTCTTCTCCGTCAGCGCCGAACCGCCGCTGCTGGTGTTCTCCATTTCGTCCCTGTCCTCCAGCGCGCCAACGCTGAGCCGCGCCGACACCGTCGTCGTGCACCTGTTGAGCGCGGACCAGTTGGCGGTCGCGAAGCTCTTCGCGACCAGCGGAGTCGATCGCTTCGCCGACACCGAGTCATGGGCACGCCTCGAGACGGGCGAGCCCTACCTGCCGGGCACGCCATCGTGGATCCGCGGCCGCATCATCAATCGGATGCAGGCCGGCGGTTCCACCGTCATCGCCGTGCACGCCCTCGAGGCCAAGACCGGCGACAATACTTCGGCCCCGCTCGTTTACCACAACCGCACCTGGCACGGCATCGGCGAGCACTCCCGCCTCGATTCCTAAGGGGTTTCAACGGTAGGGCTCTAGGCGTCAACCTCGTTCAGCTTGCCCGTCGCGACGTCGAACACGAAGCCGCGAACCTGGTCGGCCAGGGGAATGAACGGGCTGGCCTTGATCCGGTGGATGGACTGCTTCACGTCCTCCCTCTCATCGGGGAACGCCTCGGCGGCCCACGGCGGACGGATCCCGGTCTCGTCTTCGATCGACTTCTTGAACGCGTCGTCGGTGAAGGTCAGCATGCCGCAGTCGGTGTGGTGGATGAGGATGATTTCCGTGGTTCCGAGCAGCCGCTGGCTGATGGCGAGCGAGCGAATCTCGTCCTCGGTGATAACGCCGCCCGCGTTGCGGATGACGTGCGCCTCGCCCTCGCCTAGGCCCAAAACCGCATAGACGTTGATCCGCGCATCCATGCACGCGACGACCGCGACATGCTTCGATGGCGGCAGGGGCAGCGGTCCGGAGAACTGGGCCGCGTAGCGTTCGTTGTTCTTCAGGAGTTCGTCGGTGACAGTCATGTGCTTCCTCACAATCGGGGCCCGATTCGGCCCCCAACTAAGTCTTAACCCCATCGCGCCGACACCGCCAGCGCTTTACGCCGTATTGCGAGCCGCGACGAACCGGGCGGGCGATCCGAACGCGGCCACGAGGGGAGCTGGGCGAGGGAGAGTAATATGAGCGCACGGCGCGATGAGGCGCTCGGATCCGCCGATCTTGCCCGGTTTTGCTCAACAACAATTGTTCGTTGAAAGCCCCATCATGGTTGCAGGTCTCCCGCCCTCACTCCCCTCACTCGATATGGATGACCCTGCACGTCTTTGTGGGGCGTTCGTCGACGCTCTCTTTGTGACCGGCGCCTCGATCTCGGTCTTCGGACATGACGGACACCAGTCCACAATTTGCGCCACCGACGCGGTTGCCGCACGAGGCGACACGCTTCAGTTCGAACTGGGCGAAGGGCCCCACTGGGAGGCTCTCGCAACCGGTTCCCCGGTGTTGGCACCGGATATCTCGAACCAGGGACGTTCGCAATGGCCCATGTTCTCGGTCGCTGCCCAGGAGATCGGCATGGCGGCCGTTTTTGCCTTCCCCATGACGATCGGAGCCGTCACGATCGGTGTGGTCGATCTCTACTGCGATGCCCCGAGGCGTTTGGATGCTCACCAGGTCGCGATCGCCGCGTCCATGGCGGGACGCACTGCCGCGCCCGCGGTTCGTCTGGCCATGCGCTCGGCCGAGGATCCCTTTTCCGAGGAGCATGAAAGGGCTCCAGCGCTTCGTCGCGAGGTACACCAGGCGACCGGGATGATCCAGGCCCAGCTGGACATCAACGCGACCGAGGCATTCACCCGTTTGCGGGCGTACTCCTTCACCTCCGGCCGCACGGTCGTAGACATTGCCCATGACGTCGTCACCCGGGGGATGAATTTCAATGCGCTACGCGAATAACCGAGAACACCGAGGAGTATTAAGGAATATGGACGGAACATCGCGCGAAGCACGGGTCAACACAGCATTCGTTGCGGTTGCAGACACGCTCACGACAGATTTCGATGTAGTCGACCTCCTTCACACGCTGGTCGAACAGTGCACGGAAATCCTGGATACCGACGCGGGGGGCCTGATGCTTGTCGACGGCGACGGTCAGCTGCAGCTGATGACGTCCACCAGTGAGGGCGCCGACCTGGTGGAAATCATGCAGATCGACGCGGCGAGCGGCCCGTGCATCGAGTGCTTCACCACGGGCACCGCCATATCCGTTCCTGATATCCAGGAAACCGGAGGTCGGTGGCCTGCGTTCCAGAAGGCCGCACTCCAACAGGGGTTTTATTCGGCCCATGCGACGCCACTCAAGCTGCGCGGCCAGGTCATCGGAACGATGAATCTTTTCAGCACCAAGCGCGCAGCCCTCAGCGAGCGAGACGCGGCCCTCGGCCAGGCACTGGCGGATGTCGCAACCATCGGCATCCTGCAGGAGCGACTGGTCAAGGAGGGAAACATCATCATCGAGCAGCTTCACTTCGCCCTCGATAGCCGAATCCTCATCGAACAAGCTAAGGGAATGATCGCCCACTCCCTGTCCATCGACGTGGGCGAAGCCTTCTCGGTTCTCCGCAGCCATGCCAGAACCAATAACCTGACCATCCGATACGTCGCGGAAGAAATCAGCAACAGAAGGTTGAGCGTCCGCAGGATTGCGGACGAGATTGCCATCGTCCCAACCGTGTAAGAAACGACGGAGGAGACCCGGCGTGATGCCGGGTCTCCCCTGGTTTTCTGCTAGGTGACGATCAAACTCAGACGATCGCGGCGCGCAGTGCTGCGGCGGCGGCTCCGACATCCGGGGCACCGTAGATCGCGCCACCGGCGACGGCAACCTGGGCACCGGACTGCTGCACGGCGGCGATGGTGGAGACGTTGATGCCACCGGCGACCGAGAACGGTACGCCCGAAGCCTCACCGTCGGTGAGCAGGGTCGCGAAGGTGAAGCCCTCCTCTGCCTGCTCGTCGAGTCCGGCGTGCATCTCGACGAACTGAACGCCGAGGGCAACGACCTCCTTGGCGCGGGTGACCTTGTCGGCGACTCCGATGAGGTCGGCGACAACGCCCTTGCCGTGCTTGGTCGCGGCCTTGACGGCTCCGACGATGGTGCTATCCCCTGCCGTGCCGAGCACGGTCACGAGGTCGGCACCGGCGGCAAACGCGATGTCGGCTTCGAGCTCTCCGGCATCCATGGTCTTCAGGTCAGCGAACACGATCTTGTCCGGGTGGGCGGCCTTGACCGCGGTGATGGCGGACAGCCCGGCGCTCTTGATCAGCGGGGTTCCGAGCTCGAGGATGTCCACGTGGGGCGCCGCGGCGGCGGCGAGTTCGAGGGCGGCCTCGGTGGTGAGGGTGTCCATGGCAAACTGCAGTTTCATTTTTGTTCCTTTGTTGAGGGTCTTTGTTGAGGGTTGAGGGACCGGGGACGATCAGGTCATTCGATGTTGGCGTGGCGCGGCCAGAGCTCGTCGGCGCTCTGTCCGGAGCGCTGCCACAGCGCGTGGAACAGGGCATCACCGATCAGAACCACGGCCTGTTCGAAGAGGCCACCGGCGTATTGGGCAGACGCGGTACCCGACCTGTCGAGTTTTCCGGCGGCGGGAATGATGATCGCGACGTCCGCGAGCTTTGCCAGTGACGACTCGGGATCAGTCGTCATCGCCGCGACCCTGGCACCGACGGATGCGGCAGTCTGCGCGGCACGGACGATGCCGCCCGTGGTTCCAGAGCCACTGGCGGTAAGCAGCAGGTCGCCCGCTGCGATTGCCGGTGCCGTCACCTCACCGACGACGTGCACGTCCTGCCCGAGGTGCATGAGGCGCATGGCCGTCATGCGCAGGGCGAGTCCAGAACGGCCGGCACCGAGCACGAAGACTCGGGGGGCCTTCTCGATCAGCTCGGCAAAGGCTGCCAGCCCCTTCGGGTCATTGCGCACGACCCGTTCGATGACGGAATCGAGTTCGCTGCCGATGAGGGCGAGCGAGTCGCCGACGCCGGTATCCAGTTGATCCATGACTCAATCCTTCGCGCTCGCACCCGGGACTGCCCCCACCCAGCAGTCCAGTTCGCCCTACCCGAAGGTATAGGTCAGGCGGGACGGGTAGGTTGGAGGGATGAGCACTGGGATCAGCACCGACACCGAAGTTCCTTCTCCCGCATCTCGACGGCTCGCGGTGGAGCACGCTCGCGAGGTCTCCGAGCAGGCCGACCGGCACGCCGTGACCCTTGAGTCGATCCTGGCGATCCTGCGATCGTCACGATTGGATGATCGAGCGGCACGCAACCTGGCGATCGACATTGCTTCGACCTCACTCGTCGGCCTGCGAATGGCAACCGACCAACAGCAGACCAGCATGCTCGAGCCTGTCGTCGGCGCGTTTGCCCGGTTGCGCAACGACCTGCGTCCGCTGGTTCGATTCGGCGACCTCGAGGTGCAATTCGTTGAGCCGCCGGCTACGGGCCGCGCCCTCCCCGGTGCTGTCGCGCACGCCGCACGGGCGATCGTGAGAAATGCGGTGCTCGCGTCAGTGGACAAGGGCGAGACCAGTCGGGTGCGCATCCAGTGGGACTGCGACGGACTCAACCTCCTCATTGGCATCCGCGATGACGGCAACGGCGATCTGACCGCTCACGACGACTCGCTTCGGCCCATTGCGGAACGCGTCACCGCGCTCGACGGCACTCTCGCCGTGTCCGCGACGCCGGGCTGGGGCTCATCCCTCGACATCCGACTGCCGCTGGATCCGCCGGCCGAGCCCGAGGCGCTGGTGGACTCGGTTCCGCTCTCCGCCCGCGAGCGGGAGGTGCTTCGCCTGGTTGCTACGGGCGCCCGCAACACGGCGATTGCGAAACAGCTCGGCATCAGCGGCAACACCGTGAAATTCCACGTGTCGAACCTGCTTCGCAAAGCGGGGGTGAGCAGCCGCGCGGAACTCGCGGCCCTCACCCGCTGAGAATAGGAATCATCACTCGTCGATCTGCCCCACGGTCACCGAGTTTTCCCTTGACGCTCTCTCTGGTTGGAATTAGACAGGACGCATGACGGCGTCGCTGTGTGAGCCTTGCCATCGCGCAGTTCACGGTCCTGCCCTCGTGAACGTCACGCCAGAGTGCTATTGACGCATGAACCGTTGTAATTAGACTCGTAGTATGCCTTTTGAAGTGTTCGAACCCGCGCGATCCAGCGCTGAGGGCCGCGGCATCCCCACCCTGCGCGTGCTCAGTGGCGGGCGTCTCGTGTTGAACGCCGCAGCCCTCCGAATGATCGGCGACGTCCGTTTCGTGCAACTCCTCTGGGACGAGGGCACGAAGAGAATCGGCATCAAGTCGACCAGCGCGACGGATCCCTCCGCGTTCAAAGTCACGCGGGCGCCCAGCCAGGCCATCATCACGTCGGCGGCGTTCGTCGCCGAGAACAAGCTGCCCCATTCACTCAAGATGAGGCTTGCCTCGGATGGACGGATGTGGATCGCATCCACAACCACTCCCGACGAACCGCTCCGCAATAGAGAGGGCACGGGAGCGCCGGAACAAATCCGATAGCAACACCATGGCCGCCGCTCTCGCTCGACGAGGCGCGCAGATCTGTGAGGTCTAAGTTCTCAACCAAACCTCGTCATGGATGGACGGAACGAGTTCCGCTCGACCCACCACCATCTGTTCTGCCCGGGTCAGTGGGGCGACCCGGGTCAGCGGGCTTGTGCGACGGGGCCGATGTCGGTTTGCCAGCGCCCACACCACCGGGCGTCGCGGGGACTGCTGGGTGGGTGGGATGAGTCGTGGCAGGCGCCGGCACCGCGGGAGAGTTGGGGATCGGGGTTTGGCCCGGCTGCTTGGGGACCGGAGAAGGTGAATCGGTGGGCGCTTTGATGCTGCCCGGCGCAACGATCTCCGCCAGCGTTTGGATGACGCGCCCTGTGCTGGTCCGGAACTCCGGGCTCACCGCCGCCGCCGCGGAGACACCAAGGCCGAGGGTCGCGCCTGCGCTGATAAGGATGACGAGTGCTGGCCGCGCACGACGCGCACGACGCGCGGGGGCGGCCATGAGCGACTCCAGGGATGGCGAGGGAGCCGGCGCCTCGCTCAGAGCGAGTGTCTGCAGTTCCGCGAGGGACTCGGCAAGGCGGGCCTCCTCCGCCATCCCCTCCGACCGGAGGAGCGTGACTATTCCATGATCGTCTCGCATGCCCGAGTCAGTGCTCATGTTCTCTCCCACGCTTTCTGCTCCAGCTGATCGCGGAGGTTCAACAACGCTCGGCGCTGAAGCTGCTTCACTGCACCGGTCGATTTCTTCATCACAATCGCGGTCTGTTCGAGCGACAAATCGGCGATCACCCGCAGGCTCACTACCTCACGCTGATCGGCAGCCAGCGTTTCGAGGAGCGCAAGTGCCCCGGCACGGCCAGTACTCCGCAACAGTTCGTCCTCGGCAGACGCCACTGTCCGTTCATCCCGCGTGGGGTCGTACTCAACGAGTTGGGGTGTCCGCGCACGCCGTCGATGGTGGTCGACAGCGCGCGCGTGGGCTATTGAGAAGATCAGCATTCGCAATCCGTTCACCCCGCCCTTGACTTTCGTTAGCCGCGGGTAGACCGCGATGAAGACGTCCTGCATGACAGCCTCTGGATCGTCGACTCCGAGTGAACGGAGGTAGCCGAGGACCGCGGGTGCGAAGTCGCCGTAAGCCATCCGCAGTAAGCGGTGCGGTTCGGCTCGGCCATCGGCCAGCGATTCATCAGTTATCACGTGCTTCGGTCACCCTTGGAGAATTAGCCGGGCAACGGGGTGCGGGGCCAATATTGGACGGCACCCCGCTGCACAGATCTTCCTCACTGTAGGGCGGATCGCCTGTACAGCCGATCAAACCTTTACGGGTTAACCGGAGCGATCGGCTTGTGCGTCGAAGGTGCGTGTGGCGTCGGCGCGATGGTCGGCTTACCCGTCGGCAATGTCGGCACGGTGATCGGCGTACTGGTCACTTTCGTATTGTGCGCAACGACGACAGTTGCGCAGTATGTCGAGATACCGTCAGCGCTACCAGCCGCTTTCACTAGCGACGTATACGCCGTCGACGTGATGCTCAGACCGCCATGCGTGAAGGCGGTACACAGGCCGAAGGCAGCGGGACCCGTCGCATCGGGGCCCACTGGGGTCGGTGTCGAAGTGGGTATTCCGGTCGGCGTTGCCCCGCTTGTTTGCGTTGCCCCGTCGGTCGGTGTCGACGTACTATCGGGCGCATCCGTCGGGGACGACGTGCCGTGCGCGGCGACGACAACCGACGCTGCGTGAGACGACCCGTATGCCGCGACAGCCGTGCCCCCTGCGGCTACAGTGCCGACCGCCAAAGCAGCGATGGCGATCTTGCTGGTGACCAATGTGGTGATGAATGACAAGTGTTGTCCCCTATCTCGTAAGAACACTGGATTCGTGGGCCTGGGCCCACAAAGCAGTAATCGACGAGAGGGCCAAAAAAGTTACGCGTTCCGAATACGGCCGAAGCTTTAGCAACGGTCAAACCGACCGCTCGTCCAACACGAGTCGAAAGAGGGAACTTGTTCAGCCGATCCGCTCGGCCAGGGCCACGATGATGCCCGCGGGACCGCGGAGGTAGCAGAGCCGGAAGCTGCTCTCGTACTGCGCCACCTCGCCTAGGAGCTCGGCGCCGTGGGAGCGTAGGCGAGCGATGGTGTCGTCGATGTCGTCAACAGTGAACATGACGCGATGCAGGCCAAGCGTGTTGGGCGGCGGGTTCTGCGGCTGCGCGTACGCCGCCGCAGGGGTGTGGTACCTGGTCAGCTCCAGCTTGCTGTGCCCATCAGGGGTCCGCATCGTCGCAATGTCGCTCCGGACGCCGGCGAGTCCGACGGTTCGGTCCGCCCAGATGCCCTCGATCTGCGCCGTGCCTTCCAGCTCCATGCCGAGCGCGGCAAAGAACGCGACGGCCGCGTCCAGGTCGTCGACGACGATGGCGACGTTGTCCATACGTTGAATGGTCATGGCGTCAAGCCTAAGGAAATCCCGTGAGGTATGACAGAAACCGAACGCTGATCGGCTTAAAGATATATCGTTGGGTATCGTCGAGCATGGTGGCTCGGCGCTCAGGAGGACATCATGAGTGGGTCATTTACGGGCAGCGGTTTCGGTGGACGCCGTGGCGGCCCTGGTGGGAACTGGTCAGGCACCAGCGCGTGGGAAGCGATGGAGCAGTTGCGCGGACAATTCGAGCGCAAGGTCGGCGCGAGGATGGGGCGAGGCGACGTACGCGCGGCGGTGCTTGTGCTCCTCGCGGAGAAGCCGATGCACGGCTATCAGCTCATCCAGGAGATCGAAGAACGAAGCGGCGGCGCCTGGAAGCCGAGTCCCGGTTCGGTATATCCGACGCTTCAGCTGCTTGCGGACGAGGGTTTGATCATCGCCACGGAGTCCAACGGTCGTAAGACCTACTCGCTCACCGAAGAGGGACAACAGGCAGCGGATGCCGCGGCAGGTCAGCCCGCACCGTGGGAAGCATCGAGTACTCGGGATGGCGGGCGGGCCAGTGCGCTGCCCAAGGCCGGCATCGAACTGGCTCACGCGGCGGCGCAGGTCGGACGCTCCGGCAATCCGGAGCAGGTGAAGCAGGCCGTGGCCGTGCTCGACGAGGCGCGTCGTAAGCTCTACTCCATCCTCGCCCAGGACTGACCGAGTGCCACCAGCACGTCGGCGTCGGCGAGATGAGAAGACCGAGACTAGATGACCGACGTCGGAAACATGCGCGCTCGCTACCGCAGGATCCTGCGGTTCGCCGCCCGCTATCTGCTGCAGACGTGGTGGTACGAGTTGTTTCTCCCTCGGGTCGGACTCGGACGGCTCGCGGCGCGTGACAGGTCCGCGCGCCTGCGACGCATTGCGCAGCACTTCCACGTGCTCGCGGTCGACCTTGGGGGCCTCATGATCAAGGTCGGCCAGTTCATGTCGTCCCGGCTCGACGTACTGCCGCCGGAGATCACCAAGGAGCTCGAGGGCCTGCAGGACGAGGTTCCGCCCGTGCCGTTTCCCGCGATCCGGGCGCTAGCCGAAGCCGAGTTGGGAGTGACGCTCGAGCGCGCGTACTCGTTCGTCGATCCCACTCCCGTGGCGGCGGCATCCCTCGGTCAGGTCCACCGTGCACGGCTCTCGGAACAGGATGCCGCCGAAACTGGACTGCTCAACGTCGTCGTGAAGATCCAGCGACCCGGCATCGAGAAGATCATCGACGTCGACCTCCGCGCCCTGCGCCGTGTCGGCGGCTGGCTCAGCCGCGTGCGCCTCGTCTCGGATCGGGTCGACATGCCCGCCCTCGTAGAGGAATTTGCGTTCACGAGCCTCGAGGAGATCGACTACCTGCACGAGGCGGCCGGCGCCGAGCGTTTCGCCGAGGACTTCGCGGACGACGCGCGGGTGAGCGTTCCCGACCTGGTGTGGGAGCGCACGACGCGACGGGTGCTGACCATGCAGGACGTGACAGCCATCAAGATCAACGATGTCGAAGAGCTGCGCGCCGCAGGCATCGATCCGTCCGAAGTCGCCAATGATTTCGCGGCCGTGATGTTCGATCAGCTCTTCGAGCATGGCTATTTCCACGCCGACCCGCACCCCGGCAATATCTTCGTCACCCCGCTCGATGGGACTGGTGGTCCTGAGGCGGATGAGGGCAGCAGGGCCTGGAAGTTCACTTTCGTCGATTTCGGGATGATGGGCGACGTGCCCGACACCCTGCGCCAGGGGCTCCGGAAGGTTCTCATCGCCGCCGCGTCACGCGACGGCAAAGGGATGGTGGACGGCATCCGTGACGTGGGCGTGCTCCTGCCATCCGCCGATACAGTCCAGCTCGAGCGAGCGATGACCAAGCTGTTCGCTCGCTTCGGCGGGATGGGTTTCGCCGAGTTGCAGAAGGTCGATCCGCGCGAGTTCCGCGCGTTCGCCGTCGAGTTCGGTGATGTCGTGCGCTCGCTGCCGTTCCAGCTGCCGGAGAACTTTCTTCTCATCGTTCGCGCGATGTCGCTGACCTCCGGGATGTGCAGCTCGCTCGACCCCGCCTTCAACATCTGGAATGCCGTCGAGCCCTACTCCGCCCAGCTGATCCGAGCCGAGGGCGGAAACCTCGTGCAGGATGTGGCGAAGCGGGCGCTGTCGACCCTCGGCCTCGTGGCTCGGCTGCCGCAGCGGCTCGACAACCTCACCACCCGGCTCGACGAGGGTACGCTCTCGGTGCAGACCCCCCGGCTCGAGCGCCGCCTCAGCAGCATCGACCGAACAGTGCGACGGGTCATCTCGGCGATCATCTTCGCCGCCCTGTTGATCGGCGGCATCCTACTTCGTGTCGAGGATGTCGCGTTCGGAACGGTGCTGATGGCCGTGTCTGCGCTCCCGCTGCTGCACGCGGTGTTCGCGGGGGTTGTCGCGCGACGCGGTCCCCTGCCCTAGGCCCGAACCACGCATCGGCTCAACAGTGCGCCCCCTTGTTATCCACGCCGTGGCTACAGCAGCCGCACCGATAACAAGACGGCGCATCGACGAACCGAGAAGCGAGATCAGGATGTGGCAGTCGGTGGGTTGGCTCCCACCTTCTGATCCACGCTGTGATCCTGCACGTCGACCCGCGATACGGACAGGTACCCGACGAACACAGCGATCAGCAAGGTCAATACCAACGCGACGATCCCGCTTCCGATACCCAGCCCTCCAACGGATGACGGCTTGCCGAACCAGTCGGCGATCGACGCACCAAGCGGACGGGTGAGCACGTAGGCAAACCAGAACGCGAACACCGCGTTGAATCGTCTGGACGCAAAGCCGATCACAGGAATCAGCATGACGATAGCGAACGCGATCGCCGACCCGAGATAGCCAAGCTGAAATACCGTCGCCGTGAGGTCACCGGCCGCGGTGCCGAGCGCGAAAGTCGAGACGACCGCGAGCCAGTAGAACACTTCGCGGCGGGTGGTGTTCACCTCGTGGATGGACAACGTGCCCTCGACCCGGCGCCAGACGATGAACACCGCGGCAAGGACCAGCGCGAACAGCGGTGCGGAGATCACGTACGCAATGCCGAAGCCGACATGCAGCACATCGGCCACCATCGTTCCGAATACTCCAACCATGACCACCGCGAGCCAATACGCCCACGGTATGTAGCGCATGCGCGTGAACTGGATCGCCATCGCGATCAGGAACGCCACGAAGCCGATGAGCACGGCGACCACCGGCGAGATCGCCGTTACGAAGTAGTCACTCGTTGCCTCCCCCATCGCAGTCGACAACCCTTTAATAATCCAGAAGAGGATCGTGATCTGGGGCACACGCAGCGCACCTGGGGTGGTGAAACGACTCATGCTCATGCGGCTCCTCCTATATTGCGCCCCACTATCTAAGCGCCTCATTCAGGCGCCGACTGCCAGCCTGTAAACGTACTCAGGCGCTTCCGGCGTATTGTCAGGCGTCCGCGCAACCCACGCTTGGCAGAGGCAAGCCTCGATTTGCGGTGACCTGACAGCCGCCGCTGTCAGCATTAAACGATTGCATGCTGCCGACCTCATTTCGGGAGCGGTCCAACTTTCTCGTGCGTTGACAAACAAGGAGAAAACGTGAGCACCACGAAGAACCCCCAGTTGCCGGCTCGATCTCGGTTCAGCCGCGCACTCTCCGCATTGGATCGCGCCACGTCGCGACCCCGGGTCGGCATCGTCGTGATCTGTATTGATGCTGCATGGATTATCACGAGTGCCCTGGTGGGATTCCCATCTGCGTTAGAAACGGCGTTCCAGACTCTGATAGCTGGGCTGACGTTCGCCATGCTGTTTGTTCTTCAACACACCCAAGCCCGGCATCAAGCTGCGACGCAGCGCAAATTGGATGAAATTCTTTTGGCGCTGCCCGGCGCTGACAACACTGTTCTCAGCATCGAAAACGCAGCCGATGAAGAATTGCGCACCATCGGTGAGTCTCACACCGCACTTCGCGAGGAAGCGATCCGCGACAGCCACATTGACGAGGGCAGGGATTCAAGCCCACGCGCGACACGGCCGGAGTCGACCGTCGACATTGAGTAAGGCATCCGTCCCGCCCCAGTCCTCGGGTGCCTTATCGGCGATGGATTCAGTGAAGGTCCAGTGAACGGGCATCCTCGACTCGGACTGTGACCGATCCGCTCCAGGAGGCCTCCGACCATGACTGCCCTCGGCAAGGATCACCGCGCCGTCACCGTAGGTGAGCACGGGAATGACTGTGCTGGACGATGACTCGCCTTGACGCCACCGGAGTCAAGGGCGGTCGGGGCGCCCGTGGTCGGTCAAGATTTCTTAGTAACTTCTGAGTCGGCAAGGTTGATGATGCGACGGCGGATGCCTCAGGCTGCAGGCAGGAAATCAAATTGGGGGATCCACGCATGAGCGATATCCGACCGCGCTTGCTTCTGATCGAAGACGATCCTGAACTTGGCCCACTCATGGCACAGGTGCTCGACGAGGTGTACTCCGTTGCCCTTGTTCGCGATGGTTCCGAAGCCATCCGAACGGCCCTGGAACGTGAATTCGAGGTCATCATCGTCGACCGACGCATCCCGACGATCGATGGGATCGGAGTCATCGAAACACTCAGGCAGAAACGAGTGTCGACGCCGATGCTGATCCTGACCGCGCTGGGAACCGTGCAGGACAAAGTTCGTGGCCTGGACGCCGGCGCAAACGACTACCTGGTGAAGCCGTTTGAATTCGATGAACTGTTCGCCAGGTTGCGAGCCATCCGTCGAGTTCTCACCGGTGAGGGACCCTTCGTCCGGGTCGGTTTGTGGGAGATCTACCCCGACAGCCGGACGGTTTACTCACCCTACGATGGGCGGATAATTCTCACCGACCGAGAAAATGACCTGTTGCGGCTGCTTGCCGAACATCCCCACACGACCTATTCGCGCGAACAAATCCTGCGCGAAATCTTCGAGACCAGTGAGCAATCAGGCACCGTCGACACCTACGTTCACTACCTACGGCGCAAAACCGACCCTCGCATGATCACCACAGTGCGTGGTCGCGGGTATCGGCTTGGGCAACCATGATGCGAAATAATACCGGTGGCCCCCAACTGACCGACAACGACGCGGGCGTCGTTCGCAGCGCCGCGCGGGCCGTCGGCGTTCAGATCACAGTGTGCTCGAGCATCCTCGTTCTCGCCGTGCTCGTGGCGGCATTCGCGTTCGTTTTCGCAAACGTGAGCCCGTCGTTCTGGTCCGCCTTCGGGCATCACCACGAAACCACGATCGACGTCGGCGCATCCGACATCCTTTTCGGGGGCACCCTGATTGGAATCATCGCCATCGCTCTGGCCGGCACGATCAGTGCAATGGCGACACACCGGGCGGTGCGACCGCTGGCACTGGCCTTACGTGCGCAGCGGGCGTTTGTCTCGGATGCGAGCCACGAACTTCGGACACCGCTGACCGTGTTGGATGCTCGCCTCCAGCTGCTGCAGCGGGGGCTGGCTGAGGATGATCCCTCGGTGCCGATCGTCGCGAGCCTCCGACGCGATACCAAAGGCCTGATCGCCATCGTCAATGACCTGCTCGCGGCAGCAGAGTTGAATGGAACGTCGCCGGCTGCCAGGAATCCGGTGCCCGTCAATCCTGTAGTCGAGTTGGCTGTCGACTCGATGCGGCTCATTGCAGAAGCAAAATCAGTGACGCTCACGGTCTTCGCGCCCGAGAACCTTGCCACGTATCTTCCCGCCGGCCCGATGAGCCGCTGCCTCGTGGCGCTGCTCGATAACGCACTCAACTTCTCGCCGCACGACGGCACCATCTCGGTGTCGCTCCGTGCCGACCGTGGCACCGTCGTGCTCGCCGTTCGAGACCAGGGGCCCGGTATTCAAGGAGTCGACCCAGGTCGAATCTTCGATCGGTTTGTGCGATCCAGCACCAGCATCGAGGGCGGGGGCGCAACCGGAATCGGGTTCGGGATTGGGCTGTCACTTGTTCGTGACTCAGTGGAGAGCATCGGCGGCCGCGCCTTCGTCTCCGACACGTCAGCCAATGGAACCGAGATCACTCTTTTTTTGCCCAAGGCATACGCGTGAGCGCAGGCGGTGTCGATTCTTCGAGCTCTCTTAGTGCGGCACTGTTGGGATAAGCGGCGTTCCGATTCACTGATCCAGGAGTGCTCACAATGACCGCAAGCGTAACAACACCCACCTCGAGAATTCTGCTCAGCAAGGTGCCCGAAATCACAGCAATCTTTTGGATTGTCAAGGTGCTTGCGACGACGGTCGGAGAGACCGCGGCCGACTTTCTTGGCATAAACCTCAACCTGGGTGAGGCGTGGACCGCGCTGATCATGGCCGCCGTACTCGCCGTTGTACTTGTTGTTCAGTTCAGGCTCAACCGCTATGTCCCTGCCGTTTATTGGCTCGCCATCGTACTGATCAGCATCGTCGGGACGCTGGTGAGCGACAACCTGGTCGACAATCTCGGAGTACCGCTTTGGGTCACCACTGTCCTGTTTGGCGCCGTGCTCGCTGGCGTGTTCGCTGCGTGGTTCAAGGTAGAGCGCACCCTCTCGATCCACTCGATCTTCACGGTTCGCCGCGAGGGCTTCTACTGGCTCGCAGTGCTGTTCACTTTCGCGCTGGGAACATCGGCTGGCGACCTGGTGGCTGAGCAACTCAACCTTGGCTATGTGCTGTCCCTTGTGATCTTTGCAGTGGCGATCGGTGCGGTAGCAGTCGCGTACTTCGTGTTCCGCCTGAACGCGGTTCTCGCCTTTTGGATCGCGTATGTACTCTCCCGTCCCCTCGGTGCATCGACCGGCGACTTGCTTTCGCAGAGCACGAAAGACGGTGGGTTGGGGCTCGGCACGACAAGCACGAGCGTCCTGTTCCTCGTGTTGATTCTTGTCCTGGTTGTCGTGCTGTCCGTGCGTGCCGGTGCGCGACGCCCAAGCGAACGTCGAGGCGAAGGATTGATCATCGAGGCCAACGACAATCTCGCCTGAGACGGCGTAATCCGTCATCGGGATCGCGAAGGCGGACGTCTATTCGGAGGACTTTCGAGTCGGGGCGTCGGCGTAGCTAAAGCGGGAGCAGCCCGAATCGTGCCACCGCCACGACCACGGTGAGGGCCAGTAGGACGGCATTGATCACCGCAGACTTGCCTTCGTGTCGGCGCGCGTGGGTGACGACTGCGCCGATCATGATGATCGCGAGCCCGGTAGCCGCAATCGGCGTGAGGGCAGTGGCAACCTGGGTGACGCCAGGCAGGATGAGGCCGAGCGCGCCCAGTATTTCGGCCACCGCAACAAGCCGGATCACGCTCGGGTGAAACTCGGGCAATCCGGCTCTTAGCTTTTCGCTGGGCCGAATGGCCTTGGTGATTCCACTCACGAGGAAGGCAAGTGCGAGCAATATCTGTATTACCCAGAGTGTGACATTCATTGAGGAGATCCTTTGGAGTCGCTTATAGTTACTGATGGTGCGTTGCTTATCATGGGTTAGATTTGCAGCGCTTACAAAAGGCACAATCCTGTTCCTTAGGAACAGAAAGGTCATCATGGCGCCCCACTCATCGCCCCCTCGCGGAGATGTCCGACTACGAGAGTGCGTGCATGGCGGGCGGTCGGGGTGAGGCGATCCGTGATGTGCTCAACCACATCGGCGACAAATGGACGCTTCTGATCGTTGGCGCGCTTTCCGTGGGGCATCGCCTGCGGTTCACCGAGCTCCACCGGCACATCCCCGGCATCTCGCAACGCATGCTCACAGTGACCCTCCGCCATTTGGAACGTGACGGCCTGGTAAGTCGCACCACGCACGCCGAAGTCCCGCCCCGCGTCGAATACGAACTCACCGACATCGGCTCGACACTCATCGAGCCAGCACGCGCTCTGGGGCGCTGGGCGACCGACAGCTATCTCACTTTGCTCGACAGCCGTGAACTCTTCGATACCGCCAACTCAGGTTCCAAGAAATCGAAACATCGACAACCGCGACGAAGTTAATCACGAGAGCGATTCCGCCACCAGAGAGGCAACTCCCTCGCAGGGTCTACCTCGAACCGCCCGATGAAGGTTCGGCGGTTTCAAACGGACACCGGCCGACTCGCAGCGGTCAAGGAGAGTTGGTGGCGAATGCCTCGATGAGTATGTCCGCGAGCGGCTGCGGAGCCTCTTGCGCGACATAGTGGCCGACACCGTCTAGCTGGATCGAGTTCGCTTCCTGCGCAGTGACGCCGCGGAATGCTGCGTGGGTGAACCCACCGCCGCGGGAGCCGACGGTTGTCACGGGCACCTGCAGCGGCATGTCCTGTGCCAGGTCGCGCAGCT
>JAODMY010000020.1 GCA_025465535.1 Glaciihabitans sp.
CAAGCGCAGCTACGGCGAACCGCACTGGGAGAAGAAGCAGGGCGCGGCCGTCGCGTACGAGCGCGCGACCCTCTACGGCGTTCCCATCGTGGTGAAGCGACGCGTGCAATTCGCGAAAATCGATCCAGCCTACGCGCGCGAGCTGTTCATCCGGCACGCGCTCGTCGAGGGCGAGTGGGATTTCGACCGGGTCGACAAGCGGATCTCCGCCTTTGACAGGGACAACCGCGCGCTCCGCGTCGAGCTCGCGCAGCTCGAGGAGCGCACCCGGCGCCGCGACATCCTCTACGACGACGAGGCGATCTTCGAGTTCTACGACGCCAGAATCCCCCGTGATGTCGCGACCACTCGCGGCTTCGAGACCTGGTGGCGGGCCGCGCGCAAGGAGACGCCAGACCTCCTGACCATGACGCAGGAAACACTCGCCGGCGAGACGACCATCGATGAGGATGCGTTTCCCGCGACCTGGCAGCAGGGCGATCAGACCCTGCCGCTCAGCTACCGCTTCGAGCCGGGATCCGAGGATGACGGCGTCACCGTGCGCGTGCCCCTCGCCCTGCTCGCCCGCCTTTCGCCAGCGGGATTCGACTGGCTGGTCCCAGGACTGCGCGAAGACCTCGTCACGGCGCTGATCAAGAGCCTGCCGAAGGCGATCCGCCGCAACGTGGTTCCCGCCGCCGACTGGGCGCGGCGGCTGCTCGACGCTCTCCCCTCCTCCGAGCCGGAAGAGCTCGAGGAGACGAGCCTCACGCGGTTCCTCGCCGACACCATCCAGCGGAAGACGCACACTCCGGTCGACCCGGATGAGTTCGAGACGGACCGCATCCCGCCGCACCTGCGCATGACGTTCGCCGTGATCAACGACCGCGGCGTCGAGGTCGCCCGGTCGAAGGATCTCGAAAGCCTGCAGCAGAAGCTGAAGACCCGCGCGCGCGAATCCGTCGCCAAGGTCAGCGCCTCCACGCCGCACGCGATCGAGCGATCCGGCCTGACGACCTGGGACTTCGACGAGCTGCCAAAACTCATCGACACGCGTCAGGGCGGCACGGTCATCCGCGCGTATCCGGCGCTGGTGGACAACGGCAGCTCGGTCTCGATTCGGCTGATGAGCACGCCGGAGGACCAGGCCCGCGCAACGCCGGCCGGCATCCGCGCGCTGCTGCTCGGCGTCATCCCGTCGCCGCTGTCGTACGTGCGCGAGCACCTCTCACAGAACGAGAAACTGCTGCTGGCGACGAGCCCGTACCAGAACATCCCCGCGCTGTTCGAGGACTGCCTCATCGCCTGCGTGGATGCGGGGCTCCGGGCGCGCGCATCCGATGGCCTCCTCTGGACCCGTGCAGAGTTCGAAGCGGCGCGCACCGAGATTTCGGCGACGCTGGTCGACTCGCTCTACTCGACCGTGACGACCGTCACCGCGATCCTCGCCGCGGCCCGGGATGCGGAACGCGCCATCAAGACGACCACCAGCATGGCCGTGCTCGCCTCGGTTGCGGACGCGCGCGAACAGCTCGCGGCGCTCGTCTTCCCCGGGTTCATCTCCTCGACCGGGATGGCGCAGCTGCGCCACCTCCCGCGCTACCTCCGCGGCATCGCCGACCGTCTCGACAAGCTGCCAACGGATGTCGCCCGCGACCGCGCGTGGGCGAACGAGGTGCAGGCTGCCACGGCCCGTTACCTCGCGGCCGGCGGTCGCATCCCGCTCGCGCCGAATTCGCCAGAGCGACTCGTCCGGGTGCGGTGGATGCTCGAGGAACTGCGCGTCAGCCTCTTCGCCCAGCACCTCGGCACCGCGGAAACGGTTTCGCAACAGCGGATCGCCAAGGCCCTACTCTGAGGTCCGTGACCCCGACTTCCCTGGATCAGGCCAAACTGCTCGCTGCTTACGATGCGCAGCTGCGCCGGTGGATCCCGGAGGTCCCGCAGCCCGGGCACCGTTACGAAACCGTCGGGCCCGTTCTTCGGGTGTTCGGCGGCCACCGCGGCTTCGTCGACACGGCCCAGAACCTCGGCGCCACGGGCGCTGCTCTCGATGCCATCATCGCCGAACAGGTGGCATTCTTCGCGGCTCGTGGCGAATCGTTCGAGTGGAAGACGCGCGGCAACGACGAGCCAGCCGAGCTCCCCGACCGGCTGATCGCCGCCGGATTCGTGCCGGAGGAGCGCGAAACGGTCGTCGTTGGCGAGGCGGCACAGCTGGCAAACGCGGCCCAGCTGGCGACCGACACGACCACGTCGGCTGGCGTCACGATCCGGCAGGTCACCGAACGCGCCGACCTCGAACGGATCGCCGCGATGGAGACCTCCGTCTGGGGCGAAGACTGGAGCTGGCTGGCCGACGACCTCGAGGGCAGGCTGAAAGTCGACGAGGAAGAAACGGTCATCCTGGTCGCCGAGGCGGCCGGCATCGTCGTGTCTGCGGCCTGGCTCGTCACCAAACCCGGTCGCGATTTCGCCGGGCTCTGGGGCGGATCGACCCTCGCGGAATGGCGCGGCCGCGGCATCTATCGCGCGCTCGTGGCAGGTCGGGCGCAGATCGCGGCGGAACGCGGCATCCCGTACCTTCAGGTCGATGCGTCGGACGACAGCCGCCCGATTCTCGAGCGTCTCGGCTTCGTGGCGATCACGACGACGACCCCGTATGTCTGGACGCCGCCTGCGTCCTAACCGGGTCGAACCGCGCTGGTTCGCCTAGGCTGAAGTCATGTCTACCGCAGTCATCGTTGACGCAATTCGTACCGGCTCAGGCAAGGGAAAACCCGGCGGAGCCCTCTCGTCCTTCCATCCGGTCGACCTCCTCGGCACGGTTCTTCGCGAACTGGTCGCCCGCAACGGAATCGATCCGGTCCTCATCGACGACGTGATCGCCGGATGTCTCGCCCAGGTCGGCGAGCAGTCCGTCAACATCGCGCGGAACGCGGCACTCGCGGCCGGATTCCCGGTGACGGTTCCGGGAACGACCATCGACCGCCAGTGCGGGTCGAGCCAGCAGGCGGCCACGTTCGCTGCGCAGGGAATCATCGCCGGAATGTACGACATCGTGATCGCCTGCGGCGTCGAGCAGATGAGCAAGTTCCCGATCAACTACGCGACCCTCGGACAGGATCCGTGGGGCACGTTCGTGCACGAACGGTTCCCGGATGGGCTCGTCGGCCAGGGCATCTCCGCCGAGCTGATCGCCTCCCGCTGGAACTTCTCGCGCGAAGAGCTCGACGAGTTCTCGGCCCGATCGCACCGCCTGGCTGCGGCATCCGATTTCTCGAAGGAGATCATTCCGATCGGCGACTTCGCCTCGGATGAGACGCTTCGCGCATCCACCACGGTCGAGGGTCTCGCCGGGCTGAAGCCCGCGTTCTACGACGAGGAGCTCGGCAAGCGGTTCCCCGAGATCGACTGGAAGATCACGCCGGGCAACTCGTCGCCGCTGACGGATGGCGCATCCGCTGTCCTCATCATGAGCGAGGAGAAGGCGAAGGAGTTGGGGCTCACCCCTCGGGCCCGCTTCACGAACTTCGCGGTGGTCGGATCGGACCCGATCGAGATGCTGACCGGGGTGATCCCGGCGACGCAGAAGATCCTCGCCCGATCCGGGCTGAGCATCGATGAGATCGACACGTTCGAGGTCAACGAGGCGTTCGCGCCGGTGGTACTCGCCTGGCAGCACGACCTGCACGCCGACCCGGAGAAGGTCAACCCGCGCGGCGGCGCGATAGCCCTCGGTCACGCACTCGGATCGAGCGGAACGCGCCTGCTCGGAACCATGGTCAACACGCTCGAGCAGACCGGCGGCAAGATCGGACTCCAGGTGATGTGCGAGGGTGGCGGGATGTCGAACGCGACCCTCATAGAGCGGTTCTAACCGCTGCAACTTTGTTGGTTCTACTCAACCAACAACAGCGTTTATTCGGCCGGCTGCGACTCCCCTTCGAGCGTCCGGGCGATCTCGTCCTTCTCCTCGAGGTTCGACCAGATCACCGGAACCGACTTCGCGACCGCCTTCTCGATGCGGGACTGCAGGGCGGCATCCGTCACCTTGTAGTCGGTGAACTCGGAGTCGTGCGCGTAGATACCCACCGGCAGGGTCAGCGCCTGAAAGAACGCGAACAGCGGGCGGAACTGGTGCTCGATGATAAGCGCGTGCCGCTCACTGCCGCCCGAGGCCGCGAGCAGAACCGGCGTATCCACGAGCGCGTACTGGTCGACGAAGTCGAAAAGGTGCTTGAAGAGTCCGGTGAAGGATGCGCGATAGACCGGGCTCGCGACGACGAGCACATCCGCCGATTCGATGCGCTGCAACTCGGCCTCGGCCTCGGCGGGAAGCTGCGACCGCTTGAGCGAGCCGGCGAGCGACGGACCGAGCTCATGCAGGGCGATGAGGTGCGACTCGATCGGCAGCGCACGGCCGAGAGCCGCGACGATCTCCTCGACCAGCACGGTTGTCTTGGATGGATGCGTGAGGCTGCCGGACACGGCGACCACCTTGAGCGTTCTCGTCATGACTATATGGTCGTCGTCTTGGGGCATCCCCGCGCGTGAGTTACGAACTGTGAAGGTTTGCGCGGCTGGGTTACGCCGCAGCCAACGGGGTGTTGCTCGGCTGACCGTTCAGCGCGAGGAATCGACGGACACGAACGAACTGCACGGCCAGGGTGGCGACACACACGATTCCACCGATGACGGCCACTATGGCGATCTCGGGGCCCGGCGACTCGCGGCCAAAAGCGATCGGGAGCCCCAGGCTCGGGACTACGGCGAACAGGTTCTGGAGTTCGACGAAGAGACTCAGGATTTCAACGAAGAGGAAACCGAACGTCACTAGCTGCCAGGGCTGGAACGCGACCACCACCGCGGCATACCGTCGCGCGAGTTCCAACTGGAGCGCATCGAGTTGCACGGGCTTCGAACCGAGGACCGCCCGCGCGATGAACCTCCTGTGCGCGTAGTTACCTCCGATGGAATTCCGGAGCTTGATGGCGACCGGAATCATCCTGATCGCGCAGACGAGGGTGCCAATGGCGCACCCAAATATCAGGCAAGCAGAGATAAAGACTCGAACCGGGAATGCCCAGTTCCACGGCGGTACGTCGAGCACGGCGACCCCAAACACAACGACGCCGACCGTGGCGACGAGCCAGACGAAAACCCGGTTGTTTCGCTGCGGAAGCGGAATCCACTCGGTCAGAACGGATGCCACGGGCGAGACCGCCGTCGAGCGAAGCACTCGTCCGAGCAGAATCGCAATCAGTTCGAATGCGACCCCGAGCGCAATGGCCCAGATCAGAAACCACAGGGGTGGCGACGAGCTGATGCCACCGATGATGACCCCGGCGATCGCCAGCAGTTGCAGCAGCGCGCTTCCCCAGGTCCAGCGGCGGATGTACCGCCGATCCTCACTCGACTCGAACGACAGGATCCCGAACAGGATCGGCGGCGTGATTATTAGGACGAAGCAGCCGCCAGTCACAAGCTCGCCGGCCCAGCCTGGGCCGTCGCTGGTCGTAAACATCGAAATCACGATGACGACCACGAGGAGGATCGCCGCCCCCACGACGCCCAGCACCAAGAGCACCGTGCGAGCGATGAGTTTGCCGTCGTATTCGCCCTGAGCAGAAGTCATGAACGTGAGACTACTGCGGCTGGGGATGGGCCGCGACGAAGCGCTGCAGCCTGAGCAGGTACTTCACATTGATCAGCACGTTTGCGAGCCCGATTGCCACCATTACCCCGACGATCCACGGAACGATCGAAGAGGATTCGACAATTGCCGAGCTCAGTTGGCTACACGCCAAACCCCCAAAGAGGCAGACGTAAAAACCGACCGACCACCGCGACACGCTCGCAGAGAGGATTGCGGTGACCCGGGCTCGTTCGAGATCCACCGGTTCGAGAGAGGTGCCCCTCGCACCGTAGATCGCTCGACGGATCCGCTTTGCCTGCACATAGTCCGGGCTGGCGACCTGACGCAGTTGACGGGACGCAGATCTCATTCTGATCATGAAGCAGGGTGCGGCCCCGATCAGACCGACCGCGGCGAACAAGAGGATCGCCGGGGCCGTGAGGCTCCCTCCATGCCGGCCCGATGTCACGATGTCCACCTGGCTGGTCAGCAGGATTCCGGCGGTCAGGGCGAGCAAGAATATGCCGACGGCAACATACAAGGGGACAGGTCGCTTGCTCGTTGGCGGAACCCATCCGACCAGTGGCACCACCTCGCCTCGCAAAGGGGTGGATCTGAGAACTGGCGCAAGAAGGATGCCTGCGGCCGAGAACACCACGAAACAAGCGACCAACGTGACGGGAATCCAGAGCGGAGGCGAGGTCACGATGCCCATCATGATGATCGCATCCACGCACAAGAGTTCAGCAACGAGCATGATGCCCACGAATCGGCGGAGGGTCCTACGGCTCTCGGCCGTCGCGGCGAACAGCCAATTCGAGGAGATTGCGAAGCCTGCGATTGGCAGGATCAGCCCAAGGATGATTCCGAGTACGATCACGGCAGCCGAGCCGATCGGCGCGTTCCTGACCGAGAAAAGCCAAGTCAGGGCGAACACCAGCGCAAGGACAATCGCGGCGATAAATCCGAAGACGGCAAGCAGACGACGCACGACTAGTTTCCCGTCGAGGGCCCTTGCCTCAGGCACGGGCTCCGGCGTGAAAACCGGGAGTTGCGGTGGGACCTGAGCCGTCGTCATGATCCCAAGTAAACCAGTCCGCGCGAGCGATTTGACGTCGTTTTGTTCCAAGAGCTACAGTCACCGTCATGGGAAACCGTTGGTATACGTATCGTTCGTTGGCTTGGGAGCCGACGGTCTGACGCGCTGACCACTCCTCTCCAAGCCCAACAG
>JAODMY010000053.1 GCA_025465535.1 Glaciihabitans sp.
CCGGCACGTTGTCTTGCAGTGCGGTGAACCAGAGCGTATTGGGAAAGCTGAAACCTGCTCCAAACGGTAGAGCGCAGACGATCAGCACGGGCAGAGGTGCGGTAAGCGCTAGCGCCACCAGGAGGGGCACGCACCCGAGGCTGAAACAGTTGGCCACAAGGAGCGGATGCTTCGGTCTGATCCGCATGGATAACGCATCACCGGCCAGGGCGCCGACTCCCGTCACTGCGGCGATGATCGCGAAAGTGGTCGCGCCAGCGTAGTGAACTTCGGCGACGAGGGGACCAAGAACGCTGTAGGAGGCGAGAACGAAGAGTTGGAACACGGCGAACTCGAGAATCATGAGCCCGATCCATCGGGTCGCGACGATAGCGCGGAAGCCCTCCGAAATTTCGCGAGCAATACCGACGCGCTCCTTCAACACGCGAGCGGGAACAATGACACGCGCCAGGAAGATCGCGCTGATACCGAATGACACCGCATCCGCGCCGACCGCCCACGCATTCCCGACGAGCGCAATGAGGACTGCCGCAATGATCGGGCCGGCGAGCGAAGAAATATTGCTGGTCGCGGAGAGCAAGCCGTTCGCGCTCTGACGCTCGGCGACAGGTACAGCTTCCTGGATCAGGCCGGAGGATGCCGGTCGGAAGAACGCGCTTGCTGCGCCGTTTCCCGCTTGGAGCAGGATCATTGCCCAGAGCGCCGGCGCGTGCTGGGTGAGAATGAGAGCGAAGGCTCCCTGCGTGAGAAGACGCATCAAGTCGCTGACCACCATGATGCTTTTGCGCGGCAACCGGTCGGCCCACGCTCCACCCAGCAACAGGAAAATCACAAGGGGAAGAGTGCGAGCCGCCAGCACCAGCCCGAGATCGGTAGCGGAGTGCGTGGTCGATAGCACGGCGAAAGCGACCGCAATGGGAGCGATTTGATCCCCGAGTGTGCTTACTGACTGTGCCAGGAAAATCCGTCGAAACTGAGGCTCGCGCAGCAGGCTCACAGCAGACATGCCCCCAAGTATGGAGGACGCCGGGCGGGTGCCCCACCGCGGCTGCGGCGACCAAGACTTGACCATGGCTCACGATAGCGCGCCTTATCGTGTACCTTTTCGTCTATGTCTGCCCAAAATCCTCCGCGCCGAGGCGTGTTCGCCGCCATCGTTGGCATCCTCGCGTTTAGCGTGGTCGCTGGAGTTCTGGTCACTGCACTCGTGACTCCCGCCGTTGCTGTGACTTCGGTGACCGCGCAGAGCGGTATCGATATTTTCAACAATCTGCCGACCTACATCGAGATCGGTACCCAGTCCGCCCAAAACAAGATTTATGCGAAGTCCAAGGGCAAACAGGTCCAGATCGCGACCATCTTCAACGAGAACCGCCAAGAGGTCACCTGGGATGAGGTTTCGCAGTACGTGAAGGATGCCGCGGTCGACGGTGAGGATCGCCGTTTCTACAGCCACGGCGGCGTGGATCCGACGGGCGTGCTTCGCGCGGTGATCTCCAACGTCAGTGGCGGCAGCACCCAGGGTGCGTCGACCATCGCCCAACAGTTGGTGAAGAACCTCCTGATCCAGAACGCGTTGCAGATTCAGAAGTCGACGCTCAAGGCGACTGAGACGGCGCAGAAGGCTGCGATTGCGGCGGCCGAGTCACCCACTCTGGATCGCAAGCTCACAGAGATGAAGCTCGCGATCTCGCTGGAGAAGAAGTACACGAAGGACCAAGTGCTTCTCGCCTACCTGAACATTGCTCCCTTCAACGGCACGACGTATGGCGTCGAATCCGCGGCCGAGCGGTACTACGGCATTCACGCCAAGGACCTGGACATTGTGCAGTCCGCCACGATCATGGCCATTGTGCAGGAGCCCAACACGCGCGCTCCGATCAACGCGGCGGGGTACGCCCAAAACACCATCCGACGCGATCACATCCTCGATGCGATGGCAACTGCCGGCGACATCACGAAGGCGCAGGCCACTACGGCGAAAGCGGTTGTCGAATCTCCCAAGACGGTCAAGAATGTCACGCCGAACAATGGATGTATCGCCGCGATCGATAACTCAAACTGGTTCTGCGACTACATCACCAAGCTCGTCCCGGAGCTCACTTCCCTGGGCGCGACCAAAAGCCAGCGCACACAGGCCTGGGCTCGCGGCGGATACGACATCTATACGACGCTTAATCTCGACCTCCAGGGCGTGGCGCAGAAAACCGTTTCGAAATACGTCCCCGCACACACCCCTCAACTGGATCTCGGTGGCGCGTCCACGAGCGTCGAAATGGGGACCGGCCGCATAATTACGATGGCCGAGAACAAGAAATTCAACGACACGGGCAAGGGTGGAGGGAATACGTCCGGCGCGGTCAACTTCAACACCAATTACGCCTACGGCCGGTCCGGCGGATTCCAGGGTGGGTCGACCTACAAGGCGTTCACGCTGATCGACTGGCTCAAAAACGGACACGGCCTCAACGAGTACGTGAATGGGAATGCGCGAACTGTCGACCAGTCGACGTTTGCGGACACCTGTCCCGATGGACCGTTCGCGGGACCATATCCAGTCCGAAATGACGCGGGCCAATCCCCTGGCCCGGTCAGCATCCTGACAGCGACCGCGGCATCGATCAACGGGGGGTTCATCTCGATGGCGCAGCAGCTGAACCTCTGCGACATCCGCAACGTCGCCGAGTCCCTCGGGGTGCGCACCGCCAACACCTACACGAACCCCTTCAACGGCGTTGTGGGCAACGATCCGGAGACCAACCCCTCGTCCGTGCTCGGCACCAACCTGATATCGCCGCTGACGATGGCTGCGGCGTACGCGGGGATCGGCAACAAGGGTACGTACTGCGCTCCGATCGCGATCGACTCGATCATCTCCCCCACCGGTGAGAAACTTCCGGGACAGCCAAAGCAGTGCGCCCAGGTCATTCCCACCGATGTCGCCGAGGCCGCGGTGTATGCCCTGCAGGGACCGCTTGGCGGAGGCCCAGCCGGTCATTCCGGAACCGGTTACGCATCCAACCCGAGGGACGGTACGGCGGTATTCGGTAAGACCGGTACCACGAACAGCTCGCTGCAGAGCTGGGTCGTTGGCGGGAACAGCAAGGTCGCGACCGCGGTCTGGGTCGGCAACATTCAAGGGACTGTGCCGCTGCGCGCAACCTACATCGGCGGGATACAGGCCTCGGTCCTGCGGCATTTTGTCTTCAAGCCGATTGAGCAGGCCATCGACCGCGACTACCACCCAGCCACTTCGTTCCCGACCCCGAATTCGAGCCTGCTGTACGGCAGAGGAACGAAGGTCCCGAACGTCATCGGACAGTCGACCAGCGCCGCGACAAGCCTGCTCGAGGCATCCGGATTCACGGTCCAGGTTGGCAGCTCGGTTGCGTCTTCGCTCACGAAGGGTGACATTGCGAAGATCGACCCGGGTGTTGGCAGTTTGCTGTCTGCCGGTTACCAGATCACCATCTACCCGAG
>JAODMY010000070.1 GCA_025465535.1 Glaciihabitans sp.
GCGTGACAAGCGCTACTTTGCCTGTACGGAATTGCGCAGCTTGAGGCGACCGGCTGGCTCGCCCTTGCCGACCTCGACCTGGGATGAATGGGACTTCACGAAGTCGGAAAACGAGCTGAACCCGAGGGATTTCTCGTTGAACGACGGATCCATCCGCATCATCTGGCTCTTGACGCCGCCGCTGTGCAGCCACTCCTCGTCGGATCCGGCGTGCCCGAGTCGCAGCGCTCGGACGAGGAGGTCCGTCGCGGCCTGGGCGGGATCCACCGGCTCGACGACCTCGGGATCGGTGGACTTTTGCGGTGAGGAGGCGCGCCGTCGCGCCGGCTTCTTCTCTGCGGGCGCGGGAGCGGCATCCGCATCCGGCACGACGGCCTCGACGACTTCCGGAGCTACCCCTGGAGCGACTTTGGGCCTGGCCGGCTTCACCCCGGGGAGGTCGCCGTAGTACTTGAACTCGTTACAGGCGGCCGCAAGCTGCGGGCTGGTCGCACCGGAAACGCCGATCCCTACGACGTAGCGCCCCAGCCGCTTGCAGCGCTGTGCGAGCGGGATGAAGTCGGAGTCGCCGGCAACGATCACCACGTGGGTGATGTCGGGAAGGCGGAACATGTCCTCGACGACGTCCACGGACAGGCGGATGTCGGCGCCGTTCTTCGCGTACGCGGCGGTCGGAAACATCTGGGTCAGATCCACTGCCCGATCGACCAGCTGGCGCGAGTAGCGCGAGTTAGCGGGAACCGACCAGTCCGCGAACGACCGGCTGATGACGACCGTGCCGAAGGATGTCGCGTAGTCGAGGATCGCGCCGACGTCGACGATTGCGCGCTCGGCCTCGTCGTCGATTGGCGCATCCTTCTTCGGCGCACCGATGTTGCGCGCCTTGTCCGACATAAACTTGCCGCGCCCGTACACCTCGTCGTAGCGGGAGATCACGATGTTGTCGAAGTCGATGTAGACGGCCACGCGAGGATCGGACAGTTCGGCCATTGAGGCACCTTCCGGAAAGGGATGCCCCCAGTCTTCCGGGTTGCGACGCGGGAGGCAATGCGCGCATCCGGCAATGCCGAGGCAGTCCAGGATCTGCGCGCCGCCGACAGAGCGCCGTCGAGGGCAATCGCCTACATCCTCCGTGTTGGCCGGTGACGTTTCATCGAATGCCCTCTAACTGCGGATGTCTCGTCGCCGGCATCCGCAGTTATAGGGCATTCGATAGGACCCCGGAGCGCCGCCTACTGAGCGCCGTCGAAAGCGTCAGCTAGAACGCGCCGCCGTGGACGATGAACTGTGTCCAGGTCGGGGACGTGAAGGCGATCAGCGCCGCGATATTGAGGGCGACGGTGCCCCAGAACGCGCGACGAAATTCGATCTTGCGGGTCTTGTGGCGCAGGACCTGCTGGGCGAGCATGGCGCCGGGCCATCCGCCGAGGAGTCCCAACGCGAGGAGGGTGCCCTCGCGAACCCGCCACTGGCGAGCCTGAGCCGCGCGCTTGTCCATGTAGTACCCGATGTAGGCGGAGAGACTCGTGACGGCGTAGAGCGCGATGACCCAGTCCGGAACGCTCCAGTGCGCCTCGAGTGTCGCGAAAACGGCGAGGAAGCCGAAGAAGACGGCGCTGCTGGCGACAACCTGGGTGTCACGCTGGTCACCCGTGGCAACGGTCGACGAGGAACCCAGTGGGGTCGAACCGCCGATGCCGCTGACCCGAATCGCCCGAATTCGACCGGTCGTCCTTTGATCGACCTCGAATTCGAGTGGGGCGCCCACGGTCGGTCGCGCACCGTCCCTCGGGAACTCCGAGACGTGCACGAACAGCTGCGAACTTCCGCGATCGGGCTCGATGAACCCGTAGCCGCGGCCATGGTTCCAGGTCGCGAGCGTGCCGGTGTGTCGTCGATTTACGGGCGGATGAGGGCGGGGTGCGCTCAGCGGGCTGGCCATCGATCTGCCGACGTTCGCATTCGTCATCCCGAAATCTCCCCTTACGCCGCCGCGCCTTCCCCAGCGTACGTCCGCAAACGCTCGTTCGCTCGCCCCCAAAACGTGGCACGAATACCGCCCGGCGAGCCCCGCCCCTCGTTCTTGAGCAGAGCGGGGATCGACTACCCATTGTCACGCGCTAGCCTCGAAGGGATGTCCCAAACGTCTCCCGCCGTGGAGCTCGACCCCCGTCGGTGGCGCGCACTCTTCATCCTCCTCATGGGCCAGTTCTGTGCGCTGCTCGACGTCAGCGTCACCAACGTCGCCCTCCCCTCGATCGGCCGCTCGACCGGAGCGGGGCCAGCCGAACTCCAGTGGATCGTGAGCGGGTACGTCCTTGCGTTCGGCCTCATGCCCGTCATCGGCGGCCGACTCGGCGACACCCGCGGGCGCCGCCGCATGTTCATCATCGGTCTCACTGGATTCGTGATTGCCAGCGCGATCGTCGGTCTGTCACCGGATCCGCTCGTGATGATCGGCGCTCGTGTCGTGCAGGGACTGTTCGGCGGGGTGATCGGCCCGCAGGTTTCCGGATACATCCAGAACGCGTTCCCGCGTTCAGAACGAGGTCGCGCCTTCGGCGGCCTCGGGCTCACGGTCGGCGTCGGAACGGCGTTGGGCCCGGTCGTCGGTGGACTGCTGATCGGAGTCGGCGGTCCCGAGTTCGGCTGGCGGCTTGTCTTCTTCATCAACGTGCCGATCGGTATTGCCGCCGTCATCCTCGCGCGACTGTGGGTCGCGAAACTCGAGCCGGCCGGAGACCCGAAATCACAGAAACTCGACCTGGCCGGGGCGTTGCTGCTCGGCGCCACACTCCTCTGCATCCTGTTCCCGATCGTCGAGTTCAACGAGTTCCACAGCGGATGGCTGTTCCTCCTGTTCGTCCCCGCTGCGCTTTTCCTGCGTGGGTTCATCCGTCGTGAATCGCGCCTGACCCGCGAGGACGCGTCGCCGCTCCTCGACCTTCGCCTGTTCCGGGTTCCGACATTCGTGACCGGCGTCGCCTTCGCTGTCGTCTTCTTCTGCAGTAACACCGGGATTCCGCTCGTGCTCTCCCTCTACTTCCAGGAGGGCCTCGGATTCGCGGCGCTGCAATCCGGGCTGGGAGTCTCGGCCCTCGCGCTCGGATCCGTGGTCGCCGCTCCCATCGCGGGCAGGCTCGTTCCGAGGATCGGACGCCCGCTGGTCGTCGGGGGAGTGGCCGTCTTCTTCCTCACCACCATCGTCGTCGGCCTCGTGGTGCGCACCTCGCCCGATCTCACGAACCCGCTCGACGTCGTCCTGCGCCTGGTGCTTCCGCTCTTCTTCCTCGGTCTCGGCGGCGGTTCGATCGTGACGCCCAACCAGACGCTGTCGCTGATGGATGTCGACCCGAGAATCGGCGGATCCGCCGGTGGCGTCCTCCAAACCGCGCAACGCGTCGGCTCCGTCACCGGGCAGACCGTTCTCGGCACGCTGTTCTTCGTGGCGGTCGCGGGAACGCAGGCGTCGACGGTCATCGGCAAGCCTGCGCCGAATCCCGCGGCCTTTGCGGATGCGCTCGACATCGCGCTGCTCGGCTCGCTCGTTTTCTCTGGCGCCGCGCTGACGCTCGGGATCGTGGATTTGCGGCGGAAGCATTCGCGCGGGTAGGAATTGCTCTTTGCTCGCGCGTTACTCAACCAACAACATGTTTGCATGAGTGCAAAGTTGCAATTGCGTAGAAATGCATGCTGTGCAATAATTCAGATATGCAAACTTCTGAGCCCGGGCTTCGTGAGCGCAAACGCGTAGAAACTCGCGACAAGCTCGAGACTGCAGCCGTGACTCTCGTGCTGCACGACGGCCTCGAGCACGCGACCCTGGATGCGATCTGCGAATCAGCCGGTGTCTCGAACCGCACCTTCTTCAACTACTTCGATAGCAAAGAAGACGCGATCCTCGGACTAACGGACTCCGAGATCACCGACGACTCGGTCGCGGAGATCATGGCCGCCTACCCGGCCGCCGACGTGGTCGAACTCACGGTGCGCCTGATGATCGGCGTCATCAATCCGTCGATCACGTCATCCAAGCTGCTGAAATCGCGGATGAAGATCGTGAAGCTTCACCCCCACCTGCTCGGTCGCTTCGCGTTGCAGATCCAGCGCATGCACGACCAATTGACCACCGCGATCCGGCCGATGCTCGCCGCGGCCCCAGGATTCGCGGACCAAAGCCCCGAAGAGTCCGAACTCTCGGCAGACGTGATTTTGTCCCTCTGTAGCGGTGCCGCTCGTGCCGCTGTGAAGGAGTGGACGACCACCGGAAACAAGGCGCCCATCGAGGCGGTAGAAGATCGAGCCATCGAGCTCGTGAGAAACACAGTTAAGAGACTGAAATGACAAGCACAACCGTCGCGCCCAAGACCGCGGCAGAACTCGAAACGGATGCGGCCAACAGGCGCCACATCCTGCTCATCTTTGCCGGCCTCATGGTCACAATGCTCCTGGCATCCCTCGACCAGACCATCTTCTCAACCGCGCTTCCGACAATCGTCGGCGACCTGCACGGTGTCGACCAGCAGCTGTGGGTGACCACGTCCTACATCCTGGCCTCCACCATCATGCTTCCCGTCTACGGCAAGCTCGGTGACCTCATCGGCCGTAAGGGCCTGTTCATCGGTGCGATCGCGATCTTCATCGCCGGGTCGATCGTTGGCGGTCTCGCCACGGACATGACCACCCTCATCATCGGGCGCGCGGTCCAGGGTCTCGGCGGTGGCGGCCTCATGCTGCTGTCGCAGGCGATCATCGCGGATGTCGTTCCGGCTCGCCAGCGCGGCCGCTACATGGGCGTTATGGGCGGCGTCTTCGCGCTTTCGTCCGTGGCTGGTCCGCTTCTCGGCGGCTACTTCACCGACGGACCCGGCTGGCGCTGGGGTCTCTGGATGAACGTCCCGCTCGGCATCCTCGCCATCGCATCCGCGATCTTCTTCCTTCGCCTTCCGAAGAACACCAAGGGTGTTCCGACGATCGACTTCGCGGGAATGGGATTGCTGGCCCTGGCGTCGACGGGCGTCGTGCTGATCACGGTCTGGGGCGGAACAACTTACAAGTGGGATTCCCTCACGATCATGGCCCTCATCGCCGCGACCGTGATCGCGGCCGTGCTCTTCGTCCTGGTGGAGCGCAAGGCGGCCGAGCCGATCATGCCGCTGCACCTCTTCAGGCAGGCCAACTTCAATCTGACCACCGCGGCCGGACTGATCATCGGCGTCGCGATGTTCGGGGCGCTCGGCTACCTGCCGACGTTCCTGCAGATGGTGACCGGCGTCGACGCGACGCAGGCCGGCCTCCTGCTGATCCCGCTGATGGCAGGCCTGCTGGTGACATCCGTCGCCTCGGGGCAATTCGTGAGCAAGACGGGGCGCTACAAATTCCTGCCGATCATCGGAACCGCGATCACCGCCGTTGCGCTCGGGCTGTTGTCGACCATGTCGCCGACCATGCCGGTCTGGCAGATCTGCGCGTACCTCGCGATCATGGGCATCGGGCTCGGGATGGCGATGCAGATCCTGATCCTGATTGTGCAGAACACGTTCGCCAACTCGGAGGTCGGAACGGCCACCGCGTCGAACAACTACTTCCGCCAGATCGGTGCTTCGATCGGATCCGCGGTCGTCGGCAGCGTCTTCGTCGCGAACCTGCAGCACCTGCTCGCGGTCCGGCTTTCGAGCGCGGGTAGTGCGGCGTCTGGTGGGGCAACGAACTCCTTCACCCCCGAGGTCGTGAAGGCCCTGCCGAGCGCAGTTCGCCAGATCATCGTCGGCGCGTACAGCGACGCGCTCACCCCGGTGTTCCTCTACATGGTTCCGCTGATGCTCATCGCGACCGTTCTGCTTTTCTTCGTGAAGGAGAAGGCGCTGGCCACAACGATCGAGCACGAGGTCGTCACGGCCGCGTAGCTCGGCTCGCGAAATCAGATCGGCCGTCTCGGGCAACCGAGGCGGCCGTTTGCGTGTCCCGCGGAGGCAGTCGCTTAGATGAAGTGCGCGACGACGCCGAGGAGAACGACGTTGCCGACGAAGAGGCCGCTCAGCACTACGGCCGGAACCCTGTCGCGGAACGTGATCGCCCGACGCAGCGAGTGGCGCTGGGCAACTTCGTACTCGACCACAACCTCATCGATCGGAGTCTGGGCGGCCGGAGTCTCGGCGACCATGGGCCGAGCAGGGCTCTCGATGCGGGATTCGAACACCAGGTCAAGGGTGTACTTGAATTCCGGATCGGACTCGAGGTCGGGAACCAGCGACAACTCGTGCTCCGGAACGGCGGAAAAGTAGTCGGTCCACTCGGCACCGTCGAACCACTGGCGGCGTGAGCGATCATTCCGGTCGGGATACCATCCCGCCGGAATGCGTCGCACAACCGCTGTGGCTGTCATGGTTTCCACCAATGCATTCGGATGATTTGTTGGGTAAGACAACGATAAAAGAAAATATCGCTTTCATGCTTGCCCCAGTTCGCGGGGCGAAACCTCTTCGCATGCTTTCCTCCCCGCAATCATTCATGGCGAGCTCATAGCAAGGTCATGTTCCGCTAATCGGCTCGGGGTGCAAGCTGTTTTACGAGTTCACGATCACATAGTCAGATCACCTGTTTGACCCGGCCGCCGCGGAATACCGAGGCGGCCGGATGTGTGTCCGGACCCGGTCGCCTCGTCGGCTGAATCAGAGCGCTGCGCGTCTGCGCTCGAGCTGTTTCCGAGTCGAGGCGTCGGTCGTCAGCGAGATTGCCTTGTCATACGCGGCCTCGGCCTCCGGGATGCGCCCGGCTCTCGCGAGCAGGTGGGCGCGGGTCGCCCAGGCCGGCTGGAATCGTGGAGCGTCGATCCCCTCCAGCGCGGCGATTCCCGCATCCGCGCCGTCGACCTCACCGATCGTCGCGGCCAGCGAAACCCGGGCGCCGAGCGTCGGCGCGATGCGCACGAGCGCCTCGTAGAGCTTTTTCAGCGCGATGAAGTCGGTGTCGCCGCCGGCGAACCGCGAACAGTGGACCGACTGGATGGCCGCCTCGAGTTGAAACCGCCCAGGCCGACCGAAGGTGTGGGCGTGCCGGAGCTGGCGCTCGCCGTTCGCGATGAGTTCGGCATCCCAGAGGGCGGTGTCCTGTTCGTCGAGGGGAATGCCTCCGAGCCTGGCCTCGGCCCGCGAACTGGAGAGCGCGATCAGCGCGGCGAGGCCGAACGCCTCCGGTTCGTTGCCGAGCAGTGTCGCGAGCGTGCTGGCCAGATAGAGCGCCTCGCCCGACATCGACTCGCGCTCCGTGGTTCCGGAGACGAGCATCCAGTCGATCGCGTACGCGCCGTAGATCGCCTCGAGCACCGCGGGGAGGCGGGTCGGCATGTCGTCACGCGAGGGGATCGCGAACGGGATCCGGGCATCCCGAATCCGCCGCTTGGCGCGCACGAGGCGCTGGGCCATTGCGGCCTCCGGCACGGCGAACGCGGCGGCGATCTGGGCGGACTCGAAGCCGAGAACGGTCTGGAGCATGAGCGGCGTTCGAATGCCAGCATCGATTGCGGGATGCGCGCAGACGAACAGCAGCTCGAGCCGCTTGTCCGGGATCGCGGCTATGTCGAAGTCAATGTCGAAGTCGAATTCGAAGTCGGCCCCGGTGCTGGTGGCGCCGAACACCGCGAAGGTGTCGTCAAGTGTGGCTCTCGACCGATGAGCCGAGGACTTGTAGAGGTCGCGGAGCCGATTGCGAGCCACGGTAACGAGCCACCCCTCGGGGTTGCCGGGGATGCCGCTTGTCGGCCAGGTTTCCAGCGCCCGTTCGAAAGCGTCGGAGAGCGCGTCTTCCGCCGCCGGGATGTCGCCGGTCGGTGCCGCGATGACGGCCAGAAGTCGCCCGTACGAAGTGCGGGCGACTCCCTCCGCGGTTGCCTGCGTGGCCGTCATCGCGTGTTCTGTTACACCAGGCTGTGCCAGGCGCCGTCCTGGAAGACGATCGCCGACGGGCGGATTTCGACGGCGCCATACTGCGCGCCCGGACACTTTTCGGCCCAGGCGATGGCGGCATCCAAATCCGGGACGTCGATTACGAACGTGCCGTTCAGGCGTTCCTTGGTGTCGGCGAAGGGGCCATCCTGAACCGTGGTCGCGCCATCCCGAACGCGGATGGTCGTCGACGCCGCGACGGGCTGCAGGATGTCGGCGGTCAACAGGACGCCCGCGGCATCGAGCGACTTGGCGTAGTCGTCGAACGCGGCACGGCCCCAGGCCAGCTGTTCTTCCGTGACGCCGGCGGTGTCGGCTTCCTGCGCCACGACGAGGAGTGAGTACTGCATGGGAATTCCTTCCGATCCATTGATACTGACACCTCTATGACGAGCAAGCCATGGCCCGATCGACACCAATCGGTACTAGCTGGCGTCGGTACTAGCTGACGGCGGCGACCGCCCTCTTGATGAGTGCTGCTGCGGCAGCCGGGTTCGCGATGAAGGCGACGTGGGACCCCGGGATGGTCTCGGTCGTCGCACCCATGCGCTCCGCGAAGAAGTGCTGGACCTCGGGGCTGACCGAATTGTCGTCCGCAGAGACGAGGTACCACGATGGCCTGGTCTTCCAGCCGGCCGCGCTGGCCGGTTCGCCGAGGGCCGCCGCGGCAACCGCGCGCTGCGTTACGGCCATGACCTCGGCGACGTCCGCAGGGAGGTCGGCCGCGAAAGTCTCGCGGTATCCGGCGTGATCGATGGTGATGTCGGGTCCGCCAGGGCTGCCGACAGCCTCGTACGACGTGGTCCGAGCCGTGGTCCCGAGCATCGTCGGGGCAAACGGCGCCTGGACGCTCAGGCAGTCTTCGCCGACCTCGAGGGCGAATGCCGCGAAATAGACCAGGCCGACGACGTTATCGAGCGAGGCCGAAGCCTGCGTGATGACTGCGCCGCCGTAAGAGTGGCCGACGAGGACGACGGGACCCTCGATCGCGCCGACGTACGCCTTGAGGGCCTCTGAGTCGGTCGACAGGCTGCGAAGTGGATTGGCCGGTGCCCTAACTGTGAGGCCGTCGGATTCGAGCTCGTGGATGATTGCGGCAAAGCCGGATGCGTCGGCGAATGCGCCGTGGACGAGCACGACGGTGGGGGAGTCGGTCATGGAACTGTACCTTTCAGTGGGGATCGAGCCGCCCGGTCGGGCGCATCACGGGATGCCAGATGGCTCCCCTCGACCGTATGTCAGCCGGGTGTGTGCTGGCTCGACGCGAGCCGGGTACGGGCTGACTGGCCACCGGCAAAGCCGCAGCTAGTTGCTGAGGAAACCCAGCGCCGCATCCCGGAAGTGTTTCGACGTCGGGGCATTGAAGTGGTTGCGCCCCGGGATCTCGAAGAACGTCCCGTGCGGCGCCGCGGTCGCGAGAGACCGTGACGCTTCGATGATGCGATCTTCACTGCCGGTCGCGAACAGTATCGGCTGCGAGGGTGGGTTCGCGGGATCGGGCTGGACGCCGCCGCGCATCCCCTCGACCAGCGCGATGAGCGCGTGCAGGTCGTTGTTCGGGATGCCGCCGGCCATGCTCAGATACGCCTGCGTCAGGCGATCCTCGACCTCGATCCCGTCCGCAAGGAACGCGCGTGCCTGGTCAATCCGAAACCGCGTGAGCGGATCGCCGTCGGGAATTCCGCCAAGGACGGCGCGCGTGATCCGATCCGGCAGGTCGAGCGCGGCCTGCCAGCCGACTCGCGCACCGAGCGAGTAGCCGGCGAATTGCGTGTCGTCGATCATGTACGTGTCCGTGACGGCGAGAAGGTCATCGATCAGCAGCGCCATCGTGTAACTGGCCGGGTCGTGCGGCTTGTCGCTTGCGCCGTGTCCACGCTGGTCGAGGGCGATCACCCGGAATCCGGCGCGAGTGAGGTCACGCACCCATCCCGTCGCCTGCCAGTTGAGAAGGGCACCCGAGGCGAACCCGTGTACCGCGACGACGGTGGGCGCATCCGCCGCGCCCCACTCGTAGGTCGCGATCTTGAGGCCGTCCGCCGACATGACAAATTGTGGAGTGACCGGTTCAGCGATCTGCATCCCTCTATTCGATCACGTACAAACAACCTCTGTAGTCTTCTGCCTCAGGCACTTCCTGGAAGGATTCCCGCCCCTTGGCATTTTCGAAAAAATGGCCGGTTTTTGCGACGCTGGTTGGCATCCTCGCGGTCGCGTTTGCGGCCAGTGGATGCTCGTCCTCGAGCGTCGCCGATGCCGCACCGGCGCCAAAGGTCGGATCCTGCTGGACGACGACGTACGGGGCCGCGACCGGATCCTCGGACTGGGAGGGTGCGCCGGCAGTGTCGTGCAGCGCCGCCCACCAGTCGTACACCTATGCCGTCCGATCCCTGCCGCAAAAGCCGGGTTCATCGATAGTCGGGAGCGACGGCGTGGTTTCGAGCACCATCGTGACCGCGGCGAGCGACACCTGCCGAACGGCGCGGGATGCGCTGGTTGGCTCAACGACAGGCGCGCCGCTGCTCGTTCCCCTGACCTTCCTTCCGAGCGTCAAGGAGTGGGACTCCGGGGCGCGCTGGGTGCGCTGTGACCTCGCGGAAATCGCGATCGGGAGTGGCGTCGGCGAGCCGAGGCTGGCGCAATTGCCGACCCGCTTCTCGACGCTGGTAGCGACCCTGAAGTCCACGCCCAAGAGATTCGCGCTGTGCGAGGACGACCCGGCGAACAACGGTCCGGATGGCGCACAGACCACCTACGCGGACTGCACCGGCGGCGCCGATTGGACGATGGTGACTTCGCTCACCATGGCGGGAGCCAAGGGCGCTCCCTATCCGGGACTCGCGGCGCTCAAGAAGATCGGTGCGACCAGGTGCGCAGTAGTGGTGAGGGCCACGCCGGGGCACGAGGCGTTCGCCGAGCCGCCCACGCAGACGCTGTGGACGAGCATCGACGATCGTGAGCTCGACTGCTGGATCAACAACAACTGACCTGTGGGGGTAAGCAGGCGAGCGCCCGGCCTACTGAATGGTGAGCGTCGGCGTCATCGCCTCGAGATCGGCGCTAAGCCCGACGTCGATCAACCGCACCTCGCCGGTGAAGGCCGAGGCCGGCGCGAGGAACAGCCCGGCCTTGTAGCCTCCGAACGTCACGGTGAGGTCCGCGCTCAGCACGGTCGGGTCGGGAACGCTTCCGTCATCCGGATTGATGCCGCTCGGGATGTCGACCGCGACGATCTTCGCCTGCGAAGCGGATCGTTGGATGGCCGCGACCACCTCGCGTGAAGTGCCCCGCAGCGCCGGGCTGGCGTTGGCGCCTATGCCGAGGATGCCGTCCACGATGACGTCGACAGACTCCGCGAGGCGAGCCGCGAGAGCGGGCGACCGCAGCTGTGCCCCTGCGGCGAGGGCGGCGTCGAGCGCGGGCTGGTTCGGGTGATCCGAGGTCGGGACGAGGGCGACATCCAGTCCGCTGCCTGCCAGCTCTGCTCCCGCCCAAAGGGTGTCCGCTCCGTTGTTTCCTGACCCGACGAGCAGCAGGATGCGGTGGCCCCCGAGCCCGCGGATTTCGGCCGCAAGACCGGCCGCGGCCCGCGTCATCAGCGGCTCGCCGCCCGCGAGATGAGGTGCTTCTGCCGCCCGGATCTGCGCGGCCGAGTATGCCTTGATCACCTTCCGACTATGGCACGTCGAGCACCCGCGGGTGTTCAATGTCAGGATGACCGAGACGACGAAGTCCGCAGACGGCACAACCATCGCGTTCGACCGGGCGGGATCCGGCCCCGCGCTGGTGGTCACCGGTGGGGCACTGAGCACGCGGCAGGGCGCTGCGGAGTTCGTGCCGCTGTTGACCGACCGCTACACCGTCGTCAGCTGGGATCGCCGCGGCCGTGGCGACAGCGGCGACACGTTGCCGTGGTCGATCGAGCGCGAGGCGGAAGACCTGGGCGCCGTGATCGAGGCCGTCGGCGGATCCGCGTACGCGTACGGGCACTCTTCCGGCGCGATCGTCTCGCTCGAGGCCGCGGCGCGGGGCGCGAACATCCTGAAGCTCGCCGTCTACGAGCCGCCGTATGTTCCCGAGCTCGATGGACCGAATCCGATGGACGACGTGCAGCCCAGCCTCGACGCCGGCGACCCGGAATCCGCCGTCAAAGCGTTTCTCCGCGGAACAGGGATGTCGGATCCCGAGGCACTCACGCACGCCCCGTTCTGGCCGGCAATGGTCGCGCTCGCGCACACCCTTCCCTACGACCTCGGGCTCGCCGGCGACGGAACCATTCCGGTCGCGCGATTCGGCAGGATCACGGTTCCGACGCTCGCGATGGATGGCGGCATCAGCCCCAACTGGGCGGCCGCGGCATCCATGGCACTCGGCGACGCCATTCCGAACGCGCGGCGCCTAACGGTCGAAGGACAGAGCCACGCTGTCGCGCTCGATGTGCTCGTTCCGATCCTGCGGGAGTTCTTCGCCTGAACCTTCAGAAGCGCTAGTCTCGTCAGCTCATGCTCGGCGGAGGTTAACGACGGATGCCGCGACGATTTCTCGTCGCGGCATCCCGATCCCCAGGGTGGTGGGAACTACGCTGCTGGCTTGACCGAGGCCTTCGCCGTGGCCTTCCTTGGCGCTGCGCCCGCGGACGTGGCCTTCTGTGCGGTCGCGATCTGGATCTTCCGCGGCATAGCCTTCTCGGCCACCGGGATGGTCACGCTCAGGACGCCCGCGTCGTAGGTGGCACTGATGTTCTCGCGGTCAACGCCCTCACCGAGGGTGAGGCGGCGCAGGAACGATCCACTGCGGTTCTCGCGAGCGAGCCAGCGTGCGCCCTCGACGCTCGGCGCGGTGCGCTCGGCGCGGATGGTCAGAAGCTGGCCGTCGACATCGAGATCAACCGATCCCGGGTCGATTCCGGGCAGGTCGGCGGTCAGTGTGTAGTGATCGCCGTCGCGGTAGAGATCGATCGGCATCTTGAAAAGTACTGCCATTGTGCTCAACTCCTCCTCGTCGAACCTCGGCTCGACAATGTGATTCTCAAAGTTGAGTCGTACCGGCTCAACGTTGATAAATCTAGCACTCGGGGGTGGAGAGTGCTAACAAATACGGCCCGGTTCTCGCAGGGCGAACAGGTGCACCGTGGCGGGCGGCACACGGGGCCGTCCGCGGACTCACGGCGGCGCTCACGCAGTCACTTACGGGGTCAATGCGGTCAATCGGGGCGTCCGCGGATGCCCCGATTGACCGCATTGACCCCGATTGACATTGCCGCTGGCGACGTGGGCACGGGAGCGCTGGCGACGTGGGGCGTGCGATCACGGGAGTGCGTGCGGTGAGGGCGGCGGGCTGTACGGCGCGGTCGGGGGTGCGCGGGATACTGGGCGCATGGCGATCGATGTGTCCCCGAGGGAGGTGCTTCGCCTGCGGCTTCGCACCCAGCGCATCGAGGGGGCGGCAAGCACGACCGCGGCCAGCACGACCGCAGCCAGCACAGCCACCGCCAGCGCGGCCACCGCCAGCGCGACCGTCGCCGACACAGTGCGGCACCTCCTCGCGACCCAGGCCCAGGACTTCGCGCAGTCCCTGTGGGCGGTGGGGCTCCGAACGCCCGGCGCTACCCGCAGTGACGTATTGGCCGCGCTCGAGTCGGGCGAGGTCGTTCGCACTCTTCCCATGCGCGGGACCCTTCACCTGGTCCCGGCCGAAGACCTGCGTTGGATGCTGGGGCTGACTTCGGCGCGGATGCTGCGGGCCGCATCCACGCGCTTTCGTGATCTGGGCCTCGACCAGGCGACGCTCGACAGTGCGGAAAAGCTCGTGGCACGCGAGCTCGCAGGCGGGGGATCGGCCACCCGCGACGAGTTCATGAAACTGCTCGAGCGCCACGGAATCTCGGCCGAGGGCCAGCGCGGCTACCACGTGATCTTCTTCCTCTGCCAACGGCAGCTGATCTGCTGGGGGCCACCGCGCGGAACGCAACAGGCGCTGGTTCTTGTGGACGAGTGGATCTCGAAGTCCCGGGAACCCGATCGGGACGAATCCCTTCGCGAGTTTGCGCTGCGCTACTTCGCGGGGCACGGCCCCGCGACGGTTCGCGATCTCGCCTGGTGGACCAAGCTGACACTCGCGGATGCCCGGGCGGCGACCGCTGCAGCGTCGGGCGAACTGACCGAGCTGACGCTGGACGGGGTGAGCTATTGGATCGCGACGAGCGAGCTGGATGCCGCGGCATCCGGGAGCACGGCCGCCGTGCACGCCCTGCCCGGTTTCGACGAGTACCTGCTCGGCTACCAGGACCGGTCGTTGGCGCTGGCGGAAGAGAACTCGAGCCGAATCGTGCCGGGAAAGAACGGGATCTTCCTTCCCCTCATCGTGGCGAGGGGCGAGGTGATCGGAACGTGGCGGCGAGCACAGAAGGGCACGACGATCGTGCCAGAGCACTTTGCCGCGGCAACCAAGGCCCAGCACGCCGGCTTCGAGCGCGCAGCGAAGGCCTACGCGAAGTTCATCGCGGGCTAGCTCGGCGGCCAGACTCCGATGATGACGGCCATGACCACGATGGTGACCAGTTCGTGGGCGAGGTTCAGGATGGTGAGCCCGCTCGGGCGCTGGTCGAACGCGTCGTGGGTGACGAAACGCGCGGCGGTGAATCCGGCCCAGAGCAGGATGCCTGTGACGATCGCGTTCACCAGGAAGCTTCCGCCGTAGAAGCTCTGCGCGATGAACACGGCGCCGGCCAGGACCCAGGCCGTAATGAAACTGACGATCACGGTGGTGATGATCGGCCCGACGGCATCGCTGGCCCTACCGGACGGCGTCACCTTCGCGGCGCGCATCCAGTAGTTGCCAAAGACTTTTGGGGTGTACCAAATGGATCCGACGACCATCGTCGACAGTGTTGCTACGACCACGGCCCAATAGTTGATGTTCGGGATCATGCTCGAAGCATAGTGATCACTCAGCTAATAGCGGAGAAATCCGTAGGTGTCATGAAAATCGAGTCGACGCGGGCAACGAGCGGGCCGTCGACCTCGGACGCCGCCTTTGCCGAGATCCAGATCGGGTCGGCCTGCATTGCCGCCCAGTTCTCTTTCGGGTCGCCGGAGTGGCGCAGCACGTAGAGCAGCGTGTTCGGGATCTCGGACTGGATCCAGTAGCCGACGCTCTCCATCTGGTGACTCGCGAAGATCGCGAGCGTGTGATCGCGGAAGCGAGTCAGGAGCGCGTCGAGTTTGCCCTCGTTCGCGGTGTAGGTACGGAGTTCGAAGTTTGCGCTATCAGCCATGTGTCAATGATGGCTTACTGCATGCCGGGCAAGATGTGAGCCCAGACAAGATCGAGTTCAGCTCGCATGTCGGTGAGCTCAGCCGTCAGGACGACCACCGCATCCTGCTCCGGCATCACGATGCAGAACTGCCCGTCCTTGCCGTCGCCGCGGAACGCGCCGAACCTGCACTGCCAGAACTGGAAGCCGTAGCCCTGGATCCAGTCGGGCTGGTCCGATGAGCCCTCGTTCGAGACCTGCCGGGAGGTTGCCTGGCTGACCCAGTCGGCCGGCACAAGCTGCGCGCCCTCCCACTGCCCGTGCTGAAGGTAGAGCTGACCGAACCTGGCGACGTCCTCGGTGCGGATCGAGAGTCCCCACGCACCGACGGTGATTCCCTGGGGCGACTGCTCCCAGGTGGGTCCGGTGATCCCGAGGGGCTCGAAAATGCGCGGCGTCAGGTAGTCGAGCACGGTCTCGCCGGTGAGCCGCTGCACGATCGCGGACAGCAGGTAGGTGGCGCCGCTGTTGTAGACGAAGCGGGATCCCGGCTCGAACTCGAGAGGCTGTGCGAGTGCGTGGCGGGCCCAATTGGTGTCGGCGCCACGGTCACTGTCGGGAAGGGATTCCGACGCGTGGCCGCTGGTCATGGTGAGGAGGTGTCGCACCGAGAGCGCAGCGAGGTTCGCGTCGATTTCGGCGGGGACATCCTCGGGCAGCAGATCGACGATCCTGTCGTCGAGGCTCAGCAACCCATCCGAAATCACGAGCCCGACGGCGGTACTCGTAAAGCTCTTGCTGAGCGACCACATGACGTGCGGGATGTCCGGACCGCCCGGAGTCCACCACTGTTCGCCCACGACCTTGCCGTGTCGCAGGACCATCATGCTGTGCACGCTGTCGAGCCCGCCGAGGGCTGTGGCGAAATCGCTGATTGCCGACGCTGAGACGTTCTGGGACTCTGGGGTGCTGCGGGGAAGTGAGCTCACGATGACAGCGTATCGGGCGAACGTGGAGGCGGCCGGCGTAGCGTAGAAGCATGACATCTGTGCCCAACATCACCCTGAACAATGGCGTGGAGATCCCCCAGCTCGGCTTTGGAGTCTTCCAGATCGAGCCGGCGGAGACCGAGAAGGCGACCCTGGATGCCCTCGAGGTCGGCTACCGCCACATCGACACCGCCGAGATGTACGGCAACGAAAAGGAGGTCGGTCTCGCGGTGCGGGGCTCCGGCCTCAAGCGTGAAGACATCTTCGTCACGAGCAAGCTCAACAACGGTTTCCACGCGCACGACGCCGCGCTGAAGGCGTTCGACGGAACCCTTGAGGCGCTCGGGTTCGACTATCTCGACCTGTTCCTGATCCACTGGCCCCTTCCCGCCGTCGGCGACTTCGTCGAGACGTGGAAGGCGCTGGAGGAGATCCACAAGACCGGACGCGTTCGGGCGATTGGCGTCTCGAATTTCCAGCCAGATCACATCCGTCGACTGCTCGACCAGACCGACACAGTGCCCGCGGTCAACCAGATCGAGGCGCACCCGTACCTGACCCAGGATGACGTGCGGGCCTTCGACTTCGACAACGACATCGCGACCGAGGCGTGGTCACCGATCGCGCAGGGCAAGGTGCTCGGCGACCCGGTCATCCAGAACATCGCCGATCGCGTCGGCAAGACCACGGCCCAGGTCACCCTGCGCTGGCACATCCAGCGCGGCGACATCGTGTTCCCGAAGTCGGTCACTCACAGTCGCGTCGTCGAGAACTTCGAGATCTTCGACTTCGAGCTGACCAAGGATGACCTTGTCGCGATCACGGCTCTCAACAAGAACGAGCGCACGGGCCCCGACCCTGACGAGTTCAACTGGATCCCCGAGAACTAACTCGGTTCCGTACCCGGTCCCGGCGCCTGTCTTTCCAGGGCGCCGAGGATCGGGAGTTGTCCCTTCACCAGCTTGATCCTGGCCTCCTCAAGCGGGAACCAGCGAGCGTCGTCGATCTCGGGGAACTCCTGCTGGCGGCCGGAGTGCGGCGGCCACTCGAGCACGAACGTGTTGCTCCGCACCTCGGTTACCTCGAGGTCGGACTCGGCGGCAAACGCGACGATGATCTTTCCCGACGACTGCCTGAACTCGCCAAGCCGCACATAGTCGAGCGCGGGAGCGGGTACGCCGATCTCCTCTGCGAACTCGCGCGCCGCGGCCGCGAGCTCATCCTCTTCGCCCGGGTGCTCGCCCTTCGGGATCGACCAGGCCGCGGCATCCTTCCTCGCCCAGAATGGTCCGCCCATGTGCGCGATGAAGACCTCGAGGCGGCTGTCGCGCATCCGCCAGAGCAGGATGCCGGAGCTGCGGATCGTCGCCATGCACCCATCCTCCTCGCGAGGCGCCCCATCGTCCTCGTGAAAGGCCCATCCTCCTCGGGAAGGGCCCATCCTCCTCGGGAAGGGCGAGGGCTAGTGCCCCACGGGGGCGGCAGCGCCAGCGGTCGGCAGCGGCGGACGCACGAAGAATGCGGCCGGGATCGCGAGTACCGAGATGATCGCCGCGACCAGGAAGGCGTAGTGCACACCGATTGCCGTCGAGGCCGCCGTCGCAGGCAGGATCGGCGATGGATGGATCTGGTGCGCCGACAACACCGTCACGAGCAGCGCGGTACCGGCTGCACCCGCAACCTGCTGCACCGTGCCGACGATCGCGCTGCCGTGCGAATACAGCGACTCCGGCAGTGAGCCGAGGCTTGCGGTGAACAGCGGTGTGAACAGCAGCGCAAGTCCGACGCTCAGTGCGAGGTAGGCGACGAAGACCCACCACACCGAGGTGTCGGCGTTGATCATCGTCATCAGCCAGAAGGTGAGGCTCGTGATGATCGCGCCGGTGGTCAGCAGCCCGGTCGGTCCGTGCCTGTCGTAGAAGCGTCCGACGAACGGAGCGAGGAATCCCATCAACAGGCCGCCGGGCAGGAGTACGAGTCCGGTCTGCAGCACGCTGATCCCGAGCACCGACTGCATGAAGATCGGGAGCACGATGATGGTGCCGAAGAACGCCATCATGCTCACCACGAGCATCGCGATCGAAAAGCTGAACGTCGACGACTTGAAGGTGCGCAGGTCGAGGAGGGCGTCATCCCTTTTCTGCAGGGACAGCTGGCGAAGGATGAATGCGGCGATGCCGACCGCTCCGACTCCGAGCGGCAGCCAGCCCTCGAGCCCTATGGTGCTGGCGGTGGCCGTGCCGAGGTTGCTGATTCCGTAGACAAGGCCACCGAATCCGAACGCGGAAAGGATTACCGAAAGCACGTCGAACTTCGTCTTCTTGGGCGTTGTCACGTTCTTCACGCGAATCGCACCGAAGATCAGCGCGGCGATGGCGATAGGCGCGACGAGGATGAACATCCACTGCCAGTTGCCGAAGGTGTTAAGGATGAGGCCGGAGATGGATGGCCCGATCGCCGGAGCCACCGAGATCACAATCGAGATGTTGCCCATCGTGCGTCCACGGGTCGCCGGCGGCACGAGCGTCATGACCGTCGTGATGAGGAGCGGGAACATGATGGCGGTTCCGCAGGCCTGCACAACGCGCGCCACGAGCAGCACCTCGAAACCGGGAGCCAGTGCGGCCAGCACGGTGCCAGCGCTGAAGAACGACATGGCCGCGATGAAGACCGGTCGGGTGTTGAAACGCTGCAGCAGGAAGCCCGTAATCGGGATGACAACGGCCATGGTCAACATGAACGCGGTGCTCAGCCACTGGGCCGCGTCGGCGTCGATCTTGAACACCGTGATGAACTGCGGAATCGCGACGCCGATGATCGTCTCGTTCAGGATGACGATGAACGTCGAGATCATGAGCAGCCCGATGACGAAGCGGTTGCGTGCGCTCATTGACTCGTCCGTGTTGGCTGCATCAGCGGTGGTCGGTTCTGTGGCGGTTGATTCCGTGCCGGTCGGTTCGGCGGTGGTCAGTTGGGCAGTGTCAGTCATGGCAGGTCCCCGATTGTCAGTGTGTCCAAAGAATTGGCACAGGAAGCGCACGGCGTCGTGCAGGCTGAATAGGTAAGCGTCCCGGTCGCGGACGTATTCCCCAGTCTGGCCTATTCCTCCGACACTGCGCGAGGGGCGCCGCGACAGTGACCGTAAAGCTACGAGAGCAGAGCCGTCTTTCGCTCGAGACTCCGCTGCGAGGTCGACCATGGGCGCCAACCGAGCAGCAGCACCGAGGCGGCCATGCAGACTGCGCCGAGCACCGCGAAGTCGAAGTCGAGAAACCACTCGAGGACCGCGAATGCAGGGATGAAGGTCAGCGCCGCGGCGATCCCGACGGCGAGGGCCGACGGCGTCGTCGTGAAGGTGCGTGGGCGTTCGAAGCGGCCGACAAGGAACGAGATCCCGTACAGCCCGATGAGCACCACCAGGAAGAACGGGATGCGCGTCCACCACCAGGCCGCACTCGCGGGCTCCGGCAGCGCGCCGGGGACGATCAGGCAGAGTCCCGACAGCGCGATGATGAGGGGCAGGTGCCAGAGATAGATCGTCATCAGCCGGGTGCCGGCGAGGTAGACGAATCCCTGCGCACCACGCGTTCGCATGAGTGCCGCGAGTGGGCGCTGGAGCAGCCGAAGCACACAGGCCTGCGCCACGGCGAGCACGATCAGTGGAATCGTGGGCGGATTCAGGTTGCTGAGCATGTCGGCGGAGTAGGTGCCGATCGTCGTCAGCGGCACGAGAGCGACGTAGCAAAGCACTGCGATCAGGACAAGCTGCCACCACGCCCGGCGAGAGAACCAGCCATCGGCGTACCAGAATCCGACCTGCTGGATGAAGAGCCAGACGAAGGCGAGGCTGATGAGTCCAACCTCGATGACGCCCGTGCTGTACCGGATGACGTCCACGACGATGGCACCGGCCAGCAGGATGAGCAGGGTCAGTTTCGGCGACCGCTGGTGGAATCCAGCCATGATCGGAACGCATGCCTGGACGAGTACATAGGCCGCGATGAACCAGAGCGGCGACCCGGCGCCGGTCGTGATGCCCTGCAGGAACGAGGGGTCGACGCCGGCGAGAATCGCGGCACCGATGACGATCACGTAGAAGATGAACAGCGGCAGCGTCGGTAGCGCGAGCCGAATGACCCGACCGCGAACGTACTCTGTCGCGGTACCGCCCCTGCGAACCGCGCTGCGCCACGCGGTCAGGCTCGCGAACCCGCCGACGACGAAGAACAGCGGCATGATCTGTCCGCCCCAGCTCAGGCCGTTGAACCAGGGCTGCAGTTCGAGCGTGCGCGCGACCGTGATCTGGCCGGCGGCGTTTCGCCCGATGCCGACCAGGAGCAGGTGAGTGATGACGACGAGGATCACGCAGAGCACCCTGGCGAAGTCCAGCGTCAGGTCGCGGTGGGACAGGTCTCGGGCGGCGGCGGTTGGTTGCGGCGCTGTCGGCGTAGTGGATACGGTCGAGCTCGAAAGTGAGGGGTGGTCGTCATCGGTCACGAGCATCACTATATGAAATGTGAACGGAGTTCCCTTCCCAGTTGGAGGAGATATCCAAATAATCGCGCCTCGGTTGGGAGAAACTAAAGCCATGACGATCACACTCATCACCGGAGCGAATAAGGGCCTCGGCTTCGAGGCCGCGTGTCGGCTTGTCGAGCACGGCCACAATGTCTACCTCGGCGCCCGCGACCCGAAGCGCGGACGTGCCGCCGCCGACGTGATCGGCGCTCGGTTCCTGCAGCTCGACGTGACGGACGACAAGTCGGTGGATGCCGCGGCCGCAGACATCAAGCGTCGCGACGGCAAGCTCGACGTGTTGATCAACAATGCGGGAATCGCGGGCGGCAGGATCCCAGCGGGGGAGGTCACGGCCGATGCGATCCGCAGCGTCTTCGAGACCAACGTGTTCGGGATCGTCCGGGTGACGCACGCCATGCTGCCGCTGCTTCGCGAATCCGATGCTCCCGTCATCGTGAACGTGTCGAGCGGGCTCGGCTCTTTCGGCATCGTGACCGATCCCAAGCGCCTGGAGTCACAGCTCATCGCGCTCAGCTATCCGTCATCGAAGTCCGCCGTTGCGATGCTCACGCTGCAGTATGCGAAGGCGTTTCCGGAGTTTCGGGTCAACGTGGTCGACCCCGGCTACACGGCGACCGATTTGAACAACAATTCCGGAACGCAAACGGTCGAGGAGGGGACGGATGCCATAGTGCGTCTCGCCACGATCGGCGCGGACGGACCCACCGGGCGTTTCGAGGATCGCGGCGGAGTCATCCCCTGGTAACGGCCCGCGAGTGTCTGTAGTGGGTAGCGCGGGCGGCTGGCGACCGTCAGACTTGGATCGATGACTACCTCGCAGCGTGCCCTCCTGATCCTCGCCGACGACCATCGCGACAGTCTCGAAAAGCAGCTGTACCAGCTGACCGAGCCGCCGACGCAGGAACAGTCGGCTCGCATCCGCGCCGACAAGATGCTCGTGTACGAAGCCCTGGTGGATGCGACCGACCGGCTGCCCGACGGAGCCCAGGCCGGCATCCTCGTCGATGAGGAGTACGGGACAGAGGTTGCCGAGCTGGCCCAGGATTCCGATGGTCGCATCAACCTCTCGATGCCGCTGGAGGCGAGCGGCAAGGACTGGTTCGAATTCGCTTACGGCGACGACTGGCAGCGGCACGCGGAACTCTTCCGCACCGATCACGCGAAGGTTCTGATTCGGGACAACCCGTCGCTTCCGGCCGTGGATCGCGCAGGCCAGGCGGCAACGCTCAAGCGCGTCTCCGAGTGGGCGGCGTCGGCGGGCCGCCAGCTCATTGTCGAGCTGCTCGTGCCGGCAGGTGACGACGACCTGAAGTCGGTCGGGGGCGACCCAAGACGCTACGACGACGAGCTTCGCCCTCGCCTCACCCTCGAGGTCATCAGCTATCTTCAGGACAACGGCGCGGACCCGGCCCTCTGGAAGGTCGAAGGCATGGACCGGGTGGAGGATGCCGCTGCCGTCGCCGACCTCGCCCGTCGCGACGGGCGCACCGCCGACTGCATCGTTCTCGGCCGTCATTCCAGCAGGGAAGACCTCGACCACTGGCTCGAAGTCGCGGCACCGCTCTCGGGCTATGTCGGCTTCGCCATCGGACGCAGCATCTGGTGGGATCCGCTCGCCGACCTTCTCGCCGGAACCATCGGCCCGGAGGTCGCGAAGGCGCGCATTACGCAGGCCTACCTCGACTACGCGAACGACTTCATGAAGGCTCGCACCCGGTCGGTCGAGTAGGCCCTCCCTGGGTTGCCGCCGGGGGAGCAGGCCGCCCGCGGTTCTCCTGCTGGCCGAGTAGGCGTCCGCGGTTCTCCTGCTGGCCGAGTAGGCGTCCGTGGTTCTCCTGCCAGTCGAGTAGGCGTCCGTGGCCGTATCGAGACCCACTGTCGGCGATACGTCAGACCGCCCGTGTTCATAACTCCTCCTGGTTGTGTCCGCGGCGGGTGCGAAGTGGCGGATTGTCGCGGGTTGGTCGGCCCCGCTTCCTCAATTAGGAGGAGTTATGAACCGGCGCGGAGGCGTTATGACCCCGGCGCGGAGGAGTTATGACCCGGGCGTGGAGGAGTTATGACCCCGGAGCGGAGGCGTTATGGCCCGGGCGCGGAGGAGTTATGACGCATCGCGTGATGGACCGGCGAGCAGGACGCCCGCCGACGCGCTCGCCCGACCGCAACTCATGAACGCGATCATCCTGCATGTCGCTGCGGTGTAGCGCGGTTACGCCCAGATGACCGCTTCGCGCTCGCGCACGACGGGTGCCTCGTACTCGAAGCTGTCATCGAGCGGATCGCGTCGGTAGGGAACCAGCAGGGTCAGGCTGACGCCGTCGTGGTGTTCGAGCCGCACCTCGATCGCGTCGAGGTCGCGGTTCGGAGCTCGCCCGTTGACTCCGATGGCGAGCGCGCGGATCGAGGTCGCCCGATCCCGGAACAGCGTGACGATGCGGGTCACGACGTCCTCGGCGTCGGCGGTCTCGGGCATGGGGGGAGTGCCGACGCGAGTCACCTCGCCGTTCGACCTGATCACGATCGGGAACGGCAGGAAATCGCCGTCCTCGTCGAGAAGACTCTCGGCGAAACCGATGGTCACCTGGGCCAGTCGATCGAGGTCCGCCTGGGCTTCTTCGGATGCGGCATTGCGCCAGTCGGTCATGCCTGTAACGCTACAACGCTTGCGGAGGACGCCCCGTTGGTTGACAACGGGCTCGACCGGGCTTACCTTGGTATGATCAACTAAAGGGTTGATAAAGCGATAGGTTGATTATGAAGCAGAACGAGTCGGTGGATGCGCGGCTCGACCGCGCGTTTCTCGCGCTCGCCGACCCCGTACGGCGCGCGTTGATCGCCCGCCTGTCGCGGGGTTCCGCCACGGTGAACGAGCTTGCCGAGCCGTTCGCGATGTCGAAGCAGGGCGTCTCAAAGCACATCCAGGTGCTCGAGAGTGCCGGCCTCATCACGCGAACGCGTAACGGCCAGCAGCGTCCGTGTCATCTCGATCCGGCGGCCCTCGAGTCCCTCACCGCGTGGATCGACACCTATCGCCTCGAGGCCGAGCGGCAGTTCCGCCAGCTCGACTCGCTCCTCACCGCAATGAAGCAAGGAGAACAGAAATGAGTAATTCAACTACCATCACCGCCCAGCCGGGCGAGCAGGTCGTCGACATCGAGCGAGTTCTCGATGCGCCGATTGCCGACGTTTACCGGGCATACACGCAACCCGACCTGATCGCGCAGTGGCTCGGCCCGCGCGGGTACGAGATGGAGGTCGGCAAATTCGATCTCCGGAACGGCGGCGAATGGGCGTATGTCCACACCTCGCCGGACGGCGGAGTCTTCGGTTTCCACGGCTGCTTCCACAGCGTGCAGCCGCACGAGCGGATCATCCAGACCTTCGAGTACGAGGGTGCGCCGGGGCACGTGAGCCTCGAGTCCGTGACCTTCGAGGATCTCGGCGGCAAGACCCGAGTGTTCGGTCACGCCGTCTACCAGTCGGTGGAGGACCGGGACGCGATGGTCGCCAGCGGGATGGCGCAGGGCGTGACCGAGGGCTTCGAGCGCCTCGACGAACTCCTCGCCTGAACAGTGAGGAGCCGCGCAGTGGCTGGCGCCCAGGCGGCGTCGGTCCCGAGGTGCCTCGGCCGACCGATGAGCAGATCGTTCGCTTCGTCCGGAGCACTCGTTGATCCAAGCTTTAAATGAGAACGAGCCGGGCCCGTGTGGGCCCGGCTCGCGAAGTTACGCCAAAGACGCTATCCGTTGTTCTTCGAAGCAGACTTGGTCTTCTTCTCAGCACGCTTCTCTTTAAGAGACTTGGAAGCAGCGGTCTTTGCGCTGTTCTTCTTAGGCGATTTGTCTGCCATAGGGCATCCCTCCCTCGGAAGCACGGATGGCTTCGGTACGCGGAAGCCTACCCCTCGTCGAGACCGCGTGGGGCGACCGCCAGTGCATTCCCAAGCACGGGTGGGGTGCAGGTGGCACATTTAGGCTCTGAGGATGAACCCCCTGCGATTCTCCGCCCGCCTCGCGCAATTCTTCGACGTCGTCCTCGTCCTGGTATTCGTGCTCATCGGTCGAGTGAGCCACGGGGAAAACCTCGGCATCACCGGTATCTTCACCACACTGTGGCCGTTCCTGGTCGGGCTCGTGGTCGGGCACATCGTGACGCGCGGCTGGCGGCATCCATTTCGCGTGTTCTGGAACGGAATCGGCATCTGGATAGTGACGGTCGCTCTGGGGATGCTCCTTCGCGTCGCCAGCAACCAGGGCATCGAGGTGAGCTTCGTGATCGTCGCGGCTGTCGTGCTCGGAGTGTTCCTGCTCGGTTGGCGCGCAATCGCGCTCCTGGCCACACGAAAGCGGCGCGCAAAGCGCGCGGTGTGACGTCGCCTAGGAAATTATGCGGAGCCAGTCAAGGCGGTTGATCGAGAGCCAAAACCGGCGAAGAGTTGGTTTATGGCAACAACGAAAAAGGCGTCAAACGCCAAAATAATCGGCCTAGCAATTGCTGGGGCTATCGGGGGATTTCTCTTCGGATTCGACTCCTCGGTGGTCAACGGGGCAGTCGATCCGATCTCGGCTCAGTTCGACCTGACGAAAACGCTCACGGGCCTCGCCGTCGCCAGCGCGCTGCTCGGCTGCGCAATCGGGGCCGTTCTCGGCGGGCGAATCGGCGATCGCTTCGGCCGGATCCCGACCATGGTGGTCGCCGCGATCCTGTTTTTCGTCAGTGCCATTGGCGCGGGCTACGCGCCGGATGTCTGGCTCTTCATTATCTGGCGCCTGATTAGCGGTCTCGGTATTGGCATCGCCTCCGTGGTCGCGCCCGCGTACATAGCCGAGATCTCGCCCAAGGCTCTGCGCGGACGGCTCGCATCACTCCAGCAGTTGGCGATCACGCTCGGTATCTTCGCCGCGCTGCTCTCGGACTCGATCTTCGCCGCCGCCGCCGGGGGCGCGGCAGCGAAATTCTGGCTGGGGCTGGAGGCCTGGCGCTGGATGTTCCTGGTCGGAGTCATCCCCGCGGCCGTCTATGGCGGCATCGCGCTGTTCCTCCCGGAATCGCCGCGCTATCGGGTATTGAAGGGCGAAGACGATCGCGCACGAGCAGAATTCACGCGACTGTGGCCCGATGAGGACGTCGACGCCGCGCTCAAGGAGATGAAGAAGAGCGTTGAGGAAGACAAGGAGTCGAAGGGCAATCTTCGCGGCAACCGATTCGGGCTGAAGCCGATCGTTTGGATCGGCATCATCCTCTCGGTATTCCAGCAGTTCGTCGGAATCAACGTCATCTTCTACTACTCGACGACGCTGTGGCGTGCCGTCGGGTTCACAGAGAAGGACTCATTCACCGTCTCCGTTCTCACGTCGGTAACCAACGTCGCCGTCACCATCGTTGCGATTGCACTCGTCGACAAGGTCGGTCGTCGGCCCATCCTGCTGTTCGGTTCTATCGGGATGACGCTGTCACTGGCCGCCATGGCACTCTCGTTCAGCCAGTCGCACGACGTGAATGGCGCACCGACCCTGCCCGGTGGATGGGGGCCTCTCGCTCTCATCGCTGCCAACGTTTTCGTGATCAGCTTCGGGGCATCCTGGGGTCCGATCATCTGGGTCCTGCTCGGCGAGATCTTCCCGACCAATATTCGGGCTCGGGCGCTTGGCGTCGCTGCGGCGGCGCAGTGGATCGCGAACTTCGTCGTGACAATCACCTTCCCACCCCTTTCAGCGGTATCCCTCGTTCTCACTTACGGCTTGTACGCGCTGTTTGCACTGCTCTCGTTCTTCTTCGTCATGCGAATGATTCCCGAGACGAGGGGCATGTTGCTTGAGGACGCCGAGCACCTGTTCGACGAACATCGGAAGAACCGCACGGCCGCCGCCGGAGCACGCGGGAAGTAACCAACGGCGACGGCGGTGCGGTCACAGCCGGTTACCGGGAAGTGCTCACGGTAACCGGCGCCAGCACCGGGCTGTTGTGATATGCGGCGATCAGCCACTGGCCGTCCCGCTTCTCGAAGACCCAGGTCGCGTTCGCCTTGCCGGCTTCCGGAACCTCGGTCTGGCCGGGGAACAGGATCCCGGATTCGCTGACGACGATCGCGGCATCCCTGCCGACGAAGCGGAGGCTGCGCTGCCTGTTGTAGGTCGAGCTGTCCTTGAGCGGTCCCTCGAAAGCCAGGGCCATGCTGTCGCGGATCACGTCACGGCTGTCGCGGAGCGATCCGGTCATGATGGCGGTCGCGTCCGCGGTGTAGTTGGCGACCATGCCGTCGGCGTCGCCGGCCTCCCACGCCTGATAGGACAAGGCCAATACCGCGTGGATGGCGGCCCGGTCTTCTGCACGATTGTCTGACATCGGATTCTCCCTCTGTGATCGGTTCGCACGGGGTGATCCGGCGAACTCGTCAATACATACCGGCGCCGGGGTGGGAATTCATCGCGCCGGCGGCAAAGAGGTGTTGCGACCCTGGGCGTCGAGTCCGGCCGCCAGACCGAAAGACGCGAAGACCTCGGGATCCTGGAACACCGAATTCCGGCTGATTCCCTCGGCGGTGACGGTGAAGATCTGAAGCGTGTGCAGTTCGTATTCGACACCGTCATCAACACCGACATCAATTCCGACGCGCCGATAGGCTGCGAAACCGGGCTGGCCGTTGGCTGTTACCGACTTCAGGTACCAGTGCGTCCCGGCCTTCTCGAAGACCCACTCCATGAACAGGCCGTAGTTGTCGGGGCCGACGAACCAGTTGAGCATGGGCGGCATCTCCATGAGCACGTCGGCGGTGAGCAGCCGTTTGAGGCCCTCGACATCGGCGTTCTCGAATGCCTTCATGTAGCGATCGACCCAGGCGCGTTGTTCGGCTGCGGACGGCTCGCTGAGCTGCTCCTGCCGGACCCCGGCATCCGTCACCCGGGTACGCGCCCGCTGGAGGGAACTGTTCACCGACACCACGGTGGTGCCGAGGATTTCCGCTGTCTCGGCTGCCGAAAAGCCGAGCACATCACGCAGGATCAGCGCACCGCGCTGACGGGCCGAGAGGTGCTGCAGTGCGGCAACGAACGCCAGGCGCAGACTGCTGCGGTCGACCACGGTCGTGGCCGGATCGCCGGCATCCAGCATGGAGTCCGGCAGGGGCTGGAGCCAGGCGACGTTCTCTCCCGGCACGAGCGGACCGAGCGGATCCGATGCGCCCACCAGCCCCGATGGCAACGGTCGGCGGCCGCGGACCTCCAGTGCGGTCAGGCAGGCGTTTGACGCGATCCGGTAGAGCCAGGTACGCAGTGAGCTGCGAGTCTCGTCGTACTGGTCTCGCGCCCGCCACGCCCTCAGGTAGGTGTCCTGAACCAGGTCCTCGGCCTCGTGAGACGAGCCGAGCATCCGGTAGCAGTACGCAAGCAACTCCGAACGGAACGGTTCGAGCAGGCCCCCGAAACCGTCTGCCGTCATCGTCGCACCCACCCGTCCAACTACACGCTCGAGTGTGAAGAGCCGGGAATCGTGCCGATCCACAGCCCGTCACGGGCTCGCGTCATCGCGACGTAGAGTTCTCGTTTCTGCAGCTCCGTGTGCTCGGCCGCGGCCCCCTCCTCAGCGACGCTGAGTGGGTTGTGCCCCGGCAGGAGTGTCGCCGGAATCTGCGTCAGGAGTACCTGCTTGAACTCGAGGCCCTTGGCGCGCTTGACCGTGCCGACCTTGACGGCATCCACCGGCCTGCCGTTGTAGTTGGTCAGCTCGATCACCGGGATGTTGGCTTTGCGCAGCGACTCGATGGCCGCCCGGACGCCAAAGGTGGTGAGCGCGAGGATACCGATGTCGCCGTAGGTGGTGCCCGATTTGTCGAGCGTGGCGCGCACCCGGCGCGGTAGCTCTGCGTCGTGGGTCGCGCGGTTGGTGAAGCGAACCACGAGGGGAGCCGGACCCGTGCGCGCGGCCGTAGCGCCGCCGGCGCGCGTGGGAATTCCCTCGATGTCGGGGTACTCTTCGTCCCCGTTCACTCCCTCGGCAAAATCGAGGATCTCTGCGGTGTTGCGGTAGTTGTTGCTCATCACGATGCTGCGACCGGAAAGGGAGATACCGACCTCGCCAAGCGTGTATCCGCCGGGGTAGATGGTCTGCCTGCCGTCATCGATGAGGGTGAGCCCGTCTGTACTGTTACCGACCAGAAGGTGAAGCATCCGGATCATGGCTGAGGAGAGATCCTGAGCCTCATCCACGATCACCGCGCTGTAGCGGTCGAGCGGTGTCTCCCGCAGTGAGGCCTCGGCGAGCAGCACGAGATCCGCCTCATCGTGTGCGTTGCGGGCATCCATTCGCGACTGGTAACCGCTGTACAGCTCCCAGACCGCGCGACGCTGCTCGAGCGTGAGCCCACGTCGGCGACCCGTTCGGGCCAGGTCGGCGTAATGCTCGAAGGAAGTGATTCCTCGGCCCTTGATGACGTGCTCGATCTCGTCTTCCCAGTAGGTGGCCTTCGGTTCGAGTTGACCGAGCGGCCCGGGGCGACCGATCGTTCGCCACACCAGCTCGAACTCGGCGTCGGCGATGGCCGGCTGATGATTGACCCGGATGCCGCGATCGGTCAGCAGGCGCTTCGCGAACGCGTGGGTTCCCGCGAATTCGATTCGTGGACTGATATCCGGCGCGAGTCGATCCATGTGCGACGAGAGAACGGCGGGCAGTGTGCTCACGTACGAGGTGACGAGAACGATGCCGGGCCGCGAGCGGGCGAGATAGGCCGCGCGATGCAGCCCGACAACGGTCTTGCCGGTGCCTGCCGCGCCGCGGATACGGGAGGGCCCGTTGAAGCTGCGCCGCACGAGACGAGCCTCCGCGGGGGCGAGGAACGCCATCCAGTTTTCGAGGGGCGGCGCGCTCAACGCGGCATCCACCTGGCGCATGAGGCCGGAGTTGCTGGGCAGCGGGATGGTGTCGAAGTCGGCATCGTCGTTCGTAGGCTCTGCGCTCGCTTCGGGCTGAGCCGGATCGCCGGCCAGCGGGAAGTAGTCGCGAGCCGCCGCCGCGACACGATCGACCTGGCCCGGCGACAGGCGCACGCCGCGGGAAAGGATGTACTTTGCGACATCCGGCTCACCGACCATCTCGACCGTCCCGATGCGAGCCCGGACTGTTCTGCCGGCGAGCACGACGAGCGGATGTATTTCGCCGGGAGCAAGACCGATCGCCGCCATGGTCTCTTCTGTCGCGTAGGCGAGATCGGCGAGGCTGGCGAGGTCGTCGGTCACGTCGCGGCTGCCGCGGTAGACGTGTGTCGCCTCAGTCGTTGCCTCAATCGTGACGTTGCTCCACGACTTCGTGTCGACAATGTAGAGCCCGCTCGGGCCCACAACGATGAAGTCGACCTTGGCGATTCTGCTGCCGGGCCATCGGCGATTGGGCAGGAGGGTGTAGCCAAGCTCGGCAAGGGGGGCGATGGCCGCGATGACGTCGCGCTCGACCTGCGGCGCGACCTGGTGGCGGGCGGCTGCCCGGCGGGCGATGGCGGCGGTACGCTCGCGTTTCTCTGCGAGCATGAGCTGTCGTCGTGACTCGAGCCCTGCGGATGTTCCCGCAGTCATGATTGCCTCGGCTTCCTGCCCGAACATGCCATCCAGAAGAGATGGATAACTCAGCTTCACACGATTTCCGCATCCGCAATATTCCACTTTCGGGGGACGCGGGAGCGCATCCTCCTGCTCTCCACATCCACATCCACTTCGCCGCCCGCCGTGAGCTGGCAGTAGTTGTCGTTGCGGCTCCCCTGAGGTGGCAACGAATGTCAGCTCGGCGAGATTAGCCACACCTGCAAGCGTTCAGCTCACGCAACGCACACAACCTCCGTGGGAAGACCGCCTAGCGCTCCACGGTGCCATCGAGCCGACCGCGGGCGATCACGTGACCGCTGGCGGCGGCGACGACGGCATCCGGTGTCAGGTCTTTCGGCAGGTCGAGGACGGTATCGAGTGCGAACAGCTGCCAGACGTAACTGTGCGGACCGTGTCCCTGGATGGGTCGTGGGCCGGAGTACCCTCGGCGACCGAACGATGCGTTGGCCGCACCGAACAGCTCGCCCTCGTTCATTGCGCCCTCGCCGATGTGGTTCGCCTTCGGCGGGATTCCGGTGACGACCGCGTGCGTGATCGGCCTGCGGAACGGCACATCCGGATCCTCGACGATCAGCACGAGCTGCTGCGCCTCGGCCGGGACGTCGCTCCAGTCGAGGGCGGGGGAGAGGTTGTCGCCGAGCCCCTTGGCCGCGTGCCTGAGCGGAATGGGCGCGCCGTGCTCGAACGACGGGCTGGAGAGCTGGATGCGCTCGACGGCAGCCAGCCCGGCCACGTGCCACGCCAGTGTTGCCTCGCCCGCGCGACGCTTGCGCAGCATCCGTCCGAGTAGCCCAGCAATCGAGGGTTGAGCAGCCACCGAAGCCCCGTTCCATTGGTCTCCTCAAGTATGCCGTTCAGCACCGGGCGGCGACGTCGGGTTCAGCGAAGAAATGCCAGCGAATTTTGTCAACCTGTCGTTTTGGGCCTGCCGCTGTTCGTAGTACTCACGTACCGTCAAACAAAGGAGACCTCATGGAATACATGCTTTTCATTGCGAGTGACCAGAACCCCGAGCCGGGAGTCGAGCAGCCCGGAGAGATCCAGGCCTGGGTCGAAGAGGGCAGGCAGCGGGGGATCAGCATCCGCGGCGACCGGCTTCGTCCGATCGAGGATGCGACCACCGTTCGCGTGCGCGGCGGCGAATTGCTCGTCACCGACGGACCCTTCACGGAATCGAAGGAGTGGATCGCCGGCTACGACCTCATCGAGTGCACCGACCTCGACCAGGCGATCGACTACGTGTCGCGGCATCCGATGGCGAAATTCGGGCGCATCGAGATCCGCCCGATGTGGCCGCTGGATTTGTGAACGCGGATTTCGCTGCGGTTTCCGGGGTAGTCGCCGCGGTGCACCGCGCGGAGTGGGGGCGCATCGTCTCCGGTCTGATTCGGCTGACCGGCGACTGGGCGCTCGCCGAAGATGCGGCCCAGGATGCCTTCGCGACGGCGCTCGAGCGCTGGCCGGAGGGCGGCATCCCGGGCAATCCGGCGGCATGGCTGGCGCTCACAGCGCGGAACAAGGCGATCGATCGACTTCGTTCGGCAGGCACCGAACGCCGGAAGCTTGGGGAGATCGCCGCGCTCGAGGAGGTCGGTATTTTCGGGGAGGTCGGGATGCCGACGATCGAAACCGACATCGAGGATGACCGGCTTCGCCTGATCTTCACCTGTTGCCACCCGGCCCTTCCGCTGCCCGCCCGCGTCGCGCTGACCCTGCGGACCGTCGCGGGCCTCACCGTCGCGGAGATCGCCAGCGCGTTTCTCGTGCCGGAGACGACCATGGCGCAGCGGCTCGTGCGGGCTCGGCGCAAGATCGAGAATGCCGGCATCCCGTACCGCATCCCGCCGGCCGAGCTGCTCGAGGAGCGACTCGACGGCGTGCTTGCCGTGCTGTACCTCGTCTTCAACGAGGGCTACAGCAGCCGGAGTCATCTCGCTGCTACGGCACTCGATCTCGCGACGGCGGTGGTCGACCTCATGCCGCTCGAGTCGGAGGCGCGAGGGCTCCTCGCGCTCATGCTGCTACAGAATTCGCGGCGGGGCGCACGCGTGTCGGGCGGCGAACTGTTGACCATCGAGGAGCAGGATCGCTCGTTCTGGGACGCGGCCGACATCCAGCGGGGACTCGCGATGTTGGCGTCCGCGCGGGACCGCGGCGCATACGTGCTCCAGGCGTCGCTTGCCGCCTGTCACGCCCGGGCGTCCTCCGCCGAGACCACGGATTGGCGCCGCATCGTCGCCCTGTACGACGAGCTTCTCGTGCGGACGCCCTCGCCGGTCATCGAACTCAACCGCGCGATCGCGATCGGGATGCGCGATGGTCCGGATGCCGGACTCGCCCTGATCGACGCCCTCGAACCGCGGTTGCTCGGCTACCGTCTCGTGCCAGCCGCTCAGGCCGATCTGCTGCGTCGCGCCGGTCGGACTTCGGCCGCGGCGGCACGTTACCGCGAGGCGCTCGCGCTCACGACCGATCCCGCCGATCACGCCCAACTAGAGCGTCGGCTCGCCGAACTCGAAGCGTGATGCGGAGGGACGATTTGTCGTAGAGAATGGACACCATGAACGTCTTCGCCTTCATTGTTGCTTTCGCCCTCTTCATCTTCGGGCTGTTCCTCTTCGGCTACGCGTTCGACGTCCCCTCGTGGGAAGCGGTGATGTTCCTCGGCGGCATCGCCTGCGTCTCGATCTCCATTGCGATTCCGTTCCACGTCCTCGGGCACGGGGAGCAGCGCTAGCAGTCCGTCTGTTCCTTTGCCGCGCGCAGCTAGCGCGTCGCGGTCAGGATCCGCGAGCTCATCCACGGGCCGGACCACCACATCCGCCATCCGGCCGGGGAGTCCTCCGATGGCGTGATGTTCAACTCGCCCAACTCTTTGCGGTACTCGGCCACCTTCGAGATGTCGACGATGAGCAGTTTTCCGCCGGGCTTGAGTACCCGAATCGCTTCCCTGAGCGCCGCCGCCCGACCCCGGGATGACGGCACGTTGTGGATCGAGAGGCTCGCCGTCGCGAGATCGAACGTGTTGTCGCCGAACGGCAGCCTCGTCATGTCCGCGGTCGCCAGCGTGACGCGATCGGCCACTCCGTTGAGTTTCAGGTTGGCTTCGGTCGCGGCCACGCTGTTGCCGGACTGGTCGACGCTGCGCCACAGGTCGATGCCCGTGACGTGACCCTCGGGGAGCCGGAGGGCGAGCTGGACGGTCACGGCCCCGCGACCGCATCCGATATCGAGCGCCCTCTCGTTCCCCGCGAGCGCAGCCGAATCGAGAACCTCGGACCAGACCTGGAACTTTCCGCGGAACGTCGAGTTCAGATAGACAAGGCCGCCGACGATCCAGACGAGGCCGCCGACCAGGAAGTAGACGACGCTGATGACGTACCAGGCGTCGAATCTGCCGAACAGGTTGATGACCCCGAACGCGATGAAGACGACGCCGAGCCCGAGCCACAGCACCGGCACCCACGGGGCGTCGATCCCGTACTTGCCTGCGATTCTCGGGCGGCCGGACATCTACATCCAGCCAGTCCGTTGCTCGAGCACCTTCGCGAACCGGCCCTCGAGCGCTTCGTCGAGGTAGGCATCCACTCCGGGCGACCCGACGAAGCTCGGGGAGAATGCGCCGAGCAGGCGATTGGTTCGCACGGCGATCACGCCGTTGTCGGCCAGCTGTCGGATCTCCTCGACGATCCATTCGATCTGATCCGCACGCTCCTCCGGTTCGAACGGCAGCTCCCAACGGAACGTGTCGCCGGCGGTGAGGACGAACCGGTCGTCGGAGTTCACCGCGAGCCACACGGGAACGGCATCATCACCGGCCGGGGCGAACTCGACGCGGGTGAACCAGATGCCCTTCTCGTACGGATGCACGGTGATCCGCACCAGCGGATACGCGGCCGAGATCCGGCGCACCACCTCGTCGGCGATGCTGCGTCCGTATTCGGCGTGCGACCTGTCGTTCATCCCTCAAGAATCGCACGACTGACTGCGACGACGCCGGGTTTTGTCATCGCCGCGCCTGCTGTGGCAGGCGCGGCGATAACAAGCGGGCGCATCGTGACCTCACCCCGCGGGCAGCAACTCGCGCGTGAAGTTGTCGAGGCGGGCGAGCAGCCCTGACGTGCGGTCTGAGACCACGGCATCGGGACGCGGCTGCAGATCGTGCGGCGGCGGGACGATCCGGATAATCGTCGAGCAGGCAAGGTCCGAGCAGATGTAGGTGCCGATCGTGTTGCCGTTGCGTCCGGCCTCGCCGGCCTTCGGAACCGTGAACAGCGAGACCTGGTTGCCGGGCTGATGGGTTCGGCAGAGCGAACACATGGCCGAGATCCCGCGCGACATCGATGAGGATGCCGACCGAAGCACGATCCCGAACGGCTTGCCCTCGCGCCAGTACACGATGTACCCGCGCTGGGCGAAGGTTGGATCGAGCCAGCCGAGGTATTCGCGGTCCGCCCAGACGGTCTCGTGGATTCCGGGGAGGGGCATCCTCGCAACGACGTCAGACGGCGCGTTGACGAAGGATGCCCGAATCTCGGCTTCGGTCAGCTCCTGCATGCGTTCTCCAATACTGCGGCTGCCTAGAATCCCTCGAGCGCGTGAGGAACGTAGTGCTCCTCGAGCTGGTCGAGTTCCGCGTCGGTGAGCTCGAGTTCGACGGCCGCGGCCGCGTCATCGAGGTGGTTCGCCTTGGTGGCGCCGACGATGGGGGCGGTGACGGCATCCTGCTGGGCCACCCAGGCCAGCGCGACCTGCGCGCGCGGGACTCCGCGAGCCTCCGCGACGGCGGCAACGGCATCCACGATCTTCTTGTCGGAGTCGACGGTCTGCTGGTAGAGGCTCTTGCCGAAGGCGTCGGTGTCGGCGCGCTTGGTGATCTCATCCCACGGACGGGTCAGCTTGCCGCGGGCGAGCGGGCTCCACGGGATGACGCCGACGCCGGTCTCGAGGCAGAACGGGTGCATCTCGCGCTCCTCCTCGCGGTTGATCAGGTTGTACTGGTCCTGCATGGAGACGAACGGGGTCCAGCCGTTCAGCAGGGCCGCGTGCTGCATCTGCCCGAACTGCCACGCGAACATGGAGGAGGCCCCGATGTAGCGAGCCTTGCCGGCGCGAACGACGTCGTGCAGCGCCTCCATCGTCTCCTCGATCGGAACGGTGGGGTCGAAACGGTGGATCTGGTACAGGTCGACATAGTCGGTCTTCAGACGCTTCAGCGAGGCATCGATCTCGTTCATGATCGACTTGCGCGAGAGACCGTGACCATACGGGCCGGGGCGCATCGCGCCGTGCACCTTCGTGGCGATGACAACGTCTTCGCGCTTCGCGAATTCGCCGAGAAGCTGACCGGTGATCTCCTCGCTGGAACCGAGGGAGTAGACGTTCGCGGTGTCGAAGGTCGTGATCCCGAGTTCGATCGCCTGCTTGAAGAAGGGGCGACTCTCATCGAGCCCAACGCTCCACTCGTGGCTGCCGAGCTTCGGGTCGCCGTAGGACATGCAGCCGAGGATGACGGCCGAGACCTGGAGGCCGCTGTTGCCGAGGTTGACTGTTCTCACTCGGAGACCTCCGAACCGGAGCAGACCGCTTCAATCGAGCGGATTACGTCTTCGAGTTTTGGGGTGGTGTGTGGGCGAACCGCGTGCGGCAGCTTGTCGTTGGTGGCCATACCTCAAGCCTAGACACGATTGAATTGACGGATGGATCCCAACGTCGATGCCTCAGGTAATCCGCAGGCCCCGAAGCCGGACGCCATAGTTGCCGATGCAAGGCTGATCGCCGCGCTCCGGGCCGATCTGCTCGCCGCCGGCTTCGACGTCGCGGGTCTTGGCGAACTCTGGGGAGAGGATGCCGCTGCCGCTCTGCACCGCGCGCATCGCGTCCCCGCTCGGCGCGCCCTCGATCGCGTGGCTGGGTTCAGTGCCGCCGCTGTTCTGGCCCGGCTCTTCGTGCTGGGGTTGCCCGTTGCCGGCGAAGATCTCGCCACGGCACTCCCGTCGCTCGGCGTCGAAGGCGCCGTCTCGCTCGGACTGGTTGCAGCATCGACAGGCCTGATCACGCCGCTGGTCGACCTGCGCCCGTACTCCTTCACGGATTCGTGGGGAGAGGCCAACTGGTGGATCGCGAGCGACCTCGGCGAGCTCAGCCTCGGCCGCGCGCTCAACGAGAACCACGTCCTTGGCGTCGGAGGCGCGAGCCTCACACTCACCGGCCTGATGATCGACCGGTCCGCGCGGACGACGCTCGACCTCGGGACCGGATGCGGCATCCAGGCGATGCACGCGTCCCGGCATTCCGGCCGGGTCATCGCGACGGACATCTCGGAGCGGGCGCTCGACTACGCGCGGTTCAATGCAACCCTCAACGGCATCGCAAACATCGAGTTCCGACTCGGTAGCCTGTTCGAGCCGGTCGCGGGGGAGCGCTTCGACCACATCGTTTCGAACCCGCCGTTCGTGATCACACCCCGAGCGGAGGGCGTTCCGGCGTACGAGTATCGCGACGGCGGCCGCGTGGGTGACGCGCTCGTGGCCGAGGTCGTCGCCGGGGCGGCAACACACCTGCGTCAGGTCGGTGTCGCCCAACTGCTCGGCAACTGGGAGTACCGCGCGACCGAGGACGGGCTGGAGCGGGTCGCCGACTGGCTTGACGGCACCGACCTCGATGCCTGGATCGTCGAGCGCGAGGTCCAGGATGCGCCGCTCTATGCCGAGACCTGGATCCGGGATGGCGGCACGCGATCCGGCGACGAGTTCGATCGGCTCTCTGGCGCCTGGCTCGACGACTTCGAGGCGCGCGAGGTCACGAGCGTTGGCTTCGGATATCTCACGCTGCGGAAGCCGGCATCCGGCGCGCCAACCCTGCGCAGGCTCGAGCGTCTCGACGGGCCGGTGGGGAACTCGCTCGGCCAGCACATCGGTGCGACTCTCGCCGCGTATGACTGGCAGGCATCTCTCGACGACTACGCCCTGTCGCGTGCGATGCTGACCGTCGCATCGGATGTCACTGAGGAACGCCACTACTGGCCGGGGGACGAGCATCCGGCGGTCATGAACCTCAAGCAGGGCGGAGGGTTCGCGCGCAGCTACCCCCTCGATACCGTTCTTGCCGCGGTCGTCGGCGCCTGCGACGGCGAGCTCAGCATCGCCGCGATCTGCGGTGCGCTGGCCGAACTGCTCTCTGTTGACCAGGGCGACGGTGCCGACCAGGACGGGGCTGACCAGGACGGAGTCGACCAGGACGACGGGGCTGACCAGGACGGTGCTGAGCCGATCGACCCGGATGCGCTCCTTGCGGAGACACTGCCGATGATTCGAGAGCTGGTCACCGTGGGCATCCTCCGGCGTCCAGAGCCCTCCTAACCCCGTTGTAATCCCTGTCTGCCCCCGGGTGATGCGTCTGCCCCCGTACGTCCGGGGGCAGACGCATCACCCGGGGGCAGACAGGAATCAGTCCGAGGCAGGAAATCGGCACGCGAGGCGGAGGCGTCATGCGCCAGGCTGGCCAGTCGCGGCTGGGAGTTCTCTGGGTGAGCGCTCTGAACCTTCGAGCATTATCAGGAATCCTTCGTGTCGCCGCATTGGAGATTCACTGGAAGACACGCCATTCTTACAGGATGTTCTTTCTCCAGCAGTCGGCTTCGATCGGCCAGTTTTTCGACCCAAGCGTCTTCCTGAAGTCGGTCGGACCGTGGGCGCTGCTCGTCGTCATCGTCATCGTCTTCATCGAAACCGGCCTGCTCTTCCCCTTTCTCCCGGGTGACAGCCTCGTGTTCGCGGCGGCGATAGTGGTCGGCAGCCTCGGCGTACCGCTCTGGGTTCTCATGCTGGTTGTCGCCGTAACGGCAACTGCAGGCAGTAGTACGGCGTTCGCGATCGGTCGGCGAACGGGGCCGAGGCTGTTCAAGGACGACGCCCGGATCTTCAAGACCCGCTATCGGGACGAGGCGGACGCTTTCTTCGGAAAATACGGCGCGGGCGCTCTCGTGCTCGCCCGGTTCGTTCCCATTGTGCGCACGTTCGTTTCCCCGATCGTCGGCGCTTCGACCATGTCCTGGCGCAGGTTCATGCTCTGGAACGTCGTTGGCGCGGTACTGTGGGCGGTCGTTCTCGGCCTCGCCGGGTTCTTTCTGGGAAAGATCACGTTCGTTTCCCACAACATTGAGGCGATCGCGATTGTCATCGTCGTGGTTTCGGTGCTCCCCATTGTGATCGGGCTCGTGCGGAACCGCCTGCGTGAGCGTCGTGCGGTTACGGCAATGCGATCGAACGCCGACTAGGCGGGCACTGCGTGGTCGCGCATAAACGCGCAAGCTGGAGATCATGAATCTCTTGCCGTTCGTGGTGACCGTGGCGATCCTCGCCGCGCTGAGTCTCGCGATCGTCGCACTACTGCGGCTCGAGCGTCCCTATCTTCAACCGGTCGCGATCCTTCGGGCGGTGCTTCAGCTTGCCATCCTCACCCTGATCCTCAACGGTGTGATCTCGGACGGGATCTGGGTGGCCCTGTTTCTCGCGGTGATGGTCGGCGCGGCAACCTGGGTCGTGGTGCGCCGGCTCGAGATGCCGTTTCGGATGGCCTGGCTCATTGCCGTCGTCATCACGGTCGCCTCGGCTGTTCCGGTCGTCGTGATCTTCCTTTCCGGCACCGTCCAGTTCAGCCCGCGCTACGTCCTCGCGGTCGGCGGGATCATCATCGGCAACACCATGACGGTTTCGACGCTCATGGGTCGCTCGCTGGCCGCCAGCTTCGACTCCGGTCGGGACGAAATTGAGGGTTGGCTCGCGCTCGGGGCGACTCCGCGCCTTGCATCCCAGCGCGTCGTCCGGGTTGCGGCATCCACGGCTCTCATTCCGGGGACGGACCAGGCGCGCACCACGGGGTTGGTGACGCTGCCCGGTGCATTCGTCGGTGCCATCTTCGCCGGTGCGTCACCGCTGGTTGCAGCGGAATTCCAGGTGCTGGTGCTCGCATCCATCCTCGTCGCCAGCGCGCTGACGGTCGCGTTCTTCGCCAGGATTTTTGGAGCGCCAGCGGTCGTTCCGACGAATGGAAGGCTGCGGGAGAGAGCCGCACGCGCCAGGGAACTGAAGGCTACGAGCTGAATCCGCCGTCGAGGCGCCGGACGATCTCCACGCGGGGCGACCAGTGCGCCACCCTGACCTTGATTCGCAGTTCGTGTCGACGTGCGAGATGGATGCCGATCGCGAGCGCCGCGATCGCCGGAACCGTCCCAGCAACGGCCATGCCGACGTGAGGTCCCCAGTTGGAGACGATCCATCCGGTCAGCGGGCCACCGAGTGCCTGCCCGCCGAGAAGGACGAGAACGTAGACCGACATCACCCGGCCGCGGATACCCAGGTTCGACGACATCTGCACGAGTGCGTTCGCCGCCGTGATGAACAGCAGGTTGAATAGCCCGATGCCGATGAGCAGTGCCCCGAGGCTCCATTCGCTCGGCATGAGGGAGGCGACCACCTCTGTGACCCCCCAGAGGCCGGCCGTGATGATGACGCCCCGCAGCCGCACGACCCGGCGCCGAGTCGCGAGGATTCCGCCGGTCAGCGCTCCGGCCGCGACCAGCGTGTTGAAGAGTCCGTAACCGGACGCGCCGATATTGAAGATGTTGTTCGCGTAGGCGGCGAGGATGACCGGCATCGTGACCGCGAACACCGAGGTGATCGCCACCATCACGATCGACCAGAGGATGGCGGGCTTCCGCCTGACGTAGCGAAGACCCTGCCTGAGCTGGCCCTTTTCTCTCGGCATGCGCGGACTTCGCTGCAGCTTCGAGGTTTTCAGGAGGAAAAGCGCCAGAACCACGCCGAAGCAGGAGAGTCCGTTGATCCCGAACGCCCAGCCCGCGCCGACGAGGTCGAGAAGAAGGCCGGCGATCGCGGGGCCGATCAGGCCGCCGAGTTGGAAGACGGACGAGTTGATGGCGATCGCGTTGCGCAGGTTGCGCGGTCCGACCAACTCGTTGACGAACACCTGTCGCGTCGGGTTGTCGATGATGACAACGAATCCGCCGATGAATGCCAGCAGGTAGACCTGCCAGACCTGGACGGTGTGGGTGAGCGCGAGGGTCGCCAGGATGAGCGCAAGGATGCCGAACGTCGACTGCGTCAGCATCAGCAGCATCCGCTTCGAATAGCGGTCGACGATCAGTCCGCCGTAGAGGCCGAAAAGAAGCATCGGCAGGAACTGCGCGGCGACGGTCACGCCGACCGCGGCGACGTTGTGCGAGAGCTGGAGGACGAGCCAGTCCTGCGCGATCCGCTGCATCCAGGTGCCCGACATCGCGACGACGTTCGAGATTGTGAACAACCGGAAATTGGGGACCCTTAGGGCGCTGAAGCTCTCGGCCCACGACGGCCGTTCCTTGATCACCTGCATTGGTTCGGTAGGTGGGAAGGCGGACGTGGTCGGAGCGGAAGTCAAAAAGGATCCTGAAATTACGGCTGGATGGTCGGCGGCGGTGCTGAATCGCTCAGTTCTTAACGGTAGTCGCGCGCGCTTCATTCCCCGACTAAATTGAACCTATATCTGTCATTGGATTTCGTAATGAGGGCTCGTGTTTGATCCAATCCTTCTCAAAACTTTTCTCGCTGTCGCCGAGACTCGTAGCTTCACGAACGCCGGCGTCCAACTCGGACTGAGCCAGCCAACGGTGAGCCAGCACGTGCGCAAACTCGAGGATGCGGCGGGCCGCACGCTCGTCTCGCGCGACACTCGCGACGTGCGCCTCACCGACAACGGGGATGCGATGGCCGGGTTCGCGCGCACGATCCTGGCCGCCCACACCGTGGCCTCGAGCTACTTCAGCGGATCGGCGATGCGAGGCAGGCTGCGGTTCGGAACGGGGGATGACCTCGCTATCACGCAGCTGCCGCGGATCCTCCGTCACTTCCGACAGCTCTATCCGCAGATCAACCTCGAGCTCACGGTGAGCCAGACGGGTGCGCTCGTTCGCCGCCTGCACGCCGGCCAGCTCGACCTCATCTTCATCAAGGAGAACCCGGACGAGAGCGCGGATGGCGTCCGCGTTAGCCGAGACACCATGGTTTGGGTCGGTCACGAGAAGACGATCATCGAGACGGACGAGCCGGTGCCGGTCGTCGCGTACAACGCGCCGAGCTTCAGCAGGCAGGTCGCGATCGACGCGCTCGAAGCCGTGGGGCGCACCTGGCGGATCACCTGCAACTCGCGCGAGGTCAGCGGACTTCTCGCTGCCGTTCGCGCCGGGCTCGGCGTCGCTGTTTTCCCGCAGTCGCTCATTCCCGAGGATCTCGTGAAGGTCACCAATCGGTTCGGCCTTCCCGTGCTCGGCGATGTGGACTTCACCCTGCGCGCCAATCCGAGCGCTCCGCCCGAGCCGACCGAGGCATTGATTTCGGCGATCATGGGCCGAGGTCTCGCGCGTGGCTGAGCCGGTTGCGGCGGATGGGCGCATAGTCTCGGCGGGTGAATGACTTCGACCGGTACGGCTCCGATCCCTACGGTGCCGACGTGCTCGCGAACTTCTCCCGCCGGACCCCAACGGTGCAGCCGCGCATCGTCGAGGCGGATCGCGGTCTCGTCGTGGAAGAGGCCGCCACGGGATTCGTCGGTGCGGTTCTCGGGCTCGAGGGTCGGCTGATCCGGCTCGAGGATCGCCGGGGAAGCGTGAGGCTGTTCCCGATCGGTCCCGGATTCCTGATCGACGGTGAGCCGGTCGCGCTTCGCGCTCCGAAGGTGGTGAAGGTGGCGGCGCGCACGGCATCCGGATCGTTCGCGGTCGAACAGGATCGTGCGCGGGTCGCCCGTGCCAGCCGCATCTTCGTCGAGGGCCGACACGACGCCGAGCTGGTCGAACGCGTCTGGGGTGCTGACCTCCGTGTGGAGGGTGTCGTCGTTGAATATCTCGAGGGTGTCGACAACCTCGAGGAGGTTGTCCGTGATTTCGCGCCGGGGGATGGCAAGCGCATCGGCGTTCTTGTCGATCACCTCGTTCCGGGGTCGAAGGAGAGCCGGATCGCGGATGCGGTGGCTCGCGGTCCGTTCGGGGACGGTGTGCTCGTGGTCGGACATCCATTCGTCGACATCTGGCAGGCGGTCAAGCCGTCGCGGGTTGGACTTCGAGAGTGGCCGGTCATCCCGCGCGACATCGAGTGGAAGCACGGAATCTGTGCGGCGCTCGGCTGGCCGCACGAGGACCAGGCGGATATCGCCAGGGCCTGGAAGCAGATCCTCGGCCGGGTCGACAGCTACGCCGACCTTGAGCCGCTGTTGCTCGGTCGGGTCGAACAACTGATCGACTTCGTCACGACTTAGCCGGCTGGGGGTCGACCCTGACCACGAAATCGGGGGATACCCCGATGGTGGTCCGTTGCCGAAGCGATGACGCTTGAGTCATGGCTGAACTCAGAAGACCCAAAACAGGAAGAGTCATCGCCGGCGTCTGCGCCGCAATCGCGGATCGCTTCGGAATCGGGCGAACCACTGTGCGTGTCCTCGCGGTGATCTCGTGCATTTTGCCCGGACCGCAGTTCGTTCTCTACCTGATCCTCTGGATCGCGATCCCGGCAGAGGTCACCGAAGTCGCTGCGTGATGTGGTCGGCGAGCACGCCCGCTAGATCCAGCCGACCTTCTTGAAGACCGTGTACAGCACGACGCCGAGCGCGAGCATGAGCGTGAGCGCGAACGGATAGCCGAGCGGCCAGCTGAGTTCCGGCATGTTCTTGAAGTTCATGCCGTAGATGCCGGCAACCAGCGTCGGCGCGAACAGGATGGCCGCCCAGGACGAGATGCGCTTGGCCTGGTCCGCCTGTCGGAGGCTCGCTTCGGTCAGCGCCTTGGTCTCATCGTTCTGTCGCTGGCCGACCAGGGTCGCGTGCACCATCAGCGCGTTCTGCAACAGTGTGCGGAAGCCGTCGACGCGCTCGACGAGAGCAAGGACGTGGTCCTCGACGTCTCGCAGGTCGCGGTGCAGCTCGAGGGTGCGCGGGTCATCGCTCGTGATGCGCTCGCGAAGCAGGGCGAGCATCCCGATGAGGGGCTGGGTCGCGCGCTGGAACGCAATGACCTCGCGCGAGAGCTCGTAGATTCGGCGGGAGACGTTCGCGTCTTCGCTGAAGAGCTGGTCTTCGATCTCGTCGATGTCGTTCTCGACGCCGCTCACCACGGGGGCATATTCGTCCACGACCTGGTCGAGTACCGCGTACATGATGGCCAGCGGCCCGAGGTTCAGCAGCTCGGGATTCGACTCGAGCCGCTTGCGAACTCGCCCGAGATCGGGGGATTCCGCGTTGCGGATCGTGATCGCAAAGTCGGCTCCGATGAACATGTGAACCTCACCGAATTCCACCTCCTCCGACGCGTCGAGGTAGCGAGCGGGACGAAGCACGATGAACTGGATGTCGCCGTAACGCTCAAGCTTCGGGCGCTGGTGGCGCTCGAGGGTGTCTTCGACGGCAAGGTGGTGGAGGTTGAACTCGTCGGCAACCGACTTGACCTCTTCCGGCGTCGGGCGATACATCCCGATCCACGCCATCCCGTGACGCTCGCGCAACCGTTCGAAGGTCTCATCGAGGTTTTCGGGATTCGCGGTCCGCACGCCATTGACATAGATCGCGTTGTCGATGATCGGCATGTGCCAAGTCTGGCTTACGAAGCTGTGCTCGCGAAGATGGCACACTGGACGGGTGAACCCCGTTGCCGCACCGAACACCCGAACGATCAGGCGGTGGCGACAGTATCTTGCGGCCGAGCGCGCGGAGGCGACCGTCTACCGCCAGCTCGCAAAGCGTCGTCACGGCGAGGAACAAGAGATCCTGCTGGCGCTCGCCGATGCCGAGGGACGACACGAAGCCCACTGGCTCGATCTGCTCGGTGATAACGTCGGCCGTCCGCGCAAGAGCGATCTGCGCACCCGGTTCCTGATCCTGCTCGCCCGGGCGTTCGGGTCCGTGTTCGTGCTCGCCCTCGCCCAGCGTGCCGAGGGCCGCTCGCCCTACGAGGACGATGAGGATGCGACCAGCGCGATGGCAGCGGACGAAGCCATCCACGAGGAGGTCGTCCGCGGGCTTGCCGCCCGCGGCCGCAACCGACTGAGCGGCACCTTCCGAGCTGCCGTGTTCGGGGCCAACGACGGTCTCGTGAGTAACCTGTCGCTCATCCTCGGTGTCACAGCCGCCAACATTCCGCCCGGAGCAGTTCTTGCGACGGGGATCGCGGGCCTCCTGGCCGGCGCGTTGTCGATGGGTGCTGGGGAGTTCGTGTCCGTGCACTCGCAGCGCGAACTGCTCGAGGCATCCTCTCCCAATCCCGACGCCGAGAGAGCTGTGTCGAAACTCGATGTCGACGCCAACGAACTCGAGCTCGTCTATCGCGCTCGTGGAATGAGCAAAGAGGAGGCCGCTGCACACGCCTCCGAGGTTCTCACCGCGAACAGCGTCAGTGCCGCAAGAACGAAGCCGACGATCAAGCCGAGAATATTCGACGCGGGTGTCACCCCACCGGACGCGCACGAGGCGATCGGCACCGGATTCGGTGCCGCGGCCTCCAGCTTTTGTTTCTTCGCAAGCGGGGCGGTGGTCCCCCTGATTCCGTACTTCTTCGGGTTGCAGGGGATCGTCGCCGGCCTCGTCGCCGCCGGTCTCGTCGGTCTCGCACTGCTCGGCACGGGATCGATCGTCGGCCTGCTTTCGGGTGGCTCGCCACTGCGGCGGGCGCTTCGCCAACTGGTCATCGGGTATGGCGCCGCCGGGGCCACCTACCTCCTCGGACTCCTGTTCGGCGCGGCGGGCGCGTAGCTTGCAGGCCAGCAGCGCGTCGCCCAGTGACCGGTCGAGGCCGCCCGGGTTCCGCGCGCGCTGGCGGGCCACGCTGCTCGACATGCTCTCCGGGGCACCCGACGGGATACCCGACTGGGTCAAGGCGCTGGCCGAAGGCGAGGACGAAGGATATTTCGGGCCTGGATCCGCGGTCTGGGCGGTACACGGCGGCATCCCGGTGCTGGTCGCTGGGATGCGCGCCCTGCTGCTCCAGACGCTGCATCCGGGCGCGATGGCCGGTGTGCACGACTGGTCGCGCTATCGCGAGGATCCGCTCGGCCGATTGAACGGGACCGTCCGCTGGGTTCTCACGACGAGTTTCGGTGATCGCGCGCAGGCCGAGGCGGCCTGCGGATTCGTCGGCAACCTGCACGTCAAGGTGCGGGGGAGTTACGCAACGGCTCACGGTGAGCAGGCCTATTCCGCGAACGATCCCGCGCTGCTCAGCTGGGTGCACGTCGCCTTCGCCGACTCCTTTCTGCGCTGCCAGGAGACCTGGGGCGGACCGACGCCGGGTGGATCCGATGCGTACGTCGCGGAGTGGGCGGCGGCGGGCGATCTCATGGGAGTCGGCAATCCACCACGGTCGGAGAACGAGCTGCGCGATCAGCTGGCAGCCTTCGGGCCCGAGCTCCAGACGAACGAGCGGGTGAAGGATGCCGTGCGCTTCATCCGCAGGCCGCCGCTCGGAAGGTCGACCGGCATCGGCTACCGCATCCTCTTCGCCGGGGCGGTGGCCACGATTCCGCTGGAGTACCGACGGATGCTCGGCGTCCGTCGAGCCTGGTGGCCCGCGATCACGGTCACCCGCTGGACTCTCGTGCTGCTGCGCAGGTTGCTCGGCAGGCCATCGTCGAGCGAGATCTACGCCCACAAACGCATCGCCGCACTCGAAGCGGCGCGCGGTGCCTGAGGGCCAGCGCAGAACTGCCGGCACTGACGCCATTGTGGTCGGTGCCGGTCCGAACGGGCTGGCCGCCGCAGTCACCCTTGCGCGCGCGGGGCTTGCCGTGACCCTGTACGAACGGGCCGCAACCATCGGCGGCGGTGCTCGCACCGCCGAACTCACGCTGCCCGGCTTCCTGCACGACGTGTGTTCCGCCGTGCATCCGATGGCGCTCGCGTCCCCGTTCTTCCGCGCGTTCGGGATGGCGGAGCGGATCGAACTTCGGGTCCCGGAGATCTCGTACGCGCATCCACTCGACGGAGGCGGAGCCGGTGTCGCCTATCGCGACCTCGAGCGAACCGTCGAGGGACTCGGCACCGACGGTTCGGCCTGGCGCGGACTCCTGCGCGTGCTCGCAGACCACGCGGTGGAGCTCGGCGAGGTCACGGGTTCGACGCTCGTGCGCCTGCCGCGGCATCCGCTCGTGCTTGCGACGCTCGGGCTGCGCGCCCTCGAGCAGGGTGGTGCAGCCTGGAATGCGCGCTTCCGGAACGACGCCGCGCCAGCCATGCTGACCGGCGTGATCGCCCACGCCAATCGACTCCTGCCGGACGTCGCCTCCGCGGCTGCGGGACTCGTGCTCGCGGCGCACGCGCACGCCGGCGGCTGGCCGATCCCGATCGGCGGAAGCCAGTCGGTCATGAACGCGCTCGCCGCGGACTTCGTCGCCCACGGCGGGGTCATCGAGACGAGCACCGACGTCACCTCCCTCGCGGACCTTCCCCGCGCGAAGGCCGTGCTCCTGGACCTCTCCCCTCGCGCATTCCTGCGGCTAGCGGGAGGGACGCTGCCGGATCGCTACGCCCGCCGCCTCGGCCGATTCCGCTACGGCAACGCGGTTGCCAAGGTCGACTTCGCGCTCGACGGGCCGGTTCCGTGGCAGAACTCGCAGCTATCTGCCGCGCCGACCCTGCACCTCGGCGGAACGCGCGCGGAAATCGTCGCTTCAGAGCGCGAGGTCGGCGTGGGGCGCACGCCAGCGTCGCCCTACGTTCTCGTCTCGCAACCGTCGATCCTCGACACCACCCGGGCTCCCGCTGGCAAGCACGTGCTCTGGGCGTACACGCACGTGCCAGGCGGCTCGACCGAGGATCGCAGCGACGCGATCACGAGCCAGATCGAGCGATTCGCCCCGGGGTTTCGGGATCGCGTTCTCGCATCCCGTTCGTCAAGCGCGGCCGGGGTCGAGGCCTACAACCCGAACTACGTCGGCGGCGATATTTCCTCGGGGGACGTATCGTTTCCGCAGCTGGTCTCGCGGCCGACGGTCTTCGATCCGTGGCGCACACCGATCGACGGCGTCTACCTGTGCTCCGGTTCTACTGCACCGGGACCCGGCGTGCACGGGATGGGCGGACTGAACGCGGCGAGGCGAGCGCTCGCCCGCCAGTTCGGAATCACCGAGTTGCCGAAGCTGAATTAGCCGACGAGCAGCTACTTCTTCGTGGCCGGCTTCTTGTCGGGCTCGACGATGGACTGCGGCGGCTCGTTGATGAACTGCAGCCCCTGCGCCGAATTCGCCGACAGCGTGAGCAACTCGAGCCACTCCCGATTGATCGTCGGCGGCTTACTTCCGTAGAACTTGAAGTAGAGCGGAATCGCGGCGTCGATCCAGATCGCGCTGCGTCCCTCGCCCTGGCTCGGGTCTTCCTTCCAGGTGAAGAAGAAGCTCTCCCGCCGACGCAGCTTTGCGCCGATGACGAGTTGGAGATGCGCCATGTCGCGATCGTCGAACACGATCTCCATACCCGAGTCCCCATAAAGGATCTTGCCCATGACCTCACCCGTCCGATCTCTGCGCATCCGAGTTATTCGGACTAACAATAGATCACGACGCGACGGAGGTCACGACGAGAGGCCGGGTCGCGACGAGAGGCCGGTTCGCGACGAGAGGATGAGGCGCGGTCTTAGGAGAAGCGGACCATCTGGACGGCGCGATCCCAGGACAGCGACTGTCCTATCTCGACGGCGTGGCTCACGGAGTCTCCACTCAACGCGACATAGACGTTGCCGACTTTGTGAACAAATCCCAGGGTTTCGCGATCGGACAGCACACTGTACACATCGTCGGCGACCAGTGCGATGGTCGGTTCGCGGGTGAGAATAGCCATTTTCTTGCCCTCCGCGTTGAGGATTCCGATTGACTTTGGGAACGGCCCCGATTGGGGTGTTTTTCATTGAAACACGGAGCATGGGACACGGCAAGTAGTCAATTCGGTCGCGAGGTACCCCTTGACAAAATCGAGATTCTGATCGGGGTCGGAGGAAGCTTTCGGGGTCGGTCAGCTCCGGCGAAGGATCACCGCGGAGTGCCCGGTCAGTGTCATCGATTCCCTGTGCACGACGGTCGCGGGATCGGTCGACAGCAGGGTCTCGCCACCGACCGCGAGGTCGACGGATGCCGCACCAAAGTTGGCGATAATCGTCACGCCCCCGCGGTCCAGGCGGAACCACCGCGCGTCGTCGTCGAAGCTGGCTGCGAGGCGCGCGAACCGCGGATCACTGAGCTCGGGAATCGCGCGCCGGAGCCGCGCAAGCTCGCGATAGAGCTCAAGTAGCCGGGCGTGGTCGCCCTCGGTGCTCTCCTGCCAATTCAACCGGGAGCGGCGGAAGGTCTCCGTGTCCTGGGGGTCTGGGACGACATCCGGATCCCAGCCCATCCGCTCGAATTCGGCGATGCGGCCCTCGGCCGTGGCGCGGCCGAGATCCTCCTCCGGGTGAGAGGTGAAGAACTGCCACGGCGTCGTCGCGGCCCACTCCTCGCCCATGAACAGCATGGGTGTGAACGGACCGGCGAGCGTCAGCACCGCGGCGATCGTGAGCTGGCCGAAGTCGAGCGACTCGGTGAGTCGATCGCCGGTTGCGCGGTTGCCGATCTGGTCGTGATCCTGGGCGAACGTGACCAGCCGCCAGGTCGGGACCTGGCGGTCGATCGGATGCCCGTGGTCACGACCGCGGAACGACGAGTGCGTTCCGTCGTGGAAGAAGCCCCTCGTGGAGGTCTTGGCGAGGGCGCCGAGGGAAGCGAAGTCCTCGTAGTAGCCGGTCGTCTCGCCGGTCAGCGCGACATGGAGGCTGTGGTGATAGTCGTCGCTCCACTGCGCGGCGAGGCCGTATCCGCCGGCCTCGCGGGGCATGATCAGCTTCGGATCGTTGAGATCTGACTCGGCGATGAGAGTGAGCGGGCGACCGAGGTGCGCGCTGAGAGCATCCGTCTCCTCAGCCAACTCGCGCAGGATGTGCGTGGGCGATTCGTCGACCAGCGCGTGCACGGCATCCAGCCGCAGGCCGTCGACGTGGTAGTCGCGCAGCCACATCTCGGCGTTGTCGAGGATGTAGCGGCGCACGGCTGGCTCCGCGAGGTTGACCGACGAGCCCCAGGTGTTGGCGCTGGCTTCGGTGAGGTACGGGCCGAAACGGGGAAGGTAGTTGCCGCTCGGGCCGAGGTGGTTGTAGACCACGTCCTGCAGCACGGCGAGGCCGCGCGCGTGGCAGGCATCCACGAATCGCTGGTAGGCCGCGGGGCCGCCGTACCCCTCGTGGACCGTGTACCAAAGCACGCCGTCGTAGCCCCAGTTGTGCGTTCCGTTGAAGCCGTTGACGGGCAGCAGCTCGATGAAATCGACGCCGAGCCCGACGAGATGATCGAGCTTGCCGATCGCGGCATCGAGCGTGCCGTCGGGCGTGAAGGTGCCGATGTGCAGCTCGTAGACGATGCCCCCGGCGAGCTGGCGCCCTGTCCAGTCGGAGTCGGTCCACCGGAATGCCGTCGGGTCAAAGGCCCGGCTTGCCGCGTGCACGCCGGCGGGCTGTCGGCGGGAGCGCGGATCGGGAACGGGTTCGGCGCCATCCAGCACGATCGAGTAGTCGGTGCCCGCCGGGAGGTCGGGCGCACGCCAGTGGCCGTCGCCCGCTGGCTCAAGGGGGATATCGCCGTCGGCGGTGCGGATCGCGACCGTACTCGCGAGGGGTGCCCAGATTTCGATCATGCGGTCTCGATCATGCGGTCTCGATCATGCCGTGCCCGATCATGCGGGCACCAGCAGCGCGACGGGATATGCGGCCAACAGGTCGCCGAGCGCGAGCGGGCCACCGTCGAAGCGCCGATCGGAGATGACATCGACGAGTGGATGCCCCGGCAGCACGACCACCGTGTCGCCCCATCCGCCGCGCGCCTCGAGGCCGAGGGGCAAGCGGGTCCCGACGGCCACCGCGCCGCCTCGATCGAACGCGACGACGTGTCGTTCCGCGTCCCCGAGGGCCGGCAGCGGCGCATAGCGCGTGAACAGCTCTGGTCGATCGCGCCGAAGCCGAAGGGCTCGCGTCGTCACCAGCAGTTTCACCGCGCCGGATTCATCGATCGGCGGATGTGCGCCGGCATCCACAGCCGCGAGGTACAGGCGCCGGATGTCGAAGTCGACCGTGCGGCGATTGTCCGGGTCGACGAGACTCGTCTCCCACAGCTCGCTGCCCTGGTACACATCCGGAACTCCGGGAGCCGTCAACTGGATCAGCTTGGCCGTCAGCGAGTTCGACCAGCCCGCCTGTGCGATTCGTTCGACGAAGCCGTCGATGATCGAAGCGACCTGTTGGTCGTCGAACACCGAGTCGACAAGGGCGTGCATCCGGGTCTCGAAGTCGTGATTCGGATCGGTCCAGTGGGTGGATGACCCGGCCTCGCGCGCCGCCTTCTCCGCGTAGTCGTGCAGCCGCTCGCGGGATGCCGGCCAGGCTCCGACGATGGATTCCCAGAGCAGGTTCTCCAACTCGCCATCGTCGAGGGGCGCGAGTTCGCGGAGCTGCCCGAGGGTCTCCTCCCACTGCTCGGGAATTTCGGCGAGAACGCTGATGCGCGCGCGGGTGTCCTCTCCACGCTTGGTGTCGTGGGTCGTCAGCGTGGTGAGTGAGGCCGGTGAGCTCGCCTGGCGGTCGAGCTGGCGCTGGTGGAACACATCCACCCCGATCGAGAACTCCGCGGGATCCGAGCCGACCTCGGTCAGCGACGACAGGCGGCTGTAGCGATAGAACGCGGTGTCTTCGACGCCCTTGGCCATGACCATTCCCGAGGTCTGCTGGAAGCGCAGCGCGACCGGCTGGGCGGCATCGGCCAGCAGCGGCAGAAGCGCGTCGATGGTCGGAATCAGCTCCGGACGGTGTTGCCTGGCGAGCCGCGCGGCCTCGACCAGGTGCTCCTCGCCGACCGGCAGGTAGGAGCGGTAGACCGGGAAGCAGGCGAGAAGTTCGGCGAGGGTGTCGGCGACGGCCCCCTCGACGAGTTCGTCGGGGAGGTCGGGGAGGTCGGGGAGCGAGAGGACTTCGCGCTCGAGTCGCAGCACCTCCGAACGCAGGATGCCGTCGGCGATCGAGCGTTTCGTCCCGTGGATGAGCGTGGCCCAGTCGATCGGCTGGGCGCGGCCGCGGAGGCGAGTGTCGAGCGCGTCCAGCGCCATCCGTCCTTCCGGATCCACGAGCACGCGGTCGAGGTCGCCGAGGGCGTCGTAACCGGTGGTCCCGGCGGTCGCCCAATAAGCGGGAAGCTTTTCATCGCCCTCGAGGATCTTCTCGACCCAGACCTCCGTTCCGCCCGTCGCGGTCGCCAGCGCGTCGAGGTAGCCGCCCGGGTCGCGAAGGCCATCCGGGTGATCGACACGGATCCCATCCGCGATGCCGTCCCTCACCCAGCGCACGATCTCGACGTGGCTCTCTTCGAACACCCACGGAATCTCGACTCGGATGCCCGCGAGCGAGCTGACCCCGAAGAAGCGCCGGTAATTCAGTTCGGCGTCCTCGCGGCGCCAATTCACGAGCTCGTAGTGCTGGCGGCCGACGACGACGTCCGGTGTCGCGCCATCGTCCGCGCTGCCCGGCGCGAGCGGATACCGGTTGTTGAAGTAGTGCAGTTCGTCGCCGACGATGCTCAGTTCGTCCGCTTCGAGGGCCTCCTCGATGGAACCGCCCAGCACCGGAATCCGCAGTTTGCCGGCGCCGAACTCCCAGTCGATGTCGAACGCCTCCGCGTAGCGAGAGTCCTGGCCGTTGGCGAGCACATCCCACCACCACGAATTCTCCTGCGGAAGCGCAACCCCCATGTGATTGGGCACGATGTCGAGCAGGATGCCCATGCCGCGCCCGTGCGCGGCGGCCGACATCCGATCGAGGGCTTCGCGCCCACCGCGGGCAGGGTCCACGAGGGAATGGTCGACGACGTCATAGCCGTGATCGGATCCGGTGGTCGCCCGCAGCAGCGGCGAGAGGTAGACCCAGTCCACGCCGAGGTCGTGGAGGTAGCCCGTGATGTCGACCGCGGCATCGAGCGGAAACTGCTTGCGAATCTGCAGGCGATAGGTCGAGCTCGGGACGGCCATCCCTAAGCTCGCGGCGGATCGGTCGTGGGCGCCGTGGCCGGGATGGTCTCGACGGGAGGTGCCGGCGCCTCGGCGACGCTCGGGACGATGAGCGGCACGGGGGCGGACAGCGACGCGGCGACGGAGTGATCCGCCTCGGCCTCGGCTGGCGTGTGCGCGCGCAACACCATGAGCGACTTGCCCTCGACCGGGATGGCGGCCCCGGCCTCCCGGGGCGCCGAATCCGCGCTCGCACCGGCCGTGTCGACGACGATCTCCCAGATCGACGAATACTCCTCCGGCGGGAGGGTGAAGTCGATCGGATCGTCGCCCGCATTGAACAGGATGAGGAAGTTGAGGTCGGTGATGCGCTCGCCGCGGGCGTCGCGCCCGTGGATGCCCTCCCCGTTCAGGAAGACCGCGATCGAGCGCCCGAAGCCGGAATCCCAGTCGCCCGGCGCCATGACGGCGCCATCCGGCTGCAGCCAGACGATGTCGGGCAGCGGCTCGCCCTCGCCTCGAACGGCCGGCCGGCCGTCGAAGAATCGCGATCGCCGGAACGTCGGATGCTCCTTCCGCAGTCGCGCAAGTGCTGAGGTGAAGTCGATGAGCGGCTGGTCGGCCGTATCCCAGTGCACCCACGAAAGCGGCGAATCCTGGGCGTACGTGTTGTTGTTGCCCTCCTGCGTGCGCCCGAGTTCGTCGCCGTGCAGCACCATCGGCACACCCTGCGAGAGCAGGAGGGTGGCGAGAAAATTGCGCTGCTGTCGGGCGCGCAGCGCAACAATTTTCGGATCAGCGCTCGGGCCCTCGACACCACCGTTGTACGAGCGGTTGTCGTCCGCGCCGTCCTTATTGTTCTCGCCGTTGGCTGTGTTGTGTTTGTAGTTGTAGGAGACGAGGTCGCGCAGTGTGAACCCATCGTGCGCCGTGACGAAGTTGATCGAGGCGACCGGGCGTCGACCGTCGTGTTCGTACAGGTCGGATGAGCCGGTCAGCCGCTCGGCGAACTCGCCGAGCGTGGATGGCTCGCCCCGCCAGAAGTCGCGAACGGTGTCGCGGTACTTGCCGTTCCACTCCGTCCACTGCGGGGGAAAATTGCCGACCTGGTATCCGCCGGGGCCGACATCCCACGGCTCGGCGATGAGCTTGACCTGGGAGACGATCGGGTCCTGCTGGACGAGTTCGAAGAAGGCGGAGAGCTTGTCGACGTCGTAGAACTCTCGAGCGAGCGCGGCGGCAAGATCGAAGCGGAACCCGTCGACGTGCATCTCGATCACCCAGTAGCGCAGGCTGTCCATGATGAGCTGCAACGAGTGCGGATTACCGGCGTTGAAGGAGTTTCCGGTGCCGGTGTAGTCCATGTAGTACTCGGGTGTTTTGTCGACCAGCCGGTAGTAGGCCGCATTGTCGATGCCCTTGAACGAGATGGTCGGGCCGAGGTGATTGCCCTCTGCCGTGTGGTTGTAGACGACGTCGAGAATGACCTCGATACCGGCGGCGTGCATGGCCCGCACCACACCCTTGAACTCCTGGACCTGCTGGCCGACATCGCCCGTCGACGCATAGGAATTGTGCGGCGCGAAGAAGCCGATGGTGTTGTAACCCCAGTAGTTCGACAGGCCCTTCTCTTCGAGCGTCGAGTCGTTGACGAACTGGTGAACAGGCATGAGCTCGATGGCCGTGACGCCGAGCTTCACCAGGTGCTCGATGAGCGCCGGATGCGCGAGCGCCGCATAGGTGCCGCGGATCTCCTCCGGGATTCCGGGGTGCAGTGCGGTGAGCCCCTTCACGTGCGCCTCGTATATGACGCTGTCGGCATACGGGGTTTTTGGCGCTCGATCCCCGGCCCAGTCGAAGAATGGATTGATGACGACGCCGTGCATCATGTGCTGGGCGGAGTCGTCGTTGTTCTCCGACTCCGGATCCCCGAAGTTGTAGGCGTAGAGGGACTGGTCCCACGTGATCTCCCCCCAGGTTGCCTTCGCATAGGGATCGAGCAACAGCTTCGACGGATTGAATCGGAGCCCCGACTTCGGATCGTACGGGCCGTACACGCGGTATCCGTAGCGCTGGCCGGGCTGAACATGGGGGAGGTAGGCGTGCCAGACGTAGGCATCCACCTCGGTGAATTCGACTCGCGTCTCAGTGAGGTCGGAATCGAAAAGGCAGAGCTCGACCTTCTCCGCTGCTTCGCTGTAGAGAGCGAAGTTGGTGCCGTTGCCGTCGAACGTGGCTCCGAGCGGGTATGCCGTTCCTGGCCAGGTTTTCATCGGGTCCTTTCGTTGGTGCATTTCCACAGTAGCCAATGGGCGTGCCTACACTGCGGTATGGCTGGAAGATACGTTGTGCTTCTGCGGGGGATCAACGTGAACCCCTCGACCAGGGTGGCGATGTCGGACCTGCGCGATCTCGTGAGCGAACTCGGGTATTCGGACGTCCGAACGCTGCTGCAGAGCGGCAATGTGATTCTCAATTCGGATGCGGCGCCGGATGTCGTGTCCCTCGAGTCGGCGATAGTCGCGAAGACCGGCGTGAAGTCGCGGGTGGTGGTCCTGTCGCTCGCGCATTTTCGGAAGGTACTGGAGGCCAACCCGCTTCTGGATGTCTCCGATGACCTGTCCAAAATGGTCATCACGTTTCTCGACGGCGACATCAAGGCCGCCGAGGTCGAGCATCCATCGGATGATGACCTGGCACCCGAACGACTCGTCATCTCTCCGCGCGCCATCTATCAGTGGTGTCCGGACGGCATCCTGAAGTCGAAGCTGAAGCCGGCCTTCTGGCGGCAGTTCGGCCCCGTCGCGACCACTCGAAACGTGCGCACGGCCAATCGCATCCTGGAGCTGGCGGAGCGCGAATGAGGTGCTGCCTCGCGGCGGCCAAATCCGCGGTAGTCGGGCGCAGTTTCGGATCGCAGAGTAGGAGCTTTCCGGCGGATGGCTCACAGCGTAGGAGTTTCAGGCCAGCGGGTCGCGGTAAGTCCTACGTTGTGGGGCGCCGGTGATGACCGGGGTGTGGCGCCGCACCTGCCTCATCGGCGCGAGCGACGGGGATGACGTGGTCATCGTGGCATCCATCGGCGGAGCCCCCAAGCACCCCGTCTGGTATCTCAACCTCGAGGCGAACCCGCGCGTTTGGGTTCAGCAGGGCGCCGAGTCGTTCTGGACGATCGCGCACACCGCGGATGAGGCTGAGAAGCCCCGACTCTGGGACAAGATGGTCGGCCTCTTCCCGGATTACGCCGGCTACCAGAAGAAGACGGATCGCGTCATAAACCCTCGCGTCTGCCCCCGGGTGATGCGTCTGCCCCCGTACGTACGGGGGCACACGCATCACCCGGGGGCAGACGCGGTAAAGTGGGGTCCGAACACGGGAGTCCGGTGATGCCGGGCTGAGAGGAAGCTTCTCCAAGCTTCGACCGTCGAACCTGATCTGGATCATGCCAGCGCAGGGAGGCAAAATCTCTTCGAACCCGTGCCATTTCATCGTGAAAGGCACGCAATGACTATCACCGCTTCCACGCCGATCCGGCGCAGAATCAATTTCCGCTGGCGCGTCGTCGACATCGTCATCGCTGCGGTCCTTGCCGTGGCATCCGGCGTCGCATTCTGGGGCTGGGACGCCGCGTGGACCCCGCTCAGCAGACCGCTCGACGCCCTGCTGCCCGGCCTCGACTCGCTGTTGGGCGGAGTTTGGCTGTTTCCGGCGGTTCTGGTCGCCCTCGTTGTGCGCAAACCCGGCGCCGCCCTCTTCGCGGAGCTCGTCGCCGCGACGGTCGAGGCCCTGCTTGGCACCTACTGGGGTGCGTCGACGCTGCTTTCCGGGTTGATTCAGGGGCTCGGGGCGGAGATCGTCTTCGCGCTGTTCCTGTACCTGAGTTGGCGGCTGGGAACGGCCATCCTCGCCGGCGCGGGCGCGGGGCTCGCGCTCGCCATCCTTGACCTGATTGTCTCGTATCCGGGATCCAAGCCGGAGTTCCTCGTGATCTACCTGGTCGGCTCGATCATCTCCGGAGCGGTGATCGCGGGATTCCTGTCCTGGCTGATGGTCCGAGCGCTGGCGAAGACCGGCGTACTCAATCGGTTCGCCGCCGGGCGTAGTTTCACCACGCTGGTCTGATCGTGCCCATATCGCCGACCGTTCGTCCGGCCAGGGTTGACGCCGTCGGCTTCGGCTGGCGCCATGCCGGACGCCGCGCGTGGGCGGTGCACGACCTCGACCTGGTGATCGAGCCGGGGGAGCGCGTGCTACTGCTCGGCGCATCCGGGGCGGGCAAGTCGACGCTGGTCTCGGCGCTCGCCGGTGTGCTCGGCGGGGATGACGAGGGTGAGCGGGCCGGCTCGCTGCTGATCGATGGAGTCGGGCCGGCTGGGTCGCGCGGTCGAGCCGGGCTCGTGCTGCAGGATCCGGATTCGCAGGTAATCCTGGCCCGCATCGGGGACGACGTCGCCTTCGGATGCGAAAACCTCGGCGTCCCGCGGGACGAGATCTGGCGGAGGGTCGCCGAAGCGCTCGATGCGGTGGGTCTCGACTTTCCACTGGACCACTCGACGTCGGCCCTCTCCGGCGGACAGAAGCAGCGGCTCGCGCTCGCCGGCGTTCTCGCAATGCGGCCGGGCCTGCTGCTGCTTGACGAGCCCACGGCAAATCTCGACGCCGATGGCGTTTCCGAGGTGCGGGACTCCGTCGCGCGGTCGCTCGATCGCACCGGCTCGACATTCATCGTGATCGAACACCGGGTCGAGGTCTGGAGGTCGCTCGTGAACCGGGTCGTCATCCTGTCGCCGGATGGGGGAGTGCTGGCAGACGGCGCACCGGACGACGTGCTGTCGGCGAACGGCGCGGCTCTCGCGGCATCCGGGGTCTGGGTGCCGGAGTTTCCGCCGACGGTGCCCGCTCGCAGGACTCGGGCCTCCGCGGATGCCCTGATCAGCGCCGTCGAGCTGTCGGTGGGGCGCAGCAGCACGGTCAAATCGGGCATCGATCTCGATCTCACCGCGGGTGGTTTTCTCGCGATCACGGGCTCGAACGGCGCTGGCAAGTCGACTCTCGCCCTGACTCTCGGTGGGCTCCTCCGCCCGGTTGCGGGGCGGGTCGAGGCGAGCGAGGAAATCGCGACCGGCATCTCGCGGCGTCCGATCGAGTGGAAATCCAAGCAGTTGCTTTCGCGCATCGGGAGTGTGTTCCAGGATCCGGAACACCAGTTTCTGAGTTCGACGGTTCGCGACGAGCTGGCTGTCGGTCCCAGGGCGCTCGGTCTTCCGCCGGCCGAGATCGATCAACGCGTCGAGGAGGTGCTCGAGCGCCTGAGGCTTGACCGGCTCGCCCTTGCGAACCCGTTCACATTGTCGGGTGGTGAAAAGCGCCGCTTGTCTGTCGGCACGGCACTCGCCACGAGGCCGCGCGTTCTCGTGCTCGACGAACCGACGTTCGGCCAGGATTCGCGCACCTGGCGGGAGCTGGTTGCGCTCATCTCCGATCTCCTCGATGAGGGATCATCCGTCGCCGCGGTCAGCCACGATGCCCAGTTCGTCGCGGCTCTTGCCACCGCCGAGTTCGCATTCGCCCCGACCGAGGTTCTGCGATGACGTCCGCAATCCTGCGCGTGAACCCGGTCGCGAAGCTCGCGGTCTCGTTTCTCCTCGGCATCACGCTCGTGCTCACGCTCGACTGGGTGTCGGCGACGGTCGCCATCGTGCTCGAGTCGATCCTGTTCTTCTGGGCCGGCGTATCGTGGCGCACCTTCTGGCTGCGAACTCTGCCGGTCTGGACCGCCGCGCCGCTGGTCGCTCTCACGATCGCGCTCTACGGCAGGGTCAGCGGGCACAGCTACTTCGAGTGGTACCTGGTGCAGGTGACGAGCGGATCGATCACGCTCGCGATTGCGACGGCGCTGCGGGTACTCGCGATCGGCCTGCCCGCCGTCGTCCTGTTCATCACGATCGACCCGACGGATCTCGCGGACGGTCTCGCCCAGCTGGTTCGGTTGCCCGCGCGGTTCGTGCTCGGTTCGCTCGCCGCACTGCGTCTCGTCGGACTGTTCATCGATGACTGGCGATCGCTCGAGCTCGCGCGGCGCGCGCGCGGAGTTGCCGATCGCGGCAGGCTCCGTCGGTTTGCCGGGCAGGTGTTCGCGCTGCTCGTGCTCTCGATCCGTCGCGGCAGCAAGCTCGCCACCGCGATGGAGGCGCGCGGGTTCGGGGCGAGTGGCCAGCGCACCTGGGCGCGTGAGGCGTCATTCGGTTCGCGCGAGTGGGTCCTGGTCGCGCTGGGAGTTGCCATCGCCGCGGCGGCCATATCGGCTTCCGTTCTCACCGGGCACTGGAACTTCATTGGCTCCTGACGACATGGGCGAGCTTGTGGACGCGATCAACGCGGCGGTGGCGGCTGGCGAGCGCCAGGTCATCCTCATCGACGGCGGCTCTGGGTCTGGCAAGACGGAACTCGCCGCGGTACTGGCGCCCGCCATCGGGGCGGAACTCGTGCGCCTCGATGACATCTACCCGGGGTGGGACGGACTCGAGGCGGCGAGCCAGATGGTTCCGGGCATCATCGATGCGAATCGCTGGCGCCGCTGGGACTGGGTGGCCGGTGAGCCAGCCGAGTGGCATGACCTCGACCCGCATCGTCCGCTGGTGATTGAGGGCTGCGGATCACTGAGCCGGGCCAATCGTGCGCTCGCGACGTTCGGCATCTGGGTCGAACTCGACGAACCGACTCGCAAGGCCCGCGCGCTGGCTCGGGACGGTGACGCCTACGCCCCGCACTGGGATCGCTGGGCCGCGCAGGAGCGGGCATTCTTCGAGCGCGAGCGGCCCGACCGGCTGGCCGACGACATCCGTGCCGATTAATACGCGCCGCTGAAGTCGAGCTAGCCCCAGCCGAGATTCTCCAGCTCCTCGTCATCGAGCCCGTAATAGTGGCCGATCTCGTGCACGAGCGTCACGTGGATGTTGGTCTTCAGGTCTTCGAGGTCCCGAGAGATGCGCAGCAGCGGCTCGCGGTAGACCACGATCCGGTCCGGAAGCTCGCCGTGGCCGTATTGCCCACGGCGAGTCAGGTCGACGCCGGTGTAGAGGCCGAGCAGGCGCAGCGATCCATCGTCCGGGCGATCCTGTGTGACGAATCCGACGTTCTCGATCCCGTCGATCATGTCGTCGGGCAGCAGGTCGAGCTCGGCGACGACAAGGCGCTCGAACTCTGCTGCATCGACCGTGTCGATCACCGGTCGACCGCCTGCACGAGCGTCTCCTGCAGGTAGCCGAGCCAGTTGTAGATCGCGAAATCCAGGTGCCCGCCCGCGGTCGGGCCGCCGGTCTCGTCGATGCCAAGTCGCGTGGCGTAAGCCAGCCGGATGTCGGTGAGCGAGCGCAACCAGGCGAAGGCCTGCCCGGTATCCAGCTCGACCGTGACCTTCTTTGCACCGGGTGTCGGCTCGAGGGACTCGGCGAGGGCGAGAGCGCCACGAACCTTTTCGTCGCCGAGCTCTTCCTCGGTGAAACGACGGAACTCTGCGGCATCCTCTGCGCTGTCGCGATAGGCGTCGGGCAGGAGTCGCGCCAGAGCTGGATCCGGGGCGGATTCGTCGCGATCGGAAATCAGGGTCGCAAGCTGCCTGGCCAGCCCGGCGAGGAGCTCGGCATTGCCGAGGCTGAACCGGGCGGATGCTCCGCCCGTCGTCGCGCGGAAACGGCTCATGCCTCGTCCTGCTTCTGCAGGGTCGCCCACAGTCCGTAGCCGTGCATGGCAACCACGTGGCGTTCCATCTCCTCGCGCGTGCCGGTCGCAACGACAGCGCGGCCCTCCTGGTGCACCATCATCATTCGCCGCCGCGCTTCCGGTTTGTCGAACCCGAAGTAGGTGCGGAACACCCACTCGACGTAGGACATCAGATTGACCGGATCGTTCCAGACAATGGTGATCCACGGCGTCTGCAGGAGGGTCTGCGCCCACTGCTCCGTGCGCTCGTCTGTGTCAGGGGTTTCAACACCCGTGAGCTCGATCGTGTCTGCCACAGTGCCAGCTTTTCACAGGCTGGGGACTCGCGCCGCGGAGAAACGAAAAACGGTCCGGCCGAAGCCGAACCGTTTCGTGTGGATTTTCTTACCTTGGGGTGGACGACGGGGCTCGAACCCGCGACCCCCGGCACCACAAGCCAGTGCTCTACCAACTGAGCTACGCCCACCATGCCGTTGTTCGTGCAGATAAACCGCACTTCGCAACCCAAGGATTCTATTACAGGCGCGGGGCCCATTTCTCCACGACGGCCGCCGCGACGCCCTGCGCCTCGTCAGATGTCGGCCCAGGCTCGCTCACAAACGCGATGCCGCGGTAGTACTCGAGTTCGCGAATCGACTCGAGGATGTCCGCCAGCGCCCGGTGTCCGCCGTTCTTTGCAGGCGACGAGAAGTAGATCCGCGGGAACCAGTGCCTGGCAAGTTCCTTGATTGAGGAGACGTCGATGCTTCGGTAGTGCAGGTGACCGTCCACGCGTGGCATGAATTTCGCCAGGAACATCCGATCGGTGCCGATCGTGTTGCCGGCGAGGGGAGCGCTCTGGCCCGCGGGCACGAACTTCAGGATGTATTCGAGAACCTCGTACTCGGCCTCGGCAAGGCTCTTGCCGTGCGGAATCTCGTCGATGAGTCCGCTCGTGGTGTGCATGTCGCGCACGAAATCGCCCATGTGGTCCCACGCGGTCTGGTCGGGCTTGATGACGATGGTGAAACCGGGATCCACCGGCACAAGGTCATAGTCGGTGATGACAACTGCCACCTCGACCAGTTCGTCGACCGCGAGGTCGAGACCGGTCATTTCACAATCGATCCAGACCAATCGGTCATCCGCTGAAGCCACCCCGCTATCCTACCGACGGCTGCTGACCGCCAAATCGATTCGTAAACTCGATGGCATGACTGCAGCGATCGTCCTTCTCGTCAGTGGCGTTTTCAACTTCATCGTGTGGCCGCCGTTCTATCGCCGCACCGCCGCCGATCCGCGCGCACACGACGAGCGCGGCAAGGCGACGCGATTCCTGCGCGTGCACGCGATCCTGATCGGTTCGGCGCTCCTGATCGCCATCGTGTCCCTCGTGGTGGGAATCCTCACGATTACCCGCGTTCTGGCAAACTAGAACCATGACGAACGAACAGCCAACGCTCAAGCACGGCGACGAGTACATCGTTATTTTCTCGGGTGGTCCAAGTGACGGGCAAACCGACCGCCGGATCGCGACAGCGTCCGGCTGGGATGACGAGATCATCGTCAACGGGCTCGAGTCCTCGGCCGCCGCGGAGTTCGCCTACGCGGCGACCACCGCGAAGCAGGTCGGTGACCGCGTGCACGTCACCTATGTCTGGGATCCGAAGGATGCCGACGACCTCGAAGCCGCCGAAGAGCGCTACGACACCTAGATGAGTGAGTCCTAATCGAGGCGTGGCCGCGTGGAGGCTGTAAATCGAAGGCGGAGGGTGTTAATCCTGCGGGTGAAGAAAGATTTGAACGCCCTCCTGACCACTTTTACGTCCATCTCGACGATCGGATCCTGCCTGCCCTTGGCCTCTCGCGGTATGGTCACTTTGGCTGCAAACAAGCCGAGCTCGGGGATCAGGTTCAGGGTCGCTCGCTCAAGTCGGTGAGGTCTTCGTGATGTGGTTCTTGTGCAGCTTGTGGGAATACTCACCAAGATTCCTCTTCCCATAGATGCTCGCTTACTCCGAAGTGTCGTACGCGAACTTCGCATTGTCTCGCGCCGGCCGAACAGCTGCGACAACCGCCCAGCAGAACGGGCCGATGGCGTACAGACCCGGCAGGACGTGCCGCCAATTCTCGATGCCGTCGTCGGCCCAGGCGATGAACACGAACGCACCAAACCACAGCAGCGACAGCAGCACCGTGAAAGCCGAGGACCGCCGTTTGGTCCGCCACGCAACAACAATGGCGACGACGATCGAGGCGGCTCCGGCCAGATAGGTAAGCACGTTGAGCGCCCTACCCAGGAGGGTCACCATCGTCGGGAAGGCAGTTACAAGCACGTGCCCGCGCGGATCGTACGCGGCGTACTGAAGGACTGACGCCCCCACCCAATAGGTGGGGTTCAGGAATGCGGCCATCGTGGAAATTGGGTTTGCGAGCAGCTCCGACTCCCATGACAGGCCACCACTCTGAAGCCACTTCTGATACCCCGGACAGGTGGAGTGCCGGGCAAGGTCGAGTCGCACCGTCGACGTTTGGGGGGTGGTTAGCGCCGTTTCGAGCGCGGGGCACGACGGCATCCCGTGTGTTTTCGCTGCCGCCAGATAGCCCGGGTCGGATCCTCGCAAACCGAGACGCTCCGCAGCACGTGTTTGCACCATGGATCCGCCCCCAGCGATATATTCGAACTCGACCACTTGCCAGACTGCAAACAAAGAAATTACGGCGACGACCGCTCCGCCCGTGAGGAGCACGCGTCTCGGGATCCCGCGCCGCCACACTGGTGGCAGAAGGAGTGCGAGAGCTAGAAGTGGGAGCACGAGTACAGCGGAGTATGGGCGTGACAGAATCGCCGCCGCGCTGCCCGTTATGGCGAGCGTAAGTGCGGGCACACGCTTTGCGGAGCCGACGACGAACACGGCACAGCCGACAGCAGCGAGGACGCACCCTGCGATGTTGACCGCTTCGGTCAGATACCAAGCGTCCCAGATCGAGGCCCAAGGATTCAATGATGCTGCCAACATCAGTCCGAATATGAGCCACTTGTGCCGTTTAGCGACCGCAAACAGCAATATCGCCGCCGCCGACCACAGCGCACCCGAAACGATCACCTGCGCGACCACGCCCCACACGCCGGGCAATAGGAACAACGTCTGATCGAACACACCGGGTCCTTGACCCATCCACACCTCGAACACCGCTGCGGGATTCGACGGTGAACGGTACCGGATTGAATCGCCTGCGACTACCGGTGCTATTGGCAACACTGCGGTAATCCGGATGAGGACCACAACTGCCGCGATGATCCACGGCATGAGAGACGACTTTGAGCGCACGCCTGACCCTACTGTCTATAGGATGAGTTTTGCTAACATTCTGTCTGTAGAATGAGTTTTGCTAAACATTGAGCTTGGCGAGTCAATGGATGGTGGCCGATATATTCATCCCTGGTCAAGCTTCGATGACCTCTATTGCGACGAGGACAAGAGATGACGGCGGTGGTGACAGTCATCATCCCCACCTTCAATGAAGCCCCTAACATCGCCGAACTGGTTGGCAGAGTCGTCGCCGCGTGTATCGCGACCGTTTCCGCGGAGATCCTGTTTGTCGACGATTCGCTGGACGACACGCCTGACACCATCCGTAGTGTCGCAAAGAGCGCACCCATGCCCATCCGGTTGATCCACCGCGATAGCCCGACCGGTGGCCTGGCAGGCGCGGTCCTCGCGGGCATCGAGGCGAGCGAGAGCAAGTGGTGCCTGGTGATGGACGGCGATCTCCAGCACCCGCCCGAGATGATCCCGGTGCTGATCGCCGTCGGCGAGGAGTCCGGCTGCGACGTTGTAGTCGCATCACGCCGGGTCGTCGGTGGATCGAGTGTTGGCCTCAGCAACGTGGTTCGCCACGCCGTGTCGGCGGGGTCGACCGCGCTTAGCCGGGCCATGTTCCCTCTCAAGCTGCGCAACTGCAGCGACCCGATGACCGGCTTCTTCGCTGTCCGCCGCGCGAGCATCGACCTGAGCCGCCTCCGTCCACGCGGTTTCAAGATCCTGCTGGAAATCCTCGGACGCCACTCGCTGACCGTCGTCGAGGAACCATTCGTGTTCGGAGAACGATTCGCCGGAACCTCAAAGGCCGACTTCCGGCAGGGCCTGCGATTCCTCGGACAACTCGCATCACTCCGCTTCGGACGGCTCTCCGGTTTCTCCTTAGTCGGAGCGGCCGGTGCCGTTGCGAACCTTGCCATCATGGCTGTGCTCATCAACGCCGGTACCTGGTACCTGAGCGCTGCCATCGTCTCGGCAGTCTTGACGATCGTCAGCAACTTCCTTTTGCTGGAGCATTTCGTCTTTCGCGACCTACGCTCTGAAGGGCGCGGGTTCTGGCGCCGCTTCGCACAGTCGTTTGCGTTCAACGGGACCGAGACGGTGATCCGCACCGCCCTGCTGATGGTGATCGTCGAGACTACCAACATCCCCAGCCTTGTCGGTCAGGCCGGACTGCTGTGCATCGGCTTCCTTATCCGCTTCGTATTCCATGCTCGTGTCGTCTACCGACCGGGTCGCTCGGCTTCGATCCAGTCGACAACACTCCTTCGGACAGGAGACACACAATCCGACGTCAGTCGGGACTTGGCATAGACCGTGACCGCCCTGATGGTCGTAGGCGATGAGGGATCGTGCGCCGGCGTGGTCTTCGAGGGCAAGTTCACCAGGCGTGGTGAGCGCGCGAAAATTCGGGCGCGGGCATGATTCAGTCGTCGAGATGAACGTAAAGTATGGTCAGGAGGGCGTTGAGGTTGGTTTTCAGACACAGGGTTTCAATACCCTCCGTCACCCATAACAGCCTTCTCGCGACCAAAGCCCTATGACTCACTAATCTAGGCCGCTGAAATCATTGGGCGGGACATGAACTCCATCTCATCCCTGGGGTTCCGTTCTGACCTGATGCTGCTGGCACTACAGGGCAGCGACATCGAGCAGCGCGACGGTTACCTCGTCGTGCGCACCCTGACCAACCCGACGTTTCACTGGGGCAACTTCCTCCTGCTTGGGGATGCGCCGGAGCCCGGGTCTGTTCGCCGCTGGATCAACGCCTTCCGACGCGAATTTCCGGGCGCTGACCATCTCGCTCTCGGTGTCGACGGAATTTCCGGCGACGCCGGCCAGGCTGACGAACTCGCCGCCGAGCGTCTCGAGGCCGAGTGCAGCACCGTCCTCTCGGCGTCAGCCATCCGTCCGCCCACGACTCCCAATCGCGAAGCGGAATTCCGGATGCTGGATGCCGACACTGACGCCGACTGGGATGCCGCGCTCGCGCTCCAGGAGGCGAACTTCCCGTCCAGGTACGATGACGGCGAGTTCGCGCGCCGCCGCCTCTCGGGCCACCGCGAGTTGCAGGCGCGGGGCCACGGTGGATGGTTCGGCGCGTTTCTCGGGGATCGGATGCTGTCCGGGCTCGGCATCTTCGGCGACGATTCCGGGCTGGCCCGCTACCAGAACGTGGATACGCATCCCGATTTCCGGAATCGAGGGCTGGCCGGAACGCTGGTTCATTTTGCCGGCCAATACGCGTTCGAGCAGTTGCGTGCGAGGCGCCTCGTGATCGTCGCGGACCCCGACTACACGGCGATCACGCTGTATCGCGCGCTCGGATTCGACGGCACCGAGACCCAGGTGCAGCTGAGTCGAGCATCGGAATAGCGAGGAATGGCGGCGGCCTCGCCCGCGTTGACTCCAGCGTGAACGTCGATTTTTTCTCCTCAGCCTTCTGCGAGCCCTGCATGGTAACGCGTTCGGTGCTGTCGGAGGCGGGGCGCCTGGTGAGCGCGATGAACGTCGTCGAGCACGATGTCGTCCGGGACGAGACCGAGGCCGAGCGCCTCGGCATCCGTTCGACTCCGACCGTCATCGTGAGGGACGCCTCGGGTGCCGAGGTGTTTCGTGCCGAAGGAATCCCGTCGCTGAACCAGATGCTGGTCGCACTCGCAAAAGCCGTCTAGACAATCCGCGTCTGCCCCCGGGTGATGCGTCTGCCCCCGAACGTACGGGGGCAGACCCATCACCCGGGGGCAGAAAGCGGTTCGGGGTGCGGCTGGGCAGGTTTCGCG
>JAODMY010000042.1 GCA_025465535.1 Glaciihabitans sp.
TCGCAGGCAGACCAGGACCGACTCAGCGGACTCCTCCGCAAGCTCAGCCTGGATTTTGACTAACGCAGCTTCAACTAACGCCGCTTCGACTTGCCCAGCTGCGACTAAAACCCGGCGGGTGAACCCGCTCCCGCCCGCGCCTGCGGGCGTTACACCGACCGCGCATCCCCGAGAAACGCCGCAACCCTGGCAACGAGGGCGGCTCGATCGAGCCTGCGCCCACGGCCGACGTGAGGCAGCTCCGGAGCGGCAAGCAGGACATCCGGCAGCACGCCCGCGTCGATGAGTCCAGGCAGGGCCTTCTCGACCGTGGTCAGCACCGGATGCTCGTGGGCCAGCCCGTGCGGAGGGTCGGTCGGCACGATGACGAGCACGATCCGGTCGTCGCCACTGGAGTCTGGCACGCCGATCATGGCGACCTCCCGCACGCCAGGCAGCCCGGCGATGACCGGTTCGTACAGGCCCGGATAAACCGTGGTCCCGCCCCGATCGAACGTGTCTTTGCAGCGTCCGCTGAGGATGAGTCGACCGTCCTCGATGCGCGCACGATCGCCGGTCGGGAGGGACTTCAGCGGCGGTTTTCCAAGGTACCCGAGCATGAGCCCTGGGCCGGAGACCACAAGCTCACCCTCGGCGGATATGCGCGCCTTGACCGTGCTCACCAGTTCGCCAACGTAGTCACCCTGTCCTTCGAACGCGAGCTTCTCGTCGCCGTCGGCGATCGCGACCGGCAGCAGCTCGGTCATTCCGTAGATGGCCTTGATGCTCACGTCGGGCAGTTGGGCTCGAACGCGCGTGAGCAGCGGACGCAGAACGGGTGCTCCGCCGATTAGTACCGTGCGCAGGTTCGACGCGCTGTCGGGCTCGGTCTCGAGCAGCTTGAGCAGCGAGTCGAGCGCCGCGGGAACCGCGAAGATGACCTCGGCATGCGGGAGGAGGTCGAAGAAGCTGCCGGGGGTCGCGCCGGGCGAGGCTCCCGTGCGAGGCAGCATCCAGTGCGCGCCGGCCACGAGGGCCGAGATACCGACCGCCAGCTGGTCGGTGAGCACGCGATCGCCCACCCGCAGCTGCGTGCGTTTCGCGAAGTCGGCAATTCCTGCGCCGAGGGAAAGCCGCGAGTGGACGACGGCCTTCGGATCGGCGCTGGTCCCGTTCGTGAAGAGGATGAGCGCTTCGGCGGCCGGATTTCCGAGGTCGACCACGGGCTCGGTGCCTCCGGGTGCGGACAGCGTGTGGACCGCGACCGCGCCCCACGGGACGCCGGGCAGCCAGGGTCCGGACACGATGTGGTGGGCATCCGGAACCACAGTGCGATACGGCGGAAGCTCGATTCCCCGACGACGCGCGATGCCTCTGAGCGGTCCGGATGAGGCGAAGTAGAGCAGCGATTCCGCGGCGACCCAGCGCGCGGCCGTGAGCTCTGCGCGCTCGCGAAGCATGCCCTCGCCCGCGCCCGGATCCGCAACGATCGCACCACCCGCCGCGATAATACCGAGCGCGAGGCAGGTGGCGTCGAGCCCCGGCCGCACGGAGAACAGCACGTGATCGCCCGGCACCATCCCGAGGACCTTCAGGCTGGATGCGGTCCGCAGCACCTTCTCGCGCAGCTCGCGGTAGGTCAGCGTGTTCTTGCCGAAGGTGAGCGCCGAGGCGTTGCCATACTTCTCGCAGGCGTCGAGAACGGCGGCGAGAATGTCTGTCGAACCGACCTTGGCCACGCGGCTAGTTGAGTAGCTCGCTCAGTTCGAGCCAGCGCTCTTCCGTCGTGGCGAGCGTGGATTCGAAGGCCTGGACCTCCGCCGTGAGGACACCGAGGCCGGCGTAATCCGACTGGTCGTGCTCCGCGAGTCGCAGGTGAACGCCGGCGATCTGCTCGGTGAGCTTCGCGATTTTGCGCTCGGCCGCGGCGAATTCCTTCTGCGCGTTGCGAAGCTCCGCACCGCCGAGCTTCGGCTTGGCCGCCGTCGCCGTCTTCGTCACGGAGTTGCTGGCCGAGGCATCCGTGATCCCCTTCCGCAGCGTCAGATACTGCTCGACGCCGCCGGGCAGGTGCCGGAAGTGCCCATCCGTGACGGCGTATTGCTGGTCGGTAACGCGCTCGATCAGGTACCGGTCGTGGCTGACGACGAGCAGGGTTCCGGCGAACGAGTCGAGCAGGTCTTCGATGGCGGCGAGCATATCGGTGTCGAGGTCGTTGGTCGGCTCATCGAGGATCAGCACATTCGGCTCGTCGAGGATGATCAGCAGCAGCTGGAGCCGCCGCTTCTGGCCGCCGGAGAGCTCCTTGACCCGCGTCGACAGCTGCGCGCTCTGGAACCCGACGCGCTCGAGCAGCTGCGTCGGCGTCATCTCCTTACCACCCGCGATGTACGTGCTCTTCTGGTTTTTGAGGACGTCGCTGACGCGGTCCTCCCAGATATCTCCGAGTTCGGCGAGCTGCTGCGTGAGGGTGGCGACCTTGATGGTCTTGCCGCGCTTCACCTTGCCGCTCGTGGCCTTGACCGTGCCGGAGACGAGGCCGAGCAGCGTGGACTTCCCCGCGCCGTTGACGCCGAGGATGCCCGTGCGCTCGCCCGGCGCGATGAGCCAGGTGACGTCGTGCAGGACCTCACGCGGCAGACCCGTCGAGGCGTCCGGGTACTCGACGCTGACATTCTCCAGGTCGACAACATCCTTGCCGAGGCGCTGCATGGCCATCGACGCGAGCGAAACCGTGTCGCGGGGCGGCGGCTCGTTCTCGATCAGCTCGTAGGCGGCATCCATCCGGAACTTCGGCTTGGTGGATCGCGCGGGCGCACCACGGCGAAGCCAGGCGAGCTCCTTGCGCATGAGGTTCTGGCGCTTGGATTCGGATGCCGCAGCCATGCGGTCGCGCTCGACCCGCTGCAGGATGTACGCCGCGTATCCGCCCTCAAAGGGCTCGATGATGCGGTCGTGCACCTCCCAGGTGTCGGTGCAGATCTCGTCGAGGAACCACCGGTCGTGGGTCACGACGATGAGGCCGCCGGCGGTCGCCGACCAGCGTCGCTTGAGGTGCTGGGCGAGCCAGGCGATGCCCTCGACGTCGAGGTGGTTGGTCGGTTCGTCAAGGAAGAGGATGTCCCAGTCGCCGACCAGGAGCGCCGCCAGCGCGACGCGGCGCCGCTGGCCACCGCTCAGCTCGCCCATAGTGGCGTCCCACGGGATCCCGCCGACGAGACCCTCAAGGACGTCGCGAACTTTGCTGTCGCCGGCCCACTCGTACTCTGGCCGATCGCCGACGATGGCGTGCGAGACGACGAGGTCATCGGGGAGTTCGTCGGCCTGGTCGAGCATCCCGAGCGTGACGCCGTTGCGCCTCGTGACGCGGCCGGCATCCGGTTCGATGCGGCCGGAGAGCAGCCGGAGCAGGCTCGACTTGCCGTCGCCGTTGCGGCCGACGACGCCGATCCGCTGGCCCTCGTCGAGCCCGATGGTGACGCTGTCGAGGACGACCCGCGTCGGATATTCGAGGTGGAGGCTTTCGGCTCCGAGCATGTGTGCCACGGGGTTCGAGACTACCCGCTCGGACTCGTCCCTCTTTCCCGCGTGCTGCTCTTGCCATCCCCGCGACATCCCCGTGACATCCCCGCGGACTTCATCGAATGCCCTCTAACTGCGGGTGTGCGGTCGCTCGCATCCGCAGTTATGGGGCATTCGATCGAGATCTCGGACAGATAGGTGACCGGGTGGACAGGCGGCGAGCCCAGTCGGCGGAGTCAGACGGGGCGGCGTTCGACGAGCTTGCGCCTGACGCGTTCGACCAGCCACACCGGATAGCGATAGACGTGGTCCGAGATGACCCGGATGACGTACCACCCCGCCTCCTGCATCAGCTCGCGACGCTCGATGTCTTCCGCGAACACGGCGCGATCCGTCCGATGATCCTCGCCCTCGTATTCGATGGCGATCTTCTCGTTCACGTATGCGAGGTCGGGGGTGCCGATGAAGCTGCCCGCGTCATCGAAGATGGTGTGATGAATCGTCGGCTCGGGGAGGCCGCCGCGAGTGAGGAGAATCCGCGTGATGGTCTCCATGGGCGAGTCCGTACCAGGGCGGATGTCTTCAAGCGCGAGTCGCAACCTCCGAATCCCCCGCACACCTTTGGCCCGACCGACCGCCTGGACGAGCTCATCCGGAGTGCACAGAGGTCGCTTTTGCCTCAATAGATAGTCGCCGATGAGGATAAGGTCATCTCGCTGTAAGACCGACGCGAGCTGCACCAGCGCAACCACTGGTTCCACGACTGCGAGATCGAGATGGCGCCAAGACCGCACCGGCGAAGACCTGTGGCCCACGATCCCCGCTGTCTTGACCTGGACCGCCTCGGCCCAGACATCGAGTTGATCGCCGTGTTGCAGTCGGCTGGGAAGCGGGAAGCCGTACAGGCGCGCAGCCGTCAGGTGTGAAAAGAGCTGGTCCTCCCGCATGATCGGGACGTAGGCGCGGCACAGCTCGAGCGTTTCGTCGAGCGCGGCACTCTGGGAGCGAGAGGATGCGCGGCCGCCCTTCTCCCCCGGATCCCCACTCCCCACCCGCGCGGCCCTGAAGGGTCGAGTGAGGTCCTTTGCACGCAATCGACCGGGCGGTATTCCGAGTTCGAGCGCTTCTTGCACCGAGAAAGGCGTCCCGCGAAGGGACTCGGGCAGGATGGCGCGGCGGGACATCCCACGATCATCCGGTTTCGCGACACATCCGGGCTAGATCCATCCACACCTAGACATCGAATGCCCTCTAAGTGCGGATGTCGCGGTGAGAACATCCGCAGTTATAGGGCATTCGATGAAATCAGGGAGGTGAAATCAGAGGGGTGAAATCAGAAGAGGGTGAAATCAGGGAGGTGAAATCAGAGGTTTACCAGGCGGGCGCCGTGCACCGGACCCGTGGCGCGGACCACGTTCAGGCGGGCGGCCGACAGCGCGATCTGCAGTTCCAGCGCGTTGTCGAGGTCGGCGGCCAGGAACGCGACGGTCGGCCCCGAACCCGAGATCACACCCGCGAGCGCGCCATTCTCCTCGCCGAGTTCGAGCACGGATGCCAGGGACGGTTCGAGGTGCAGCGCCGCGGCCTGCAGGTCGTTGTACAGCGTCTCCGCCAGCATGTGCGGATCCCCCGCCCGCAACGCCTGCAACACGTTTGCGTCCACGAACGGCTGCGAGACCGCCGGGAAAATGTCCTGCGAATGCCGATCGCGGTGCTTGTCCAGCTCGCTGTAGACGGCCGGGGTGGAGAGTCCGAAGTCGGCAATGACCAGCACCCACTGGAACTGCCCCTTCGCGAGCGCCGGGCTCAGCTGGTCCCCGCGGCCCGTGCCGATCGCCGTCCCACCGGTCAACGCGAACGGCACGTCGGCACCGAGCTGGGTGGCGAGCGCGAGCATCTCGTCGCGTGGAAGGTCGGTCCCCCAGAGGGCGTCGCAGGCGAGGAGTGTCGCCGCAGCATCCGCGGATCCGCCCCCCATGCCGCCGGTCACCGGAACGTGCTTGCCGATTTCGAGGTGCACGCCGCCGCGGTATCCGGTTCGGCGGGCGAGCAGTCGCGCCGCCTTGATCGCGATGTTCGACCCGTCGACTGGAACCCGCGAAAGCTCGACGCTGCCCGCCACCTCGATCGAAAAATCGTCGGCCTCGTAGGCCCGCACCTCCTCGTACAGGGAGACGGCCTGGTACGCGATCGCGACATCGTGGAATCCGTCATCCAAAAGCGCGCCGACTTTGAGGAAGACGTTGATCTTGCCGGGCGCCTTCGCGTGAATCATTTTGGGAGCGGCCACGGGGGTCATGCATCCAACCTAGTCGAGCCTGTCCACCCGGGGGACGCCACCAGATCCCGGATGCTCGCGCCAGCCCCAGACAACAGACCCCGTGCCTCTCTCAGCCACGCACGAGTCAGAGCGAAAGCAGGATCTTCCCGAGGTGCACGGATGACGCCATCCTGCGATGCGCATCCGCCGCCTTCTCGAGCGGGAACACGGTGTCGGTGACCGTCCGCATCCTGCCGTCGGCGAACAGCGGCATGACCTTCTCGCTCACCTCGGCGATGATCGCGGCGCGTTCGGCCAGCGGGCGGGCACGCAGCGTCGTGGCCCAGATGCGGCCGCGCTTGCGCATGAGGGCACCGATGTCGAAGCTGCCCGGTTTGTTGCTCTGGTTGGCGATGATCATGATCGTGCCTCCCACCGCGAGCGAGCTGATGTTCTTCGCGAGATAGTCGCCGCCGACGATGTCCAGGATCACATCGACGCCGCCGCCTGTCTTTTCGCCGCCTGTCTTTTCGGCGATGACCTCGGCGAAGTCCTCTTCCCGGTAGTCGATGCCCGTGGCCCCGAGCTCCTCGCAGAACTCGACCTTCTTCGCGGATCCGGCCGTCGCGAAGACCGTGACGCCGAACGCGGCGGCAAGCTGGATGGCCAGGGATCCGATACCGCTCGATCCACCGTGGACGAGCAGGCTCTGGCCCTCGCGCAACCCGGCGGCCATGAAGACGTTGGCCCACACGGTGCAGGCCGCCTCTGGGATGCCTGCCGCATCCACCAGGTCGATGTCGGATGGCACAGGCAGCAGGAGTCCGGCGTCCACGACCGCGCGTTCCGCGTATCCACCCCCTGGTACGAGAGCGCAGACGCGATCGCCCGCGTGCCAGCCCTCGACCTCGTCGCCGATCGCGAGGATTTTGCCCGAGAGCTCCATGCCCGGCCAGTCCGGTGCGCCTGCCGGTGGCGGATAGTGGCCCTCGCGCTGGGCGAGGTCGGCGCGGTTGACGCCAGCCGCAGCGACCTCGACCAGCACGTCGTTCGGGCCGACGACCGGCTCTGGGATGTCCGAGACGACCAGTGAATCCGGTCCGCCGAACGTGGGAATGGTGATGGCTCGCATGACTTCGACGCTACCCCGCGGGGGCGGCGATCCATGCAGCGCGCTTTACGCGGTGCGCGCTATCGCCAGGAAGTCGCGCACCGTCAGTTCCTCGCCGCGCGCAGTCGGAGCGACCCCCGCGGCCTCCATGCGGGCGGATGCCGTGGCCGAGTCCCCGAGGACGACGCTCAGCGACTGCCGAAGCATCTTGCGACGCTGTTGGAAGGCCGCGTCGATGAGGCTGAACGTGGCGAGGCGCTCGGCCTCGCTGCCGGGAGCATCCCTTCGCTCGAAGCCGACCAGGACGGAGTCGACGTTCGGAACCGGCCAGAACACCTGCCGGGAGACGTTGCCGGCGAGACGGAATTCGCCGTACCAGGCCGCCTTCACGCTCGGGCTGCCGTAGATCTTCGATCCGGGCGGGGCCGCCAGCCGCTGGCCGACCTCGGACTGCACCATGACGAGCCCGCGCTCGAGCCCTGGGAAGTGTTCGAGGAAGTGGAGTACAACCGGAACCGAGATGTTGTACGGCAGGTTCGCGAC
>JAODMY010000097.1 GCA_025465535.1 Glaciihabitans sp.
TGCACCCGAAGCCGGATGCCGCCATCGGCGAGACGATCGCCGGGGAGTCGCACGCCTGGGTCGAATGGTTCTGCGGCGAATGGCACGGGTTCGACCCGACCAACCTGCTCGACATCGGTGACCGTCATGTCGCGGTCGGCCACGGGCGTGACTACAACGACGTCGCCCCCCTGCGCGGTGTCTACGCGGGGCCGTTCGCCTCGTCGCTGTTCGTCACGGTCGAGATCACCCGCGAGGCCTGAGCTGGCGAGGCCTCGTGTGCCGCCGCATCCTCGTGTGCCGCCGCGGCCTCGTGTGCCGCCGCATCGTCCGTCGCCGCTTCGCGTGCCCGGCGCGGCCTCGTGCCCGCCGCCGCCGTCGCCCGCCCGTACTGCTACTGCTCCCGTTGCTTCCGCCGCTCCCGTGTTCATAACTCAGCCTAGTTTTGGCGCCGCTGGTGTTGAGGGTGCGGAGTTCCGCGGAACAGTTGCACCGCGCAGAAATTCTGGCTGAGTTATGAACGCCCTCGTCGGTGTAAGTCCGTCGGTGCAGTTAGTCCGCAGCGACGATCGCGTAGGCCAAACGCACCTGCTTTGGGACGCTGCCGAGCGAAACCTTCACGGTTGAGTCGCCCGCAAAGATGTCGCCCGAATCCTCAGTCAGATCGCCGTTGCACTCGATGGTTCCGCTGCCGTCGAACTTGCCGCTCGTCGTAACCGTGTAGGTGATCTTCTGGCTGTGCCTGGTCGACGAGCAACCGGCGTAAACGGCATAGTTCGTTTTCGCCGTCGCTTTCGCCTCCACAGTCTCGAGCGACTTGGCGGGGGTCTGGACGACTCGAGTGAGCTCACCGTGCAACGCTGCCGGGACGACGACCGTGGGCACCGTTGGTGTATCCGAAGCGGGAGTCGGGATCGTCGACCGCATCACGCGATCAGACTCCATCGGCCCGGTTGCGCAGCCGGCGAGCACGCTGACGGTCAATCCAGCCAGGAGCACCAACGGCAAGACTCGACTCATCCTCATCTCGCAAGCCTAGGCGCATCCGTTCATAACTCAGCCTGTTTTCGGCCGAGCGCCGACCGGCCCGCGAAGGTAGGCGGGTCGTGGACCGGCATCCCGAAAACAGGAGGAGTTATGAACGCCACGCAGTGCGAGAGACCAGTCCGGGCCTGGCCTGGCCGGGCCAGGCCGGGCCAGTCCGCGAAGCGAGCGCCAGCGCCAGCGCCGAACCCACTACCCGCCGACCGGCGCCACCTCGCGCGCTCGCAGATCCTTGCGCAGGATCTTCCCGGAGGCGTTCTTCGGGATGACGTCAATGAACTCGACCCTGCGTACGCGCTCGTGCGGCGCGACGTTGGCGGCGACGAAGGCCATGACCTCGTCCTCCGTCAGCTCATTCCCGGGCTGGATGACGACATACGCCTTCGGAATCTCCTGGCCGTCGTCATCCTTCACGCCGATGACGGCGGCATCCGCGACCTTCGGATGGCTGAGCAGCACGGCCTCGAGAACGGCGGGGGCAACCTGGTAGCCCTTGTATTTGATGAGTTCCTTGAGCCGGTCGACGATCGTATAGACGTTGTTCGAATCGACCGTCGCAATGTCGCCCGTGTGCAGCCAGCCGTCATCCGTCAGCATCGCCTTCGTGGCCTCCTCGTTGCCGAGGTAGCCGAGCATCACATTCGGTCCCTTGCACATGATCTCGCCCGGCGCACTCGTGCCACCCTCGGGCGCGGTCAGCTCCTCGCCGGTCTCCGGGTCGACGATCTTGCACTCCATGTTGGGCAGCGCGAGGCCGATCGAGTTGAGCGAGATGCCCGTCTCATTCAGCGGGATCACGTGCGACACCGGGCTCAGCTCCGACATCCCGTAGCCCTGGCGCACCGTGCAGCCGAGGCGCGTGGCGACGGTTCCGGCGAGGTTCGCATCCAGCGGCGCGGCCCCGGAGAAGATGACCTTCACCGACGACATGTCGAAGTCGTCGACCAACGGATGCTTCGCCAGCGCCACAGCGATCGGCGGGGCTATGAACACCCATGTGCACTTCTCCTGCTGGATGATCCGCAGGAACTCCGGCAGGTCGAACCGCGGCATGGTAACGAGTTCCGCCCGTGCTTTCATGGCGTAGTTGAGCAGGACGGTCAGCCCGTAAATGTGGAAGAACGGCAGCACGGCGAGCACGACGTCGTCGTCCTCGAGCCCGATGACACCGTTGCTCTGCGCGACGTTCGCCACCAGGTTGCGGTGGCTGAGCATGACGCCCTTGGGCCGCCCGGTCGTTCCTGACGAGTACGGCAGCACGGCGACCTGCGTTGCCGGATCGATGTTCACCTCGGGCGGGGTGGCCTGTTGCGCGAGGAGATCGCGCAGCGACGGGTACCCGTCGACCCCATCCATCACGACGAGGTGGTCGGCGTCGAGGTTTGCTGCGATGGCGGCCGGCTCAGCACCCGCCAGAAGCGGCGACACCGTGAATAACCAGCTGGCTCCGGCATCCTTCAGCTGGTTGCTGATTTCGTCCGGCGTGTAGAGCGAGTTAATGGTCGTGACGATGCAGCCGGCGCGGAGGATCCCGTGGAAGACGACCGCAAACGCCGGCGAGTTTGGGCAGAGCAGCCCGATCGTCGTCCCGGGAGTCGCCCCGCGGGCCGCGAGCGCACCGGCGACGGCATCGATCTGGGCGACGAGTTCGCCGTAGGTCGTCTTGGCTCCGGTCGCGCCGTCGACGAGAGCGATCCGTCCGCGATCCGTCTCGTCGAGCGAGCCGAACAGGAAATCGTAGATGCTGAGATTCGGGATCTCAACGTCGGCAAATGTGCTGCGAGTCATGCGGCTTGTCTCCTTTGACAACGGTTTTCACGGGCGACCTACGAGCCGATTCGGCCCAACAGGCGACACTCATTCACCATTTGACACTGTCCGCCTATGAATTACGAGGGTTAACCGCGTTGGATCGCAATCTCCTGCGTCCCAAGATCCTCGCGGGTGGGCCGCCGCACAACCCTGGCGCCCCGCACGTCGTAGTTCACGGTGAGGCCGAAGCGTGCCTCACGATCGACGCGAACACGGAGGTGCTTTGCCACGATCATCCAGGTCAGCGCGACTGCCGCGGCCAGGAGTCCGGATGCCGAGGCAACACCGAGCGCCCACCGCGGGCCGTCGACATTCGCCACCCAACCGACGACGGGAGCGCCGAGCGGCGTTCCGCCCGCGAAGATCGCCATGTACAGCGCCATCACGCGTCCGCGCATCGCCGGTGCAGTCGTCGTCTGGACGTACGCATTGGCGGCCGTCATCATGGTCAGCGAGCTCAGCCCGACGACGATGAGCACGACGGCAAACGTCCAGTAGCTCGGCATGAGGGCGGCGGCGAGGGTCGCGATCCCGAAGCCGATCGAGGCGAGCGTGACCACGAACAACCGTGGCTTTTCCCGTCGCGCGGCGAGCAGCGAGCCGAACACCGATCCGATCGCCATCACCGACGACAGCAGTCCGAAACCGTTGGCGCCCTGATGGAATGCGACCGCCATGGTCGAGGTGAAGATCGGGAAGTTGAATCCGAAGGTTCCGACCAGGAACACCATGATGAGGATCACGATGATGTCCGGCCTCGACCCGACATACTTCCAGCCGGCTTGGATCTGGCCTCGTTTGCGCGCCGGTTTCGCCGAGGTGTTCAGTTCCGTGGGCCGGATGAGGACGAGCGCCGCCATCGTAGCGCCGAACGTCGCGACGTTGATCAGGAGCACCCAGCCCGATCCGATGCTGGCGATCAGCACGCCGGCGACGCCGGGGCCGATCAGTCGAGCTCCGTTGAACGAGGCCGAGTTGAGCGCGACGGCGTTCGGGATGTGCCGCTCGGATACCAGCTCGGAAACGAACGTCTGGCGCACGGGGGCGTCGATCGCGGAGACCAGGCCGAGCGCGAACGTGAAGACGTAGACCTCCCAGAGCGTTGCGACATTGGCGAGGACGATGAGGCCGAGGCCGAGGCCGAGGGCCGCCATGCAGAGGTTCGTCACCATGAGCAGCTTGCGTCGGTTGACCCGGTCGGCGATGAGGCCGGATATCGGCATCAGCAACAGGATGGGACCGAACTGCAGTGCCATCGTGATGCCGACGGCGGCGGCGTTGTGGTCGGTGAGCTTGGTGAGCACGATCCAGTCCTGGGCCGTGCGCTGCATCCAGGTCCCGATGTTGGAGATCAGTGCGCCGAAGAACCAGAGGCGGTAGTTATAGATTCCGAGGGAACGGAAAGTTGCTTTCACGAGTCGGAAATCTCCCGCAGGATCTTGGCCGACTGGTCGACGATGGAACGTTGTTCTGGGGTTAGTCGTGCGAGCTGCTTGGTGAACCAGGCATCCCGCTTACGTCGTGTGAGCACGATGAACTCGCGGCCCTCCTTGGATAGATCAATGGTGACTTTGCGTCCGTCATCCGGTGCGCCGACCCGCGTCACGAGCCCGGCCTTGACCAGCGCGTTGATCGTGCGGTTCATGCTCGGCGGTGTGACGCGCTCCCATTCGCTGAGCGAGCCGAGCGTCTGGGGGCCGTTGTTGGCGAGGGTGAACAGCACGGAGCGCTGGCCCTCCGTGACGGTTTCGTCGCTCTGCATCGAACGGATGCGCCGGGAGAGGTGCTGGATGGTCAGGCGGATTTCCTGGTCATCTATGTGGTTCTCATCCTTGCGCGGCATTTACTTAGCATAGCAAATTAGCGACGCTAACGACTCGTGTGGTCGCGCACCATCACGACACGCGGCCACGCGCTCAATCCGTGCGCGGCTTCAGCGGTCAGGCGCGAACAGATGGCGTCAGTGCAGTCGCGCTCAGGTAGCACCGATCCCGCGGCGCGCGACGTCGGGGTGCACGGTGACCTGCTCGATGTGTGCGCGCTCGTCGATTTGCTCGAGCAACAGGTACGCGACTGCATGATCGGAGTCGCCGGTTTCGACCCATCCGACCCCCGACCTCATGAATTCAGCCAGTCGCATGGGGCTGGGCGGCGGGTCATCCGCGATCGCTGCCATTCCGAGCTCACGGAACGCCTCGCCGACGGCCAGTTCGATCGCAATGATTGCGTCGAAGTCGCTGGTCCGCGCATCCCTGATCACGGCTGCAAGCCAAGCAGTCCGTAGCCGAAAACGAAGGAGTTCCGTCATCGATCGGACCTGAACAGCCCGTTCGTGATCGAAAACGACCGGAACTCCTTCGTTTTCAGCACCAGACGACGTGAACCAGCACCAGTGGATGCGAAACCAGCACGCACGAGTAACCCCCCAACCCATACGATGAACGCAGGCAAGGAGGCTGCTCATGGTGACGAGAATCGACCGCACCTACGTGGACGCCGAAGGCGTCACCATCCACTTCCACGTCTGGGCGGCCCCGAAGCCGAAGGGCATCGTCCAGATCGAGCACGGGCTCGGCGAATACGCCGCCCGCTACGAGTCCCTCGCGCAGGATCTGGTGAAGGCCGGTTACTCGGCCTACGCGGATGACCACCGCGGCCACGGCCAGACGGGCATGCAGCAGTACGGCGGCGACGCATCCAAACTGGGCAGGCTTGGTCCGGGCGGCCTCCGCGCAACCGTCGAGGCGCTGCGAAAGTTCACCACGATCATCCGCGCCGAGAATAAGGATGTCCCGCTCGCGATCCTCGGGCACAGCTGGGGCTCGCTCATGGTCCAGAAAATCATCGACGCTCACGCCGGAGACTACGACGCCGTGATCCTGACTGGCACAGCGCTTCGCCGGCCGGGCAGCATGAATGCCGGTCAGCTGAACGCCAGGCACAAGCATCTCGGGACGACCGGCTACGAGTGGCTGAGTCGCGACCCGGCGGTGTCGCAGGCGTTCCTAGACGACCCGCTCACCTTCTATGCCGACGTGCTCAAGCTGTTCGGTATCCGCGACGGCCTGCGACTCTTCGGCACGCCGACCCGGGACATCGAGAAGGACATTCCTCTTCTCATTGTGATCGGCAGCGAGGATCCGCTCGGCGGCGAGGAAAGTGTCCGCAAGCTCGCGATGGCCTACCTGAAGCGCTCGAAGCTGACGGATGTGGAGCTCATCATCTACGACGAGGCCCGGCACGAGGTCTTCAACGAGATCAACGCGGCCGAGGTCAGCGCCGACCTGATCTCGTGGCTCGACGAGCGGATGCCGGTGTCCGCCGCAAGCGCGACCTAACCCCCGCCGATACCCTTGGATCATGCACGGTGAATTCAAGGTCCCAGGCGGAAAACTTGTCGTCGTCGACTTCGATGTCGACAACGGCGTGATCAGGAATTTCCATCTGGCGGGTGACTTCTTCCTCGAACCCGACACCGCGCTCGAAGCGATCGACCGGGCCATCACGGGGTTGCCGGCGGACTCCGAAGCCGCGAGATTCACCGGTGCGGTGCAGTCGGCGCTGCCGAAGGATGCGGTGCTCCTGGGATTCACGGCGGAGTCGATTGCGACGACCATCCGTCGCGCCCTCGCGCATGCCACCAGCTTCGCGGACTACGACTGGCAGATCATCCACGGCAAGTCGGAGCGGCCGCAGTTGCAGATGGCGCTCGACCAGGTTCTCTCGGAAGAGGTCGGCGCTGGTCGCCGTGGCCCGACCCTCCGCATCTGGGAGTGGGACAAACCGGCCGTCGTCCTCGGTAGCTTCCAGTCGGTGCGCAACGAGGTCGATCTCGAAAACGCGGAGAAGTACGGCTTCGAAATCGTGCGTCGCATCAGCGGTGGCGGCGCGATGTTCATGGAGGCGGGGTCGGTCGTGACCTACTCCATCTACGCGCCGTCCGCACTCGTGGAGGGCATGAGCTTCGCCGACTCGTACGCGTTTCTCGACGAGTGGGTCATCCTCGCTCTCAAGTCGCTCGGTATCGACGCGTTCTACGCGCCGCTCAATGACATCACGAGCGCGAAGGGCAAAATCGGCGGCGCGGCCCAGAAGCGCATGGGCGCTGGTGTCGTCCTTCACCACGCGACCATGAGCTACGACATGGATGGCGACCGGATGGTCGAGGTCCTTCGCATCGGCCGCGAGAAGATGAGCGACAAGGGAACCAAAAGCGCGAACAAGCGGGTCGATCCGCTGCGCAGCCAGACCGGACTCTCGCGTGCCGAGATCATCGACTCCATGATCGGTACCTTCCGGAAGCTCTACGGTGGAACCTCCGGCGACATCACTGCCGAGGAGCGCGCCAAGGCGGAGCAGCAGGTCGCCGAGAAGTTCGGTACCGAGGAGTGGCTCTACCGCGTCCCCTGAGGCGGCCCGTTGCATCGCGCGAGCCCCTGGTCGCCGACCTCGTGGTCCGACCGCCGCCATTCTCATCGAATGCCCTATAAGTGCGGATGCCGGCGACGAACATCCGCAGTTATAGGGCATTCGATGAAACTCGACGGCGCGGTGACACCAACGTGACGGCCGCGCCGAGTGTGCAGCTGCCGCCGAGTGAGCGAGCTAGCGCGTCGTCAGATCCTGGTAGTCGGGATGTTCGCGCAGCCAGTGCCGCACGAACGGGCACTTTGCGACTACGCGGTAGTCGGTGTGCTCGCGGACCTGCTCAAGCGCATCCCGAACCAGTCGGCCGCCGAGTCCGTGCTCTCGATCGCCGGGCAGGATCTCGGTGTGCGTGAAGATCAGGTCGGTACCGACGACCTTGTACTCGGAATATCCGGCAAGGTCGCCGTCGATCACGAGTTCGAAACGGTCGAGCTCCTGGTTCTGGATGACATCCGACATGTATTCAGAGTAGAACGCTCAGGTCGACTGCCGCACGACAAGGCTCGTCGGCAGGATGGTGACCTGGTCGACCGGCTCGCCCGAAATCAGCTTCACCAGCACCTCGGCCATCGCGCTGCCGAGTTCGACGGACGGCTGGTGCACGGTCGTCAGCGGGGGAGTCGAGGTGAGTCCGAAGTAGTTGTCGTCGAAGCCCACCACCGCGATGTCGTCCGGGATGCTCAACCCGTATTCGCGGATGGCCGTGTAGGCGCCGACCGCCATCTGGTCGTTTGCTGCGACGACGGCGTCGATCGGCACGCCCCGCGCGAGGAGGCTGCGCATCGCCTCTGCGCCGGACTCCATCGTGAAGTCGCCGTACTCGATGAGGCTGTCGTCATCCATCCCGCGCGCTTTCATCGGCAGGCGCCAGCCCTCGAGGCGGTCGAGCCCCGGCGGCATGTCCTGTGGTCCCGCGATGACGGCGATTCTGCGGCGCCCGCGCTCGAACAGGTACTCGACGGCCCCGCTTTCGCCGGCGATGTCATCAACTCCGACGAAGTAGCTTCCGCCCTGGTCGTCGGGTTTGAGCGGCCGGCCGGCGAAGACGACGGGTAGCGAATGCTCGAGGTGTGCGTAGGAGTGGTCGCCACTGTGGTGGGAGACGATGAGCGCGCCGTCGACGTTGCCACCCATGAGGTAGCGCTGGGTTTTCTCCGGCTTCGACTCGACAGCGATCATCATGTTGAGCGTGTACTCCGTGTTCGCGAGGAACATGGCGACGCCCTGGACGATGGATGCGAAGAACGGGTCGCCGAAGACCTTGGCCGTCGACTCGGGGATCACGAGCGCAATCACCTCGGTGTGACGGCTCGCGAGCGAGCGTGCCGCCCGGTTGGGAACGTACTTCAGCGTCTCGATCGCGCTCTGCACGGCCCGGGTCGCATCCTCGGTCACGCGCGGAGATCCGTTGACGACGCGGGATGCGGTCGAACGCGACACTCCGGCGAGGGCGGCGACCATTTCCAGGGTCGGCACCGATGTCTCCTCGTTCAAATCAGACGACATCCGGTGCGCCTTCCGTCAGGACCTCCATATTAGGGGAGGGGAACATCGGCGTGACCACCCGATCCAGCGCGAGCCGACGCCGCGGCGATGATCCGCGCATACTCGAGTCCGCTGTCCTTGATGGTGCGCTCCTGGGTGTCGTAGTCGACGTGGATAATGCCGAATCGTCGGTCGTATCCCCAGGCCCACTCGAAGTTGTCGAGCAGCGACCAGACGAAGTAACCGCGAACGTCCGCACCGAGCTCGATTGCCTGGTTGACCGCGGCGATGTGTCGCACGATGTAGTCCGTGCGCTCGGGGTCGTGGACGGCGCCGTCAGCGGAGACGACATCCGCGTACGCGGCGCCGTTCTCGGTCATGTACAGCGGCGGGAGGGTGGGATATTCGTTGCCGAGCCGCACGAGGAGGTTGCGAAGGCCGTCTGGATGGACCTCCCAGCCCATGGCCGTGCGCGGCAGGTTGCGGGTCGGGAACGTGACGTACTCGCTGCCGACGAGCGCCGAACTGGTCGGGCGATCGGTCGGCTTTCCCTCGCGCTCGGCCTCGGCATCCACCGGCTGCGGGTGCCCGCTGACATTGTCGTCGTGGTAGTGGTTCACGCCGAGGAAGTCGATCGGCTGCCCGATGATCTCGAGGTCGCCGTCGTGGATCACCTCGTCGAGCCCGAGCCCGGCGAGATCCTGCAGCAGGTCGGCGGGGTAGGCGCCGAGCAGGATCGGCTCGAGGAATGCGCGGTTCCACAGCGCGTCGACGCGACGTGCGGCTTCGATGTCGACCGGATCCGTCGGATCGTTCGGGATGGCGTTGGTCAGGTTCAGCGTGATGCCGAGGTTGATCGGCTTGCCGGCGGACACCGCGCGCTCACGCAGATCGCGAACGGCCAGGCCGTGCGCGAGGTGTTGGTGGTGGATCGCGGCAACGGCGGCCGCCGGTTCCTGTCGCCCGGGAGCGTGATCACCGGCGGCGTAACCGATGAGCGAGGAACACAACGGTTCGTTGAACGTCGTCCAGTGCGAAACCCGATCGCCGAGTGCGTCGTAGACCACGTTGGCGTAGTCGAGATACCGGTAGGCGGTGTCGCGGTTGGGCCAGCCGCCCTTCTCCTCGACGGTCTGTGGAAGGTCCCAGTGGTAGAGCGTGAGCCAGGGCAGGATGTTCGCGCCGAGCAGTTCGTCGACCAGCCGCTTGTAGAAGTCGAGCGCCGACGAGTTGACTGCGCCGTCGTCCGGTTTGATGCGCGCCCAGCTGGTGGAGAACCGATAGGAGCCGAGGCCGAGCTTCTTCATGAGCGCGACATCGGCCGGCATGCGGTGATAGTGGTCGTCGGCGCGCTCGGGGGTGTCGCCGTTCGCGACGGCATCGGGAACCCGGGAGAAGAAGTCCCAGATCGAGTCGGTCTTGCCATCTTCGTGCGCGGCCCCCTCGATTTGGGCTGCGGCAGTCGCTGATCCCCAGAGGAAGCCGTCTGGCCAGCGGGTTTCGTCTGTCGTGCTCACGATATTCGTCCGATCGTTTGGGATAGAGATGTGGATTTTGGACGCGCTACTTGACGGCGCCGGCGCTGAGGCCCGCGACGAAGTTGCGCTGGAGGAGCAGGAAGCCGACGACAACCGGGATGCTGACCACGAGGGATGCGGCCATGATCTGGTTCCAGTAGACGTTGGTCTCGCTCGAGTACTCGCTCAGGCCGATGGAGAGCGTGCGCACGGCCTGGTTCTGGCCGACGATCGCCTGGGCGAACAGCAGTTCGCCCCACGCGGTGATGAACGAGTAGACGATGACGGCGACCACTCCAGGGCGAGCCACGGGAAGGATGACCCGCCAGAGCGTTCCGAAGGCCGATGCGCCGTCGACCTTGGCTGCCTCGTCGAGATCCCGCGGGATGTTGTCGAGGTAGCCGGTCAGCATCCAGATCGCAAACGGCAGCGTGAACGTCAGGTAGGTGATGATCAGCCCGCCGAGAGTTCCGATGAGCGGGATCCCCGTGACGGTGTGGATGTTGACGAAGATGATGAAGAGCGGGATCAGGAACAGGATGCCCGGGAACATCTGAGTCGACAGGATGGCCGTCGTGAAGGCGGTGCGGCCGCGGAACTTCCAGCGCGAGACTCCGTACGAGGCGAAGATCGCGATGATGACGCTCAGCACGCTCGCGGCGGTCGCGACGATGACGCTGTTGAGGAAGTAGGAGGCCAGCGGGATGGTCGACCAGATATCGATGAACGGCTGAATGGTCAGCGTCGTCGGCCACCAGGTGAACGCGCCCTGGACATCCCCGAGCGGCTTGAGGGAGGAGACGATCATGACGTAGATCGGGAGGATGACGAAGATCCCGAGCACCACGATCACGACCACGCGGAAGGCTTTGAATCCGACTGTTTCACGCACGAGCTGACCTCCGGTTGACAAAGAGAAGATATGCAGCCGAAACGACTAGCAGGAAGAGAAGGAGAAGCGTCGACATCGCGGCGCCAAACCCGTAGTTCAGAGTTACGAACGAGTTGTTGTAGATGTGGAACGAGATGAGGTCTCCCGCAGGCGGTTGCCCCTCGCCAAACAGGATGGCCGGGTCGTTGAAGTCGTTGAAGGTCCAGAGGAAGAGGACGAGGACGAGGACGCGGTTCACTCCGCCGAGCTCCGGGAGGGTGATGCTGCGCCACTGGCGGAACGGCTTGGCTCCGTCGAGCGCGGACGCCTCGTAGAGGTCTTCGTTGATGGTCTGCAGGCCGGCCATGAGCATCAGGAATGCGAACGGCCAGGTGCGCCAGATCGTGACGATGACGACCGCGCCGAACGAGTTCGGGCCGATGAGCCAGAACGGCAGGTTGGTCGCATTCGCGAGATGCAGCGAGACCAGGATCTGGTTGACCACACCGGTCTGTTGCTGGAACATGAACTTCCACGAGATGATCCCGGCGAACATCGGGATGGCGTAGGGGATGAGGAAGAGGGTGCGGAAGACGGACCGCCCACGGAAGGTTCTCTGCAGCGCAACGGCCGCGGACATCCCGAATCCCCAGGACAGCGCGACAACGATGATGGTGAAGGCGCAGGTGATGGCGAACGAGTTGAGCAGTGCCGCGCCCTCGGAGTTGTTCACGCTGACGGCGACCTGGTAGTTCAAAAGGCCGGCGAAGGGCGCGGCCGTCCAGTTGGACAAGAACAGCGCCGAGAGTTTCGTGAAGCTGATCCAGATACCGGTGAGCATCGGAACGATGTGGATCAGCAGCTCGAAGATGACGGCCGGCGCGATCAGCGCAAACGGCAGCCACCAGCCGGCCGGGCGTGGTCGGCGCGGCTTCTGCGTCTTGCGCTGCTTCGGCGGCGTGTGCGTATCGGTTTTGACCGTGGCACTGTCGGTGCCTGGGGTAGTTGTAGTGAGAGCCATTGGACTCCGGCGTCCTTTCTAGCGATAACGAGAGCGACGCTCCCACAAACTACGGGAGGAGGGAAGTGTTTCCCGTAGTTTGGGCGAGATTCGCGCACCAAGACAGGGCGGGGGCGCCGGGCATGAAGTTCGACGCCCCCGTCTATCCGGGTTGGATTACTGCGTTGCCTCCGAGGCAAGCGTCTTGTTCTGCGCGGTCGTGAGGGCCGCCTTGACGTCAGCCGCCGTCACCTTGCCGCCGGTGGCGACGGTGGCGAACAGGCCGTTGAGCGCCGTGCCGACGTTCTGCTCGAATGCACCCTCTGACGCAACCAGCGGGTACGGAGCGGACTGCGTGTCGTAGATCTTCGTGAAGGTCGACTCGAAGGCCTTGTCGGTCGAGAAGGTCGGCGCGACACCCTTGACGACCGGGATGGTCGCGTACGGGAGGCCAATGGCGGTCTGTGCGTAGGAGCTCGTCATGAACTTGACGAACTTGAGGGCCGCAGCCTGGTTCTTCGAGTTCTTGAAGATCGCGAGGTTGATGCCCTGGATGCCGCTGTCGATGTCCTTGCCACCGGCGATCGTCGGGATGGCCGCGACGCCGTAGGCGCTCGAGCTCATGCCGTCAGCCTTCAGCGTGCTGCTTCCGTTGTTCTGGTTGACGACCATCGCGACCTTGCCCTTGGCGAAGTCGGCCATCGCCTCGGTGCCGGCGCTGTACTCGGCGTTGGACTTGTTGACGACCTTGTCGTCCTGCATCAGGTTGAGGTAGCGGAGAACTCCCTGAACGTTGGCGTTAGTGGTGAAGGTCGGCTTGCCCGACGCGTCGTACCACGATCCACCCTGCTGCTCGGCCGTGATGAAGGCGAAGTGAATGTTCTCGGTGTAGCTGCCACCCTCGAGGCCCATGCCGTAGACGCCGCCCTTGGTGAGCTTCTGTGCGTCGGAGACCATTTCTTCCCACGTGGTCGGTGCCGTGAGGCCCGCCGCCGAGAACATTGCCTTGTTGTAGAACAGGCCGTACGTGAGGCCGATGTACGGCACCGAGGTCGGCGCCTGGTTCTGGAGGCCACCGGTCGCGAGAGCGGTCGGGATGAAGCGCGAGGTTCCGCCGATCGCGGTGGCTGCTGCACCCGTGAACGGAACGAACGCCTTGGTCGCCGCAAGGTACGGCGCCCAGGTGTTACCGATGTTCGTAACGTCGGGGCCCGATCCGGACGAGACCGCGTTGTTGATGTTGTTCTGCAGGTCGCCCCAGCCGATCACCTGGAGGTTGACCTTGATGCCGGTCTCTTTCGTGAAGTGCGCGAGGATCGGGGTCAGGATCTTCACGTCGGCCGCGGTGGTGGTGCCGGACTGGTTGCTCGCCCAATAGGTGAGCGTGGTGCCTGAGGCGGAACTGCCGCTTCCGCCACTGGTGCTGCAGCCTGTGGCGATTAGGGCAAGAGAAGCTGCGCCGACAATGGCGGCAGACAGCTTGGTGCGTCGTGAAAACTTCACGGTCACTCCTTCGTGTGCGTGGGATAGGGAGATCAGAAAGAGCGCCCGTCACGCAACCGTGAGAGCGCTCTCACAAGATCGTCATAACCATAAGGAGTCGTGGCGATCGATGTCAAGTATTTTGTGGGAGCGCTCTCACGGATTCCCCAAATTGGTCCAAAAGCGACAAAAAGTGGCACCTGGGCGCCCCGCCCGGCGGCATCCACGCACCAAGTCGCCTGCCACCCGCCCACCGCGGGATGACAGTAGTTGTCGCTCTGCCTGCCCCAAAGTGGCAACTAATGTCAGCTCGGCGAGGCGAGCCACCCGGCCACCCCATCCGCCCACGGCGCAGCCGCCCAGAGCCGTGCTGCCGCCCATCCGCCCACGGCGCAGCCGCCCATCCGCGAAGCCACGCCATCCGCCCACGGTGGGATGACAGTTGTTGTCGTTGTGGGGCGGTCAAGCGACAATTTCTGTCTGCTCGGCGAGGTGAGCCACCCCAGCCACCCCAACCACCCCACCGCGTATCCGCCCACCCGCGGGATGACAGTAGTTGACGTTGTGGGGGCGGCCAAGTGGCAACGACTGTCATGTTGATCGTTGGCGACGATGATTGCCCGCAGACGCAGACGCAGACGCAGACGCAGGTTCAGGCACCCATCCACCTGCCGTCAGCGCGGTGGCGACCTTGGGCAACAGGATCGCTCGTCGGCGCATCAGCTTCTTGCCGACTCGGATGACCCGCCACCCCTCGGCCATGATCGCGTCAAGCCGTTCGATGTCGATGTCGAACTGCACGTCATTGAGGCGGTGTTGACCACCGTCGTACTCGACGACCGTGAGAAAGTCGCGAAAGACCAGATCGCTATGGGCAACGGTTACGCCGAACTTGTTCACGATCGCACCGTTGAGTTCCGGTTCGGGTAAGCCCGCGCGCATCAGGATCAGTCGTAGCATGCTCTCGCGTGCGGAGTCCGTGCGCGCCCTCATCTCCACCAGCGCCAGCACCAGGCGCGTGTGACCTCGCGCTCTCCCCCGTGATCGGACCGCATCCGTCAGTTGTTGCAGGGTCGCGACGGGGTCCTTTCGACTCGCCAGCCCATCGCCCATGACGATCAGGTCGTCTACCCCAAGGAAGGCGGCACAATCGAGCCAGGTGTCAACGGGATTCGAGACCTGAAGCCCGCCGACATCCACGGTCAACACTCCGGGCGACTGGTGCCCGACGACTCGATGCGCACGCGGCGCGCGTTTGGGACGGACGGAGGTGACGTGTAGCGCGACCAAATAGAAACCCTCCGGCATCCGGAGTCCTAACAGTTGGGCTGCCGTCAGGTGACTGAAGTATTGGTCGTCGGGCATTCCGACCGCATACGCGGCCGCGAGGTCGATGACGCTGGTGAGTTGAGCGGGGGAGCGGACACCACGAAACGGCGCCGCAAGGTCGCGGCCGCGGAGGCGGCGCGGCGTTGCACCGGCGGTGAGCCCATCCGCATAGGTGAATGGGGCGATCCGCAGCGAGGGCGGCAGCGGGGGGAGACGAGTCATCGGACCAGCGTGCCAAGTTGCGGCTGCCGGAATGTGGCGCAACTCAGATCTGGAGTGAGCCGGCGTCGGCAGCCGTCGGGTGAGGAGTAGAGCGGCGCGGGGTCAGCGCAAAGGAACGAGATGCGGCAGGCGGTTTGTCGCCAGTAGAGGAGCCGGGCGGAGCGCAAGTTAGCGCCGGGATGACAGGAGTTGTCGCTCTGTCCGCGGCAAAGTGACAACCGCTGTCAGTTCAGCGAGGGGAGCTGCCGCAGCTTCGCCACCTGGCACCCGCCGACCTGGTACCCGCCACCAACCTGGCGCCGCCGTATCGCCACCCACCCACCGTTCGCCCCGCCGCACCCATCCACCCACCCGCAGCGATTTGGCAGCAGTTGTCGGTGTGGTCGCCCCAAAGTGACAATTACTGTCAGCGCGGCAGCGCGGCAAAGCGGCAAAGCGGCAATGCGGCAATGCGGCAAAGCGGCAATGCGGCAAGCGGCAAGCGGCAAGCGGCAAGCGGCAAAGCGGCAAAGCGGCACAACGACACAACGACACAACGACGCAAAAGGGGCGCAGCCTCTCGGCTGCGCCCCCTCTTTGTGAGTTATAACCCCACTACGGTCTCGGTGCAGTCGCGCCTTCGTCTTCACCGACCGGCACTTCGCGAATGGAAATGCTCGCGGTGTCGAGGTCCGGAGCAAGCCCGGTGCTGACCGTGTTCGCAGCGCGCGTCGCGAGGATTGCCTCGTCGGCATCCGCCACCTCCTGCAGTGCGGACTTCGCGCGAAGCGGTGTCGCCTTGAGGAAGAAGGAGAGGATGAACGCGGCCACGATCACGATCAGGCCAACATAGAAACCGATGACCATCGCGGACGAGAAGCCCGTCAGGAACGGTGCCGTCAGGGCGTGCGTGGCGTTGTTGAGGAACGAGGTGTCGCCATCGAGACTCGACCCGGAGTTCGGCGCGCTTGCCAGTTGAGCCTTAAGGGCGGGCAGCGCGTGGGACACCACAGCATCGCGCACCTGCGCGTTTGAGAGGTCGGTGCTGGCCGGGAGATTCGCCTTGACACCCGCGACAATTGGGTCCCAAATCTTCGTCATGATGCCCCTGTTGTTTGCGGCACCGCCGATCGCCGGATTCAGTGCATCGTTAAGCCCCGCACGCAGCGTCGACGTGTTGCTGAACGCCGTCTTGATCGTTCCCCCGATTGTCGAGAACACGACCGAGAAGATCACGGCGACACCCAGCGTTCCACCGATTTGGCGGAAGAACGTGGATGACGAGGTCGCGACTCCGATGTCTCGTGGTCCGACTGAGTTCTGGCTGGCGATCGTCAGCGTCTGCATCAGCTGGCCGAGTCCCAGGCCGAGGAGCAGCATGCCGCCGCCGAGAATCCAGTAACTGGTATCCGCCTTGATTGTCGTGAAGACCAGGAGACCGACCGCCATGAGGCCCGTGCCGATGATCGGGAAGATCTTGTACTTGCCGGTGCGGGCGATGATCTGGCCGCTCGCGATCGACGCGATCATCAGGCCAAGGATCATCGGGAGCAACTGGAAAC
>JAODMY010000137.1 GCA_025465535.1 Glaciihabitans sp.
CGGCACCGATCGTGTCGAGTCGGTGACCATTGCTTCGGTCGATGCGAGCTGGAAGCCCATCGCAGGCACCGAGGAGACGGTTGCCGTTGACGCCGTCTGTGTCGGCCACGGATTCACGCCGCGGCTCGAGCTCGCGATCGCTGCCGGCTGCTACGTGACCGACTTCGTCGAGTGCGACGATCAGCAACGCTCCGACGTCCCCTTCGTCTACGCCGCCGGCGAGGTTACCGGGATCGGGGGAGCGGATCTCGCTCTGGCCGAGGGCGAGATCGCCGGCCACTGCGCGGCGGGAGGAAGCCTGGACGACCGCGAGATCGCGGCATCCATCACGGCACGCGCCACCCACACGTCGTTTGCCGAGCGGATCGAGCGCGCACACGGGATCGGAGACGGCTGGTCGGGCTGGCTCTCCGATGACACGATCGTCTGCCGTTGCGAGGAAGTCAGTTTCGGGGCGCTCTGTTCCTCCATCGAAGCAACTCACGGAGCGAGTCTTCGCTCGATCAAAATGGTGACCCGCGTCGGACTCGGGATCTGCCAGGGGCGGGTCTGCGGCCGTGCCGTCGAGGAAATCCTGCACGCCCGCGCGACCGGTTCCCGGGAGCACGATGCGCGGGTCGACCACCGTCAGATCGCCATGCCCATCCGACTCTCCGAACTCGCGGCTGCCCCGCCGACCCCGCTGATTTCGACCAATAAGGAGCCCCAATGACCAATCACACGTTCGACCTCGGCGGCGTCATTGTCGCGACGACGCTGGCATTCAAGGAGGATGCCAGCGCTCCGGCCGGCCTCGCCGTCGACTACGACCGGTACGCCGAGCACTGCAACCGGCTGATCGAAAACGGCTGCCGGGGCATCGGACCGAACGGATCCCTTGGCGAATACTCGTCGCTGACCGACGAGGAACGCCGCAGGGTCGTCCAGGTCGCGGTCGAAACGGTGGGCGACCGCGGACTCGTGATCGCGGGCGTCCACGGTGTCGGCTGGCACCAGTCGCAGAAATGGGCGGAGTTGGCGAAGGAGGATGGCGCGGATGGCGTGCTGCTCCTGCCGCCCACGATTTTCCGCGCTAACGACGACGAGGTGATCGAGCACTACACCCGCGTCGCCGAGGTCGGCCTGCCGATCATGGCCTACAACAACCCGTTCGACACCAAGGTCGACCTGACGCCGGAGCTTCTGGTCGAGCTCGCGAAGATCCCCGAGGTGGTCGCCGTCAAGGAGTTCTCCGGCGACGTCCGCCGGGTCCTCGAGATCAGGGAGCGCACCGACCTCGACGTCATCGCCGGCGCCGACGACCTGCTGTTCGAGTCGCTCGTCATGGGCGCGGTCGGCTGGTTCGCCGGATATCCGAACGCGTTTCCGAGGGAAGCCGTTGAGATCTACGACCTCGTCCAGGCGGGAAACCTGGTCGAGGCGCGGGAGCTCTATCGGAACATCGTCGCGGTCTTCCGCTGGGATTCGCGGACCGAGTTCGTGCAGGCCATCAAGCTGTCGGTGGACATCGCCGGCGGCAGCTTCGGCGGTCGGACCCGTCCTCCCCGCGGACCGCTGAGCAAGGGCAACGAGGCTCAGGTTCGGGCCGACACCGAGAAGGCGCTGAGCTATCTCGCGTCCCGCTGACCTCGCTTACCTGTTCGCGCTGAGAGGATTGCCCAATGCGTAGTTCGCGGATGTTCACTGCTGTCGACTCCCACACCGAGGGGATGCCGACGCGCGTCGTTACTGGGGGAGTCGGAGTCATTCCTGGCGCAACCATGAACGAGAAGCGGCTCTTTTTCATGGAGCATCTTGACGACATCCGCCTGCTGCTGATGAACGAGCCGCGCGGTCACGCGGCAATGAGCGGCGCCATCCTGCAGCCGTCGACTCGGGATGACGCGGACTTCGGTGTCGTCTACATCGAGGTCTCCGGCTGCCTGCCCATGTGCGGCCACGGGACCATCGGCGTCGCGACCGTTCTCGTCGAGACAGGAATGGTGGATGTCCGGGAGCCGGTGACGACCATCCGCCTCGACACTCCTGCCGGACTGGTGATCGCGCGAGTGGACGTGAGTGACGGACACGCGGATTCGGTCACGATCGAGAACGTGCCGTCCTATGTCGAGCGGCTCGATTCCTCGATCGACGTCCCGGGCTACGGCACGATTGCGTACTCGATCGCCTTTGGCGGCAACTTCTACGCGATGGTCGACCTCGACGCAGTGAACCTCCCGTTCGATCGCGCGCGCCAGCACGACATCCTCGACGCGGGCCTCGCGATCATGACCGCGATCAATGAGACCGCCCCGCCGAAACATCCGTCGATCGATGGCGTCGACTACTGCCACCACGTCGAGTTCATCGCGCCGGGGTCGAACGCCGAGCTGTCGAGGCACGCCATGGCGATCTATCCGGGCTGGTTCGATCGCTCGCCCTGTGGCACCGGCACATCGGCGCGGATGGCCGAGCTGTGGGCACGCGGGGAGCTCGCCCTCGACACCGATTTCGTCAACGAGTCGTTCATCGGCTCCCGATTCACCGGCCGACTCATCGCGGAGACCACGGTCGACGGCATCCCGGCCGTGATCCCGACTCTCACCGGCCGGGCCTGGGTGACGGGAATCGGCCAGTACCTGCTCGATCCGAGCGACCCCTTCAGCACCGGTTTCCAGTTCTAGGCGAGTGGGTCCTATCGCGGGGCGCGGGGGAGCAATAAGGGGGTCAGTGCGGTCAATCGGGGCGCCCGCGGCTGCCCTGATTGACCGCACTGACCCCGTTTTCGTGTGCCGGGGCGTCGGCTGCCAGTAGCTGCGATCGTCGGTGGATCGTTCTAACGTGTTGGGGGAGGCACGTTTCTGTTCACCGAATGAGGAGACCGTCATGACAACGCTGTCGGATCGAGTCAACACCGCCCTGGTGGTCATCGACGTCCAGAACGGCGTCGTGGCCGAGGCGTACCAGCGTGATGCGGTGGTGGCCAACATCAGCGCGCTGGTCGAGAAGGCCCGCGATGAGGGGGCGCCGATCGTCTGGGTCCAGCACTCCGACGACTCGCTGGAAAAGGGAAGCCTCGACTGGGAGTACGTTCCCGAGCTGACTCGCCGGGAGTCGGAACCGCTGGTGCACAAGAACTACGGAGACTCGTTTGAGGGCACCGACCTCGAGCAGCTGCTGGCGAACGCGGGAGTTGGTCGCCTGGTCGTGGCGGGCGCTGAAACGGATGCCTGCATCCGGTCTACGATCCACGGTGCGTTTGCGCGGGGGTACGACGTGACACTCGTCGGGGACGCCCACACGACTAACGACCAGAGTGCGTGGGGTGCGCCGCCGCCTGAGATGGTCATCGCGCACACGAACCTCTACTGGCAGTACCAGGCCGCGCCTGGTCGGTCCGCGGGAGTCACGGACACCGGGGACGTGACGTTCAGCGGCTGACTCGCGGATTTTCTCTAGACGTGGGCGATGAGCCAGGCGAGAGAACGTTGGTCCAGGGGGCGGTCCGAGTAGATCTCGCCGTAAACACCGGTCTCCGCGGGAGCGGAAGTGGATCCCTCCCACACCTTATCGAGTCCCGCGCGGCGAGCGACCGACGCTGACGCCGGATTGTTGGACAGCACCCGCACGGTGATGGCGGCCGCGCCTTCTCCACCTCGTGCGATTTCGACGGCGGCATGCGAGATCTCCGTGGCAAAGCCCCGGCCCCAACTTCTGCGGGCGAGGCGGTAGCCGAGGTTCCAGACCCCGACGGGCGTCATCGTCAATCCGCCCGTTCCAATGAATGAGCCCTCGTGCAGGTCCGCGGCGGCGCCAGCGGGACCAATCCGCACGGCCCACTGGCCCAGGCCGGATGCGCGAGTGCTAGCCATGGATTCGTTGACGACTTCGCTGGATTGGTCGCGTCGAGCGTGTTGCCCCGAGGGGAGATGCTGCCATGTCTCCGGGTCGCCATAGACGGCGAAGACCGCATCGACGTCGTCTGGCGTGAGAGCCGAGAGAACGAGTCGTGGGGTGGCAACCCGGGAATCGCTATGCAAGAACGGCACGACGCTGCCACCAATGCGACATCGCGACAACCTCGAACCCGTGTTGGAGATAGAGGGGGAGCCCCTGTTCGCTCGCCGTCAGCGTCACCCACGGAACACCCAGGTCATCGAGCACAAA
>JAODMY010000138.1 GCA_025465535.1 Glaciihabitans sp.
GGCAGACGCGGTTAAAGCACTTGCGCTTGGCTAGAACGTATGTTCGAATGTCAACATGCGATGGGACGGCCAGACACTCGACTCCGAAGTGCCGGAAGCGCTGCCGGGGCTCGCGCGCCTCAACAACCTGGTGCGCACGGTGCGCACGCCGGAGTTCGCGGGCATCACGTTCCACGAGGTTCTCGCGAAGAGCGCCCTCAATCATGTTCCCGGCCAGTCGAGCATGCCGTTCGGGTGGACGATCAATCCGTACCGCGGCTGCAGCCACGCCTGTGTCTACTGTTTTGCGCGCAACACGCACACCTATCTCGAACTGGATGCGGGCAAGGATTTCGACAACCAGATCATTGTGAAGGTGAACGTCGCCGAAGTCTTGCGGAGGGAACTCGCGAAAAAGAGCTGGGGCAGGAATCCGGTTGCCCTCGGCACCAACACCGACCCTTACCAGCGTGCCGAGGGCCGGTACCAGCTGATGCCGGGCATCATCGAGGCGCTCGGCAACAGCGGCACACCGTTCAGCATCCTCACCAAGGGAAGCCTGATTCGGCGGGATCTGCCGATGCTCGCGAAAGCCAACGAGCGTGTGCCTGTCGATCTCGCGATGTCGATTGCGGTCTACGACGACGAACTGCAGCAGGCGGTCGAGCCGGGGACCCCGAGCACCGCAGCACGACTGGCGACCGTGACGGCGGCTCGGGATTACGGGCTGCCCGTGACGGTGTTCCTGATGCCGATCCTGCCGTACCTCACCGACAGTCGTGCCCACCTGGATGACGCGCTCGAACGGGTGGCGGCGTCGGGTGCGACGGCGGTCATGCACGCGGCGCTGCACCTGCGCCCGGGAACGAAGGAGTGGTACATGCAGTGGCTCGAGCACGAGCATCCCGATCTGGTTCCTCGCTACGAGGCGATGTACAAGTTCGGGTCGTACGCGCCGAAGGCGTACCGCAAGTGGCTCGCCGACAAGTTCCGGCCGCTCGCGCGGAAACACGGACTGAATCGCGGTGACCTGAATCCGACCACCGGCACCGTTCGGTCTCGCGGGCTGAGACCCGCCGCCCAGTATTCTCCCGAGCCCACGCTGTTCTGAGCCGCTCGACAAACGCGACGCCCCTGAAAACGGGGTACACGAGGTGCCCAGCTGCTGCCATACTGCGATAGCGACGTCGCCTCCAATCGATGTCGGTTGCACTAGGGAGCAGTCGTGTCGTTTGGCCACTCGCAGCGGGTGGGTCTGCAGATGCTGAACCGAGCGTTGAGCCGGTTCTCGCATGTCGTGGGCTACTGCTGTATCGGGGGTGCGATCCTCGACGTCGTCGGTTATCAGGGCGCGGCGCCGGGGGCCGTCATCTGGCCCATCTTTTTCCCACTGCTCCTGACCTTCGCCGTTCTGGCAATGCTTGACCGCTGGCGCACGACCGCCTGGTCGATCGCGTTCCTCGCGGTGGGCGGCGTGAGCGCCTATCTCCTTGCGGTAACGCTGCTTTCCCAGGTCGACGGGCTCCAGGCGAACGCGCTCCCGATCTCACTCGTGAAGGTTGCGCTGCTTCTCGTGAGCGGTTCGGGATTTCGGCCGCGAACGAGCATCTTCTGGACATTCGCCGGATATGTGGTCGGCGAAGTCGCATCCTGGCTGGCGGCGATACAGGAAAACGCACCGAAACCGCTGGACGAGGTCGCCCTCGAGACACTGCTCGGGCTTCTGCTGGTGCTGACGACCATCGCGCTCACGAGGGGAGCTCGGTCGCGGGTGAGCCCGGAGCTGGCAAGGGCGGCACTCGACGAGGAACTCTCCGCGCTGCGCTACCGCATCGAACTTCGTGCGGCGTCGCTCATGCACGATACCGTCCTCGACCACCTCGATGCGCTCGCCGCCGACCCGAGCAGCACGCTGCAGCCGGAATTGAAGCGACGGATCGAGAACGATCTCGAGATCCTGATCGGCGAGGAGTGGCTGAGCGATCCCTCGCCGGAAGTGGATGCGCAGGTCAAGCCGGACTGGCGCCGCAGCGCCATGCTCGGCGCGATCAAGGAGGCACGGGACCTGTCCCTCCAGGTAGAGGTGACTGGCGACCTCGCGGCGGTCGGTCGACTGAGCCGGGAGCGCGATGTCGCACTCGGACTCGCGGTCAAGCAGTGCCTTGTCAATGTTCTTCGCCACGCCCAGGTCGAGCGCGCGGAGGTCGTGATCATCGGCTCAGCGGATGACGTCTCAGTGATGGTCATCGACTCAGGGCGTGGGTTCTCGGAGGATCTCGTCGGCGCCGATCGACTGGGTATCCGGCAGTCCGTGCGGCACCGCATCGAGGCGGTCGGCGGTGACGTGCAGCTCTGGTCGACTCCGGGGCGCGGGACCTCGATCATGATCCGTGTTCCGGCACCGTTCGTACTGGATGGTGTGGCGGTGACGAGTGAGTAATTCGGGCAAGTCCTACCAGCAGGTCGATCCTGTCGGCGGCTACAGCGCGCGACCGGTCACCATTCTGGGGTGCGCCGGTGTCGTGATCTATGCCATCGTCGAGACTGTCATCGGCTGGGCCGGGGTCTCGATGCCGGCGGTGGCGTTCATCGCGCTCGCCGCCACGGTCCTCGCGGCCGTGGGGGTCGTGTACTGGTCGAGCCCGCTCCGCGCGCCGTTTCCCCGCTTCGGTTTCGCGACGATCGTCCTCCTGGCCGTCGCGGCGATGTCGCTCGATGCCATGGCGTCGTGGAATGGTGCGGTACTCCCGCCCGGCGAGTGGGGCCCAGTCGTGTTCGGGCTGACCATGGTCGAGATCTCGCCCTACCGGCCACCTCGAGCGCTTGCGTTCGCCACAACATTCGGGGGAGTGATCGCCGGCGTCATCGCCGTGACGCATCCCGCCACGCAGCTGAGCGATTCGCCGACGATAGTCACATTCATTGCGACGGTGATTCCTCTTATCTCGCTCGGTTTCGGCAGTGCCGCGTACGCGAGTGCGCTGCGCCGGTCGTCTGGCTGGCTGCAGCCCGAATCGGATCTCGCGGCGCATGCGGCTATCGAGGAGTTGCGGGAGAACACCATGCGATCGGTTCAGCTCGATCGGGCCGGCATCCTCAATCGCACCGTGGTCCCCTTTTTCACCGAAGTCCTGCGACGCGACTCGCTCTCTCGGGCCGACGCTGCCGAGGCCAGGGTGATTTCCGCGTCCATTCGTGCACTCATGATCGCCGACGTCGACCGCAGTTGGCTCGACGACCTCATCGACCAGATCGCACGGGCACGCGAGGATGGCTCGTTGCCGGGATCAGAGGTTGTCCAGGACTCGGAGCGACTGGCCGCGGGCATGAGCAAGGAACAGCGCATCGTGACGCGGGTACTGCTTGTCGCGTTGTTGGGCCAGCCCGGCTTCGATCCCGACGGATTCGCCATCCTGCTTGCCAGGAAGGGAGCATCGTGCCGCGTAAAGATCACGGCGAAACTCGACAAGGACGAATCGATCCAGCGCTCGGGACTCGCGCCCTATTTCGCGGTCCTGCGAATCGTGTTCGGCGACCTGCAGGTCGCCTTCCAATCGCCGACACTCACACTAAGATTTTCCTATGATCACAGGTGACGCCGACGCGTCGTCGCTGGCGGATGAGTTACCCGCCCACCGCGTGCGGCTCGCAATTCTCGACGATCACGAGGTTCTCCTCGATGCTCTCAGCAGTTGGATCGGTGCCAATGCCCCGGACTTCGAACTCGTCCTGAGCGCGAGCACCTGGCTGGAACTCGTGCACAGCGCCAACTTCCCCACAGATCTCGTGGTAATCGATTTCCAACTGAAGGAACCGGTGTCGATCGAGGCGCGAGTGCGCACCTGTCGTGCCGCTGGCGCCAAGGTGATCGTGCTCTCGAGCCTCGATTCGCAGGAGTCACGGGATCGCGCGCTTGCTGCCGGGGCGGCCGCTTTCGTCTCCAAGTCGGTTCCGATGCGAGAGGTGATGGATGTCGCTCGCCGAGTCATGGGCGTCGCGCTGGATGCGAGCGTCGCGGCCGACTGGCGAGCGCTGCCGGTCGGGGCGATCAGCCACTCCAAACCGAAGCTCAGCGCTGGCGAACTTGAGGCGCTCAAGCTCTACGTCTCCGGTTACAGCACCGGGGAAGTCGCGGCCCAACTCAACGTTCAGTACGAAACCGCGAAGACCTACCTGCGTCGCGTTCGCGAAAAGTATGCGAAGGTGAATCGGCAGGCAAGCAAGAAGGTCGACCTGATCCGCCGAGCCGCCGAAGACGGGTACCTGCTCTGATGTCCAAACTCTATTTCCGTCACGGCGCGATGAACAGCGGCAAGAGCACGGCGCTCCTGCAGGCAGCCTTCAACTACGAGGAACGCGGCCAACAGGTCCTGCTGGCGAAACCGCAGATCGACACCAAGGGCGACGCGCTCATCGTGTCGCGGCTCGGGGTCAAGCGCCCTGTCGACTTCACCGTCGGCCCCGGAGACGATATCTATTCAGGGTTCGTCACGCACCGGGATCGCGTCAAGCGCCGCACCGGGCTCGATGTCAGCTGTTTCCTGGTCGACGAGGCGCAGTTTCTGAGCGAAGGCCAGGTCGACGACCTGCTGCGCATCGCCATCCTCGAGGGTGTCCCCGTGCTGGCGTACGGCATCCGAACCGACTTCCAGACGGTCGCCTTTCCGGGCAGTCGTCGCCTGCTCGAGATCGCGCACTCGCTCGAGGAACTCAAAACCATCTGTCGGTGTGGACGCAAAGCGATGTTCAACGGCCGCAAGGTCAACGACCGATTCGTCTTCGACGGCGACCAGGTCGCGATCGATCAGGGCTCGGTCACCTATGAGTCGCTCTGTGGCGCCTGTTATCTCGAGGAGAGCGGCGGCGTCCTGAACAATGGATGGCGTCCAAGGGTCGAATTCAGCTACACCGGCGAACCGGACGCAGACTTTACCTGATCGTAGGAGTTCCTTTCTCGCGCCGACTCCGCACTCAGCTACCCCTCGGACAACTCAAAGTTCGCGGAGATAATCTGGTCGGACTTCACCTCCGCAAGAGAAATAGGGGACAGCTGTGAAAGTAACAGTCCTTGGCACAGGCATCATGGGAAGCGGCATGACTCATGCCCTTCTCACTGCAGGCTTCGACGTAACCGTTTGGAATCGCACCCCCGCGTGGGCATCACTGCTCGCGAGTGAGGGGGCCGCCGTTGCCGACAGCGTGGCATCGGCAGTCGAGGGAGCCGACGTCGTCATCACGATGGTGTTCGACGCGGATGCCGTCGAACAGGTCGCCACACAGATGGCGCCGCATTTTCCCGCCGACGCGGTCTGGTTGCAGATGTCCACGATCGGTGTCGAGGGCGTCAAGCGGGCTCAGCGGGTTGCCGAAGAGTTCGCATTGGCCCTGATCGATGCTCCCGTGCTCGGCACGAAGGCTCCGGCGAACAACGGCACTCTCGTCGTTTTGGCCGCGGGGGATCCCCAGCTCATCGAGCGCACCCAACCGGTACTCGAAGCCCTTTCCGCGAAGGTGGTCCGGGCCGGTGAGACCATCGGCGATGCCTCGGCGCTCAAGCTCGTCTGCAACATGTGGATCGCCTCGCTCACGGCGGGCCTCGCGCAGTCCCTCGCCTTTGCGAATGCGCTGAAGCTTGACCCTTCGCTGTTCCTCGAAGCGATCACCGGCGGTACCAATGACACACCGTTCGCGCACCTCAAAGGCGCGTCAATGCTGGCCGACGAATTCCCGACTTCGTTCGCTGTCGCCAGCCTCCTGAAAGACATCGGCCTTGCACGGAACGCAACGGCAAGCACGTCTGTCAATACCGAACTGGCCGAGACCCTTGAGCACATCTTCAAGGACACGGACCAGATGGGGTTCGGCGGGGAGGACATCGCGGCGATTTACCGCGACTTCCTCCGACCAGCCGCCGCTACGGAAGAACGTGCCCCGCAGCAGTAAAGAGCCTGTACCAGTCCGCTCGGCTGAGTGGAACCTCCGAGCCCGCCGCGGATTCACGAACGCGCGCGGGCTTGGTCGTTCCGAGCACAACCTGCATGTTGGCGGGGTGACGGGTGATCCAGGCCACGGCGATGCCGGTGGGCGTGACGCCGTAGCTGGTCGCCAGTTCGTCGATCACGTCGTTCAGCGGTCCGAATGCCTTCCGGTCGCCGAGGAAGACGCCGTCGAAGAACCCCTTCTGGAATGGTGACCACGCCTGCAGGGTGATGTCGTGCAGGCGGCTGTAGTCGAGGATCCCGTTGTCGCGGTCGATCGACTGGTCGAGTCCGGCCATGTTGCTCGCGACGCCGGCGGCGATGAGGGGGGCGTGCGTGATGCTCAGCTGGACCTGGTTGAACGCGAGCGGCTGTGTGACGGAACGCTTGAGGAGTTCCACCTGCCCTGGCGTGTGGTTTGAGACACCGAAGTTTCGCACCTTGCCCGACGACTCGAGGGTGTCGAAGGCCGCGGCAACGTCATCGGGCTCGACCAGAGCGTCGGGGCGGTGCAGCAGGAGTACGTCGATGTAGTCGAGGTTCATCGCCCGGAGGGATCCATCGACCGACTCCAGGATGTGCTCCTTCGAGAAGTCGAATGAGCCGGGTCGGATCCCGACCTTGGTCTGGATGATGACCGCCTCGCGCTCGGCCGGCGAGAAGGTGACGGCCTCACCGAAGCGGGTCTCGCATCCGTGCGGCGGAGGTCCGTACACGTCGGCGTGGTCGAAAAAGTTGATCCCGGCATCGCGGGCAGTGCCGACCAGGGTGCGGATTTCTTCGTTGTCGAGTTCGGCGATCCTCATCAATCCCAGAATGATGTTCGAAGCGTTCAGGTTGGTCTGTGGCGGCGTATAGAGCTTCATGCTTCCATCCTCTCGCATCAACGCTTCCTGGTGGACTGAGAGCAGGGCGGCGACGACTATGCCGCCCTGGCTCGGGCGCAACAGCGCGCCCGATTGTTATCCATGCGGTGGCTACAGCCGGCGCACCGATGACAAGGCGGCGCATCGATGGACTACCAGGACGCGCGCGCGAACACGACCCAGAAACCACAAAACGCCCTCCCGAAGGAGAGCGAATCGTGAACGATGTCCCGAGTCATCCATCAACGATGACCCGAGACATCACATTTTGTCGGGGTAGCGGGATTTGAACCCACGACCTCTTCGTCCCGAACGAAGCGCGCTACCAAACTGCGCCACACCCCGATGGCCCGCCACAAACTTCGCGTTAGGCCTCGTCAAGAATAGCTGATATCCCGGGGCCGTGAATCACTCTCGAGCTGTGAATGTGACCAACACCGCTTCGGGCGGGCAGGCAAACCGCACAGGGGCGTAGATCGAGGTACCGAGCCCGGCAGAAACGTTGAGCAGCGCAGTGTGACCCGCGTGCGACCAGACGCTCAGCCCCTGGGCCTGGTCCCGAGGAATATCACAGTTCGTGACGATCGCGGGAAGGCCCGGGATCCGCACCTGGCCACCGTGGGTGTGCCCGGCGAAGATTGCCCGCGCGCCGTGCGTGACGAACGCATCCAGGACCCGTCGATAGGGCGCGTGAGTGACACCTATGGTGAGAATGTCGCGGGCAGTCCTCGCATCATCCCACTCGACGTTCTCGCGCAGTTCGTCGATCTCTCCCGGCAGCTTGTCGAGGCGATCCCAGCCGCGGTGGGCGTCATTGACGCCGAAGAGCTCGAGACGGATGCCCTTGACGAGCATCGCGCGCGCATCGTTGTTCAGGCTCAGCCAGCCGAGCTCGTCCTCGAAGTAACTGAGGAGCGAACCGGTGTCGAGCCTCGGCGGTTCGCCGACGTAGGTGCGATGGGGGAAGAAGTAGTTGAACGGGTTCTTTAAAACGGGACCGAAGTAGTCGTTTGATCCGTTCACGAACACCCCGGGGGTACCGCGGAATACGTCGAGCGCGCGCTGCACACCCTCGATTCCGTCCTCGTGCCCGAGGTTATCGCCCGTGTTGACGATGAAGTCCGGTTCGAGGCGGGCGAGCGAGCGAATCCAGTTCTGCTTGGCGGTCTGCCACGGTGCCATGTGCAAGTCGGAGAGATGCAGCACCGAAAGCGGGCGGGCACCCACATCCAGGATCGGCAGGACCTCGCGTCGAAGCGTGAATCGATTTCGTTCGACCAGGCTGCCCCAGGCGAAGGCGGCGACCCCTGCTGCTGCCACCGCGCCGAGCGCGGTGGCAGCAGGATGAATGGAGCGCCTAGCCGCCATTGCCGGTACCACTATTGCCGCCGCCACCCTTGCCGCCGCCAGTACTGGGGCAGGTCAACGCACCGATATTGACGACGATCGGCGTACTCGATTTGCTGACCGTCCCTGCGGGCGGTGAGGTCGAGACGGCGAAGCCGACGGTATTACTAGCCGGGTCGACCACCGCGCAGCCCTGGGACACCGTATTGAACCCGGCCTTGTTCAGGATTGCCTGGGCGGCCGCGTAATTGTTGCTGCCGTTTCCGACCACGTTGGGCACGGTCATCAGCGCCCCATTGCTCGGGTAGATGGTGATCTGGTAACCGGCGGAGAGCAGGCTCCCAACGCCCGGACTGACCTTCGTTATTTGGCCCGTCGGAAGCGCAGACGCAACCGCGCTGCCGACCTGGACCGTGAATCCGGATGCCTCGAGCAGGCTGGTTGCGGCGCTGGTCGACTGTCCGATGACGTTCGGGACCTTCGTTCCGCTGCCGTTCAGCAGGCTCGAATTCGGGACAGGGAACGTGGCGGCGGGGTGGTAGTCGCTGTCGATGGCCTGCTCAATCGGTTTGAAGACGGCGTGCCGCAGGACCGCGGCCTGCATCCCGCTGATGTAAGTCGCACGAAGCGGCACGCTCCCCTGGATGTTGCCGACCCAGACCGCGGTCGCGACCTTGCTGTTTCCACCAACGACCCAGCTCTGCAGCGAGTTGTTCGTGGTACCGGTCTTGCCGAACACGGCCGTACCATCGCGCGGGTTGGATGCGTAACCGGTTCCGGCACCACCGGCTGGGCCTCCGCCGAGCGGTCCCTGCAGGGCATAGATCGCGGCCTCGGCGATATCGGTGGGGACGACCTGGGCGCACTGCTGCGGTTGCCCCGGAAGCTTCTCACCGGTGGGCGAGGTGATCGAGTCGACCGCGATCGGCGCGCAGTAGGTGCCGTGGTTGCCGATCCCGGCATACGCGGCGGCCATCGTCAGTGGCGACACCAGGTTGGTGCCGAGCACGGACGACGGGTTGGTCTCCGGATCGTCACCGACAACGCCATCGAACGGGTTGGTGTAGGTGTTGGCGGTGCGCACCCCGAGGGACTCGGCAACATTGCGGATGTCACAGAGGTTCAGCTGCTGGGCCATCGAGATGAACCCACCGTTGATCGATGCCGCTGTTGCCGTCATCACGCTGACGGGGCCGGTTTGTTGAGTCGCGTCATTTTGGAACTTGTACGTTCCGGCGAACGGTCCATCGGGACAGGTGTCCGCAAACGTCGACTGGTCGACGGTTCGCGCGTCTCCGTTCACATACTCATTGAGACCGTGACCGTTTTCCAGCCAGTCGATCAGCGTGAACGCCTTGTAGGTCGACCCACCCTGGAATCCACCGGAGCCGCCGTAGGCGTAATTGGTGTTGAAGTTAACGGCAGACGACGTATTGCCACCGCCCTGCGCCGTGTTGTTGAAGGTCTTGTTTTCGGCCATCGTGATTATTCGGCCGGTCCCCATTTCGACGCTGGTGGACGCGCCACCGAGATCCAGTTGAGGGGTGTGTGCGGGGACGTATTTCGAACCGGTTTTCTGGGCCACGCCCTGAAGGTCCAGATTGAGCGTCGTATAGATGTCGTATCCGCCGCGCGCCCAGTTCTGGGTGCGCTGGCTTTGGGTCGCGCCCAGTGACGTGAGCTGCGGAACGAGCTTGGTGACGTAGTCGCAGAACCAGTTTGAGTTATCGATCGCGGCGATACACCCGTTATTCGGGGTGATGTTTTTGACGGTCTTGGGGGATTCGACAACCGCCTGCGCGGCGGTGGACTGCGCCTTGGTGATGTCGCCAGCGACCTCCATGGCCTGGAGGATGTGGTTGCGTCGGGCGGTGTTTTGGGCATATCCGGCGGCGTTGATCGGAGCGCGCGTGTTCGGTTCCTGCACAATGGCCATGATCGTTGCGGACTGCACAATGTTCAGGTCCTTGGCGTGAATGCCGTAGTACCGCTCGGCCGCGGATTCGATTCCGTAGGTCGTCCCGTTAAAGGGAGCGATGTTCAGGTAGGCGAGTAACACCTGGTTCTTGGTGTACTTCTTCTCCAGCGAGATCGCGAGCTTCATCTCCTTGAGCTTGCGATCCAGCGTGGTTGCCTCCGCCGCCGCAATGGCAGCCTTCTGCGCCGCCGCCGTGGCCGCGGGCGTCGACTTCTGGATCTGCAACGCGTTCTGGATCAGGATGTTCTTCACCAACTGTTGGGCGATGGTCGAGGCGCCCTGCGTGCTCGCACCACTGGCGTTGGAGATCACCGCGCGGAGAACACCCGTCGGGTCAACGCCGCCGTGGCTGTAGAAACGGCGATCCTCACCGTCGACGGCGGCATCCTTCGCGTACTGCGAAACGTTGTCCCAGGTAACCTCTTGGCGGTTCTCGTTGAAGATGGTCGCGATCTGGACTTCCTTGCCCTTGGACTTCGCGTAGATCTTGTTTTGAGCGGCCTGGGTGCCGATTTCAATGTAGGTGGGGAGGTTGTTGAAAATACCGATGCCGCTCTGCGCGGTCACCGAAGCAACGGCAACGGCGGGAGTCACAAGAGCGGTCACCAGAATTCCGGCGAACGCGCTAAACGCGAGAGTGCCGAGGATGGCGGTGAACACGCCCCGGCGCGGAGGGTTTTGGGCAGACATAGACTAGAGGGTACGCGATGGTCGTATATTGACCCTGAACGAGAGCCGGAAATGCCATCCTGGGAATACCTCACGACACCGTTGATCGTGCACAATACTTCGGCGATTCTGAACAACTGGGGATCAGAGGGCTGGGAACTCGTGCAGGTCGTCACCGGCCCAGAGGGCGGCCTCGTTGCGTACCTCAAACGCGAAAAGCCCACATCGGCAGAAGGTGACGAGAACTGATGTCGGCACTCGACGATCGACTCACCGAACTCGGGATCGCGATTCCCTCGGTTGCCGCGCCGGCTGGTGCCTACGTCTCGGCCATCATCACCGGAAACCTGGTCTTCACTGCCGGGCAGCTGCCGTTCGTTGCCGGCGCGCTACCCGCGACCGGCAAGGTCGGAGCCGCGGTCAGTGCAGAACAGGCGAAAGAGCTCGCCGCGCTGTGCGTCCTCAACGGACTCGCTGCCGCCAAGGGCGTTCTCGGATCGCTCGACCGGATTACGCGGGTCATCAAGGTTGTCGGATTCGTCGCATCCGACCCCTCGTTCACCGGACAACCCGGTGTGATCAATGGCGCGTCGGAGCTCCTCGGCCAGATCTTCGGTGAAGCAGGGGCGCACGCAAGGAGCGCCGTCGGTGTCGCTGTGCTGCCTCTCGATTCACCCGTCGAAGTCGAGTTGATACTCGAGTTCGCGTAGCGCGAGAGACGGTAACTCCTCACCTGTTCACTCTCTGGGAGTAGCCCCGGAGCATGCCCCAAAAGGGGCATATCCGTGGGTCGGGTTGCCCTGTTTTGGGCTACACTGGTCCGTAGTCAAATGAGAGTTTGACTCGCAGCGCCAAGCGATTCCCCCCAATCCGGCGCTGCTGTGGCGGCGTCTGTTCCCCCCAATAGGCGCCGCCCCTCTTTCTTTAATCCCCCTCTTTCTTTAATGTCGCGGCGCTTGTTATTTAACTTTGTGGCGCTTGCGCGTTCTGGCGGAGTATTCGCGCGAGGCAGACAGCCGCGTCTCGATCCACTGTCTGCCCCCGTGTGATGCGTCTGCCCCCGTACGTACGGGGGCAGACGCATCTGGCGGGGGCAGACGCGTATTAAGGGGTTTGGGCGGGTTCGTCCTGAGTGCCGTTGGTTGGGGTTGCTGTCGTGACCTGTTCCTTGGGCGGACGGGATGGTCGGCTTATCCACAGTCGCGGGCGCTTTCGGTTCTCGGGGGCCCCCGCGACCTAGCTTGGGCGCGTGGATGAAGTTGCGGTGATGGGTGCTCCTGCGTTGGTGCGTTTTGTTGCGCGCCGGTCGGGCGCCGCGGCGAACGACGAGGTCGCGAGCGAGGTCGTGCCGATCCGCCGAAATCGTGACGGCAACTATCCAGCGGAGTTTGGGCAGCTGGCCGAACTGGTCGCAGACTCCAGCGTCACCGACGTCTTCGTCAACGGCCGCGACGGCGCGTGGGTGGATCGTGGCGTCGGGCTCGAGCGTGTTCCCGGTATTCGGTTGGATGAGCCCGAACTTCGGGAGCTCGCCGTGCGGCTGATGTCGCTCGGCGGCAGGCACATCGACGAGGCGACTCCGTGTGTTGATGCACGACTCGAAGACGGCATCCGCGTCCACGCCGTGCTTCCCCCGATTTCGCCCACGGGGACTCTCCTCTCTGTGCGACTGCCGCGCATTGAATTTGCGACGCTCGACTTTCTCGAAGAGAACGGTTTCTTCGCGGCGATATCCCGCCGGACGATCGACACCCTCGTCGTGCAACGCGCGAATCTTCTCATCACGGGAGCGGGTGGCAGCGGCAAGACGACGTTTCTCTCGGCGCTGCTCGCGAGCGCATCGCCACACGAACGGATCATCGCAATCGAGGATGTCGCCGAGCTGCGCGTTCGGCACCCGCACTACCTTGCCCTCGAAGCCCGCCAGCCGAATCTCGAGGGTGCAGGCGCGCTCGGGCTCGAGCGTCTCGTGCGCGAGGCGCTGCGGATGCGCCCCGATCGGCTCGTACTTGGTGAGTGTCGCGGCGCCGAACTGCGTGAGCTGCTTGCCGCACTGAACACCGGACACGATGGTGGTGCGGGCACGCTTCACGCCAACTCGCTCGAAGACGTGCCAGCGCGACTCGAGGCGCTCGGTGCGCTGGCCGGGATGTCGCCGGTCGCCGTCGCGCGCCAGACCGTGAGCGCCATTGGCACGGTGTTGCACGTCGAGCGGTCGCCGGCGGGTCGTCGTCTTGCGCAGATGGGAAGTTTCGTTCTGGATCATCGCGATCGTCTCGTGATCAGGCCGACACCGAATGCGGCGATCGGGATCGCGGCTGCAGAGGTCGCGGCGTGAAGGCAGGCGCTCCGAACGTCGCAGAGGTCGCGGCCGTCGTGCAGAGGCTTGCCGTCCTGCTCGCCGCCGGAGTCGCACCGGCTGCGGCATGGGGATACCTGCGCGAGGGTGAGCTGGCGTCGCGAATTGCGGCTGGCGCATCCGCTGGGGAGTCGATACCGGACGCGATTGTCGCGGCAGTCCGCGAGGCGCCGGCGACCGAAGCCCTGGCCTGGCGGGGACTCGCGACGGCGTGGGCTGTTGCGAGCGATGCCGGCGCTCCGCTCGCCCCGACGCTGCGTGAATTCGCACTCTCGCTTCGTGATCTCGCGCAGGCGCAGCGCGAGATCACCGTGGCTCTCGCCGGGCCGGTCGCCACCGCGCGCCTGGTGATGGCGCTGCCCGTCGTCGGCCTGTTGTTTGGAATCGTGCTCGGATTCAACACTCTCGGGACCCTCTTCACGACCCCGCCGGGCTGGGCGTGTCTCGGCCTCGGCGGCACGCTCATGTTCGTGGCGTCGAGGTGGAACAGGAGGCTCGTGCGCTCGGCGCAGCCCCGCGACCTCACCCCTGGCCTCGAGTTCGACCTTGTGGCAATAGCGGTATCCGGCGGTGGTGCGCTCGATCGCGCGCGGGCGTCCGTCGCTGCCGCACTCGAACGATACTCGCTCGCGCGACCGGGGATCGGAACGAGGGACGCCGCGGGGATCGAGGCCGTGCTCGACCTGTCCAAGCGAGCCGGTGTGCCGGCCGCGGAACTACTGCGAAGCGAGGCGACCGAGCGGCGACGATCGGCGAGGGCAGAAGTGCAGGAGAGAGCGCAGGCGCTGGCGGTGCGGCTGATGATTCCGCTCGGAGTCTGCGTGCTTCCGGCCTTCATGGTGCTCGGAGTCGTCCCGCTGCTCATCACGGTGATCGAGTCGACGAGCGTGAAATGGTGACCGCGCCTCTCGCCCACAGGGTCCACGCAGGGCGGTCTATGCATCAATTCGCCGATCGGTCGAGCGTCTGGGAATCGAGCGGCAATGCTGGGCTTACTCGTGCCGCTCCTCACAGAATGCGGGTAATCATGAGAAAACTGGCTCGAGCACTACGACTCCGAGGCCTGCGTCGGGTGGCGGACGACGCGGGATCGGCCACCGCGGAGTACGCAATCGCCACGCTGGCGGCGGTGGGATTCGCGGGACTGCTCGTCGTCATCCTGCGCAGCGGTGAGGTACGCGGACTCCTCACGGACCTGATTCGCCATGCGCTCAGTTTCTCCGGTTGAGCGGGTTTCGCCGGTGCGGAACCGAATGCGGCTGCGGATACCGCGACCTGCAGAGCGTGGTTCGGTGACGGCGGAGTTTGCCGCGGTACTGCCCGCCGTTGTCCTGGTCTTCGCGGTCGCGCTCGGCGGGATGCAGATCGCGGGCGAGCAGCTGAGGCTGCAGAGTGCCGTTGCGGACGCGGCGAGGATGCTGGGGCGCGGCGACACCGGGGCGGCGTCCCGGGTGCGGGATGCCGCATCCGGGGCTCGGCTCAGCGAGAGCAGGCGGGGCGCCCTGGTGTGCGCAACCGCGAGGGCGCCGACGTCCCTGGGGTTTCTGTTCGCAATCTCGCTCAGCGCGTCGTCCTGCGCGCTCGACGATGCCGCTCCAAAGTGAGGCGTGCGGACGAAGGATCCGGCTCCCTCCTGGGCATCGCGATCATCGGCAGCCTCGTGGCCATTGTGCTCATGACGCTTCCTCTCTATATGGGGCTGAGCGCAAGGGAGTCGGTTGCGCGAGCGGCGGATGCGTCGGCGCTGGCCGGTGCGGATGTCACCGCGGGAATCTCGCCGGGTGTTCCTTGCGCTCTGGCGGGGTCGGTCGCCAGGGCGAATCACGTTTCGCTCGCTGGTTGCGAGGTTGATGGGCTCGTGGTCACGGTGACGACCACGGCGACAATTCTGGGGTTGCCGCTGGTCGCATCCGCCTCGGCCGGACCGCCCGGAGCGGCATCGAATTAGATGAAGATGCCGCATCGAATTAGGGGAGGGCGCGATGTCGAATTAGGAGATAGACCGGTTGACCTGTGTATGGTGTCGCTGATAGGGCACCGATCTGCTGCCCATTTTCCCGTAGTCGCACAGCAGCCACTACGCGGCATCCTTCAAAGAGTGGAGTCACGTGCCTGGCACGAAGAAGCTGGTCATCGTCGAGTCGCCTGCCAAGGCGAAGACGATCGCCCAGTACCTGGGAGAGGGCTACGAGGTGCAAGCCTCTGTCGGCCACATTCGCGATCTCATCGAGCCCAAGAATCTTCCGCCCGAGCTGAAGAAGGGCGCGATGGGAAAGTTCTCCGTCGACGTCGACAACGGTTTCGAGCCTTACTACGTCATCTCCGACGCCAAGAAGAAGACGGTCGCCGACCTGAAGAAGGCGCTCGCGGGCGCCGACGAACTCTTCCTCGCAACTGATGAGGACCGCGAGGGCGAAGCCATCGCGTGGCACCTGCTCCAGGTGTTGAAGCCCAAGGTTCCCGTGCACCGGATGGTCTTCCACGAGATCACCAAGGAGGCGATCCAGGAGGCGAAGAACAACACTCGCGAGCTCGACACCGCCCTGGTGGATGCGCAGGAAACGCGCCGCATCCTCGACCGTCTCTACGGTTACGAGGTCTCCCCGGTGCTCTGGCGAAAGGTTGGTCCCGGACTCTCCGCAGGCCGAGTGCAGTCCGCCGCCACACGACTCGTCGTCGATCGTGAGCGGGAGCGACTCGCCTTCACGACCGCGAGCTACTGGGATCTCATCGCCCAACTCGGCGCCGAAGCAGATTCTCAGGACTTCGAATCCCGACTGGTTCGGGTCAACGGCAAACGCATTGCCGTCGGTCGCGACTTCGACGACACCGGCAAGCTCAAGTCCGAGGCGTTCGCCCTCGACGAGACGGCAGCCGAAGCGATTGCTGCCGCCCTCCGCGAATCCGACGTTGCCATCACCGTCAGCACCGTCGAATCGAAGCCCTACACGAGACGTCCGGCGGCGCCGTTCACGACATCCACTCTCCAGCAGGAGGCGGCTCGGAAGCTTCGCTTCTCCGCTCGGCAGACCATGAGCGTCGCGCAGTCGCTGTACGAAAACGGATACATCACCTATATGCGTACCGACTCGCCGACGCTCTCGCAGCAGGCGATTAACGCCGCGCGCACCCAGGCCAGCAAGCTCTATGGCCCGGAGACTGTTCCCTCGAGTCCGCGACTCTACTCGGGCAAGAACAAGAGCGCGCAGGAGGCGCACGAAGCGATTCGTCCCTCGGGCGATGTCTTCCGCACGCCGGCCGAATTGCAGTCGACCCTTCGCGGCAATGACTGGAAACTGTATGACCTGATCTGGAAGCGCACGGTCGCATCGCAGATGGCGGATGCCAAGGGATCGACGGCGACCGTCACCATCGGTGCGCGTCGCGCCGCTGGCGATCTCGTGACCACCGAGACGACGGGCGCGATCGAGCTCGCCGAGTTCTCGGCCAGCGGTACGGTCATCACATTCCGCGGGTTCATGCACGCCTACGAGGAAAGCAAAGACGAGGAGCGCAACGAGACGGCCGAACCGGCCGAAGCGAAGCTCCCTCCGCTGACCGAGGGCCAGAAACTCGCCCTTCTTGCGGTCGAGGCCAAGGGTCACGAGACCAGCGCTCCGCCGCGATACACGGAGGCGAGCCTCGTCAAGACGCTCGAGGAGCTCGGTATCGGGCGTCCATCCACCTACGCCGCAATCATCTCGACCATCGTCGACCGCGGTTACGTCACACCGCGTGGCACGGCGCTCGTCCCGAACTGGATTGCGTTCTCGGTCGTGCGCCTGCTCGAGGAGTACTTCGCCGACCTGGTGCAGTACGACTTCACCGCGGGCATGGAAGACGACCTCGACCGCATCGCGGGCGGAGAAGCCGACCGCGTCGAGTGGCTCACGGGCTTCTACTTCGGCAACGCCAAGCACCGCGGACTTCGCACGGTCATCGACAACCTCGGCGAGATCGATGCGCGCGAGATCAACTCGATCAGGATCGCGGACGACGTGACCCTGCGGATCGGCAAGTACGGCCCGTACCTCGAGGCACCGAGCGACGACCCGACGACGCCGCGCCGCGTCAACATCCCGAGCGAACTCGCACCGGATGAGCTGACGGCCGAGAAGGCGCGCGAGCTCATCGAGGCTCCCGTGGTCGTCGACCGCGTGATCGGCGTCAACCCCGACAACGGCAAACTCGTGCTCGCGAAGGACGGCCGCTACGGGCCCTACGTGACCGAGGCCGATCCAGAGCCCGAGGTGGATGAGGCGGCCGTTGCCGCTGCAGCCGCCGAAGCCGCCGCCGTTGCGGCCGCCGCCGAGGTCGAGGTCATCGATCCGAAGACCGGCGAGGTGAAGAAGCCAAAGCGGAAGGCCGCGCCAAAGAAGCCGGCCGTCGTAAAGCAGCGCACGGCATCCATCTTCAAGTCCATGGATCTGGCCACCCTCGACCTCGACACCGCGCTGCGCCTGCTGAACCTGCCGCGCGTCGTCGGAGCCGACCCGGAGACCGGCGTTGACATCACGGCGCAGAACGGCAAGTTCGGCGCCTACCTGAAGAAGGGCGTCGACACCAGGTCGCTGCCGAGCGAGGAGCTCATCTTCGACATCGACCTGCCTGGCGCACTCGAGCTCTACTCGCAGCCGAAATACGGTGGCCGCGCGGCATCCAGTGCTCTCAAGGAGTTCGAGGCTGATCCCGAAAGCGGCAAGCCGATCAAGATCAAGGACGGCCGCTTCGGCGCCTATGTGACCGATGGCACGACCAACGCCACGATTCCGCGTGGCGAAGAAGTTGAAGACATCGACTTCGAGCGCGCGGTGCAGCTGCTGGCCGACAAGCGGGCCAAGGGTCCCGCGAAGCCGCGTGCGAAGGCCGCGGCAAAGCGTCCGGCCGCCAAGCGCGCGCCGGCCAAGAAGAAGCAGGGGTAAGAGCCAGGCGATGACGGGACTGTTCATCACGCTCGAGGGAGGCGACGGGTCGGGGAAGTCGACCCAGTCGGCGCTGCTCGCGACCTGGCTCGAGGAGAACGGGCAAACCGTTGTGCTCTCGCGCGAACCCGGCGGCACCGAGCTCGGGCTCGAGTTGCGAGACATCATCCTGCACCGTCGTGGCTACATCGATCCGCGCGCCGAGGCGCTGCTCTACGCGGCCGATCGCGCGCACAACATCGCGACCAAGGTGCGACCGGCCCTCGAGCGCGGTGACGTCGTGTTGCAGGATCGCTACATCGATTCGTCGGTCGCCTACCAGGGCGCCGGTCGCGTCCTCGATCCCACCGAAGTGCGTGATGTCTCATTCTGGGCGACCGAGGGGCTGCTGCCGGATCTCACGATCCTGCTCGATCTCGACGAGCGCGTCAGCCAGGAGCGGCTCAAGGATCGGACGAAGTATGACCGGCTCGAGGAAGAGAAGCAGGAGTTCCACGCGCGGGTTCGCGCAGGCTACCTCGAGCTCGCCGCTGCCGAGCCGGAGCGGTTCCTGGTGTTGCAGGCGACAGATTCCGTTGAAACCCTGGCCGCGGTGATCCGCGAGCGGGTCGCCGAACTGCTGGCCGGAGCATCGACAGAGCAGCCGCAGTGACGGACGGCTCGCCTAGGCTGGCCGCATGAGCGTGTGGGATGGGTTGACCGGCCAGACCGACGCCATCGAGATCTTCACCGCTGCGGCCGCGGCCGGTGGCGCGAACACCTCGATGACTCATTCGTGGCTGATCACGGGCCCACCCGGATCCGGCCGCTCGAATCTCGCCTACGCGTTCGCCACGGCGCTGCTGTCGAACGGACCGGATGACGACGCGACCTCGCGCCAGGTGGCGGCACGCACGCATCCCGATCTCGGCGTCCTCAGCACCGAGCGCGTCATCATCAGTATCGATGAGGTGCGTTCTCTCGTGTCGTCCTCCCAATTTTCGCCGTCGGTTGGGCGCTATCGGGTCATGGTCATCGAGGACGCGGACCGGATGAGCGAGCGCACGTCGAACGTGCTGCTGAAAGCGCTCGAGGAGCCGCCGCCGCGTACGGTCTGGATCCTGTGCGCGCCGAGCGAGGCCGACCTGATCCCGACCATCCGATCGCGAGTTCGCAGCGTCAGGCTGCGCGTGCCGTCGATCGACGAGGTCGCGGAACTGATCTCCCGTCGAGACGGCGTCGACCTTCCGACCGCGACCCGAGCAGCGCGCGAATCCCAGAGCCACATCGGCATGGCACATCGCCTCGCGACCAACAGCGAGGCCCGCGCCCGTCGCGAGCAGACGTTACAGATCGCGCTGGGCATCCGATCGGTCGGCGACGCGGTGCGGGCAGCGTCCACGCTGTTGGCGCTGGCGGGCGAAGACGCCAAGGCGATCACCGTGGAACGGGACGCCGAGGAACGCGAGAGCGCGCTGCGATCCCTGGGCGTCGAGCCCGGTGGCACGATCCCGCCGGCCCTGCGCGCACAGTTGAAGTCGCTCGAGGAAGACCAAAAACGGCGCGCGACCAGGAGCCTTCGTGACGGGCTCGACCGCATCATGGTCGACATGCTCTCGCTCTACCGCGATGTCCTTCTGCTGCAGCTCGGGGCCGAGACCGAGCCCATCAACCTGAACATCCATTCGGAGCTCGTCGCAGCCAGCGAACGCTCGACACCGGCCGAGACCCTGGCGACAATGGATGCAATCGCAACAGCACGCCGTCGAATCGACGGGAACGTGAGTCCCGCGCTCGCACTCGAGGCGATGCTGATCTCCACCGCGAGGAAAGTGACCCAATGAACAGATCCGCCCGCCGCCTCTCAATTGCAGCGGTGATCGTCGCGGCAGCCATTGTTCTCTCCGGCTGCACCTCGCTCTTCCTTCCGCAGAAGACGACGTCGACGCCGACGAACGAGTCAGTCCCGGCCGACCTCGCGCCCTACTACCACCAGACGCTGAAGTGGACACCGTGTAACGGCGCCTTCCAGTGCTCGACGGCAACCGTCCCGCTCGACTGGAGTAAGCCATCCGGCAGCACCATCCACCTCGCCCTCATCCGGCACCTCGCTACCGGGCACAAGCTCGGTTCGCTGCTGGTCAATCCGGGTGGCCCGGGCGCCTCCGGCTTCGACTTCGTCCGCGACTCGTTGAACTTCGCAGTCGACAAGACGCTGCAGGCCAACTACGACATCGTCGGGTTCGATCCTCGCGGCGACAACCACTCGTCCGCGGTCAAGTGCTACACCAACCCCAAGACCCTTGACGCGTTCATTTTCGACATCCCGAAGGGAGTCATGGGATCGGACGAGTGGATCGCGAACGAGGAGAAAGAGGTCAAGGCCTTCGGAGCGGACTGCCTGCACTACACGGGCGCGCTGCTCGGCCAGGTCGACACCGTCAGTGCCGCGCGCGACCTCGACGTCCTGCGGGCCGCGCTCGGCGACAAGAAGCTCAACTACCTCGGTTACTCCTACGGCACACTGCTTGGCCAGACTTACGCGAACCTGTACCCGAAGAAAACCGGGCGCCTCGTGCTCGACGGTGTCGTCGACCCGCAAGTCTCGGCGGACCAGCTCACCGAGTACCAGGCCAAGGGCTTCGAGGACGAGCTGCAGAAGTTCGTCGAGGAGTGTCCGACGATGTCGGGATGCCCGTTCACCGGAAGTGTCGCATCGTCGATGGCGGAGATCGGCTCGCTGCTCGACTCGCTCGACAAGAGTCCGCTGCGCAACAAGGATGGGCGCGAGCTCGGCGCGGAAACGATGTTCACGGCCATCATCACGCCGCTCTACAACGTCGACAACTGGCCGGCCCTCGTCGATCTGTTCACCACCGTGATGCACGGGGACCCGAGCTACGCCTTCCAGATCGCGGACCAGTACTACGAGCGCAACTCGACCACCGGTAAGTACACGGACAACAGCTACGAGGCGTTCAACGCGATCAACTGCCTCGACTATCCGAGCAACACGAACATCGCGTACATGCGCGCCGAGGCCGTGAAGATCGACAAGGTCGCTCCGGTCATCGGGCACCTCATGGCGTACGGCGATGTCTTCTGCGACGGATGGCCGTTCAAGGCGGCAGAGAAGCCGGGTCCGCTGCCCGCGGTCGGCTCGGCGCCCATCCTCGTGATCGGAACGACCGGCGACCCGGCGACGCCGTATGTGATGGCGCAGCACGTCGCGACGGTGCTCCAGAACGGACGACTCGTCACTTATCACGGCGACGGTCACACCGCCTACAACAAGGGAACGGCGACGGCCGCCGAGAGGTGTGTCAACAGCACGGTGGACAACTTCTTCGTGAAGGACACAGTGCCGAAGACCGACGTCGACTGTAAGTAGCGGGTTCACCGGGCGCCCGTTCAATGCAACATTGCAGGCTGTGCAATAATTGACGGATGTCCATCGCTGAGGCCCCTGGGCTGCGTGAACGCAAGCGAATCGCTACCCGAAAGGCGATTCAGCACGCCGTCCTGCAGTTGGCGCTCGACCGCGGGCTCGAGCATGTCACGGTAGAAGAAATCAGTCGGGTGGCCGACGTCTCCCCGCGAACGTTCTTCAACTACTTCGTCTCGAAAGAGGCGGCGATCGCGGGTGACGCCCCAGACTTCCTTGACGAGGTGGCGCTCGACCGGTTCGTCGCTGGCGCCCCCGAGGGCAACCTGATCCGTGACCTCGGTTCGCTCATGGCGGAGGCCGCGGACCACGCGTCCGAAGACCGCGAAACGCTGATCATGCGCAAGGATCTGCACAACAGGTACCCGCACCTTTTCGCCCTGCGGATGGCAGGCATGCGCAACTTCGAGGACGAGCTCTCGGGCGTTGTCGGTCGGCGCCTTGCCAACGATGATCCCGACCTGGCGCGTGATCCGGAGGCTCTCGCATCCCGTGGCCGCCTCGTCACATTGGTGGCGCTGGGTGCTCTTCGGCACGCCTGGACCAGCTGGGCGGATGCCGACAAAGGCTCGACCGTGCCTCTCGCCTCGGTGATCCGGGACTCCTTTGCCCAGCTCGAGGGCATCCTTGTGCAAGCGGGGCGCGTCTGATCGGCTAAGCTTTTCTGCTGTGCCTTGGGGAAACCCGATGGCAGGCCGCCTTAGCTCAGTTGGTAGAGCATCTCACTCGTAATGAGAAGGTCGTCAGTTCGATTCTGACAGGCGGCTCCACGAAAATCCGCGATGTTACGCGGGGGTGGCAGCCTTCGATCGCCTCGGCTGTGCCGGAGCGGCGTCATGTCTCAGGGCATCGGTGACAGGTCTCCAACGATAGATCGATCACACTTCTGACTCTGCCTTGATGAGGTCGGCCCTGCGAGATAGCAGGATTCGAGAAGCGGGAGTAAGGATCCCAACCTAATATTGGTCGTGGTCCAGACCGAGGGAGGACGTCCATGGCTACGACATTCAGCAAAGAGGAAAAGGCTGCCATGAGGGCGGCCGTCGCCGAGAAGAAAGCTTCACAAGAGGGCGCGGACTCCGCGGCGGCATGCGATGCCGCGATCGCCGCGATGACTGGAACCGACAAGGAACTCGCCGAGACCTTCCACCAACTTGTCAAAGAGAACACGTCGCTGGCGGCGAAGACCTGGTATGGGATGCCTGCATACGCGGACGCCGATGGCAAGACGGTCGTCGCATTCAAGCCGGGTTCAAAGTTCAAGATCCGCTATGCGACCCTCGAGTTCCAGCAAGCGGCGAAACTGGATGACGGCAACATGTGGCCGGTCGGTTTCGCTCTGACCAAGTTGGATGAGGCGGCCAGGAAGCGAGTCGCCGAGATCCTGAAATCCGCCGTCGACTACTGACCGTCTGGTCTTCGCTCGGCACCGGGCCGGTTCGCACGAGTAGCCAGTCGGTCAGTCTGACCCCTCTAAGTGGGGGCGCCGAAGCGGGAGTGCGACGTAGCTTCCGAGCGCGTCTACCGATAACTTTGGATAGCCGGAGTATGATCCCCGGCTTGCCCTGGGGGGTCCGAAGGCATGATCTATCCGGCGGTGGAGCGCATTGCACGGGCGAGGCGCCCGGTCGCTGCGTCAGACGATGGGATCACGCTGCTCGAAACGGTCATTGCGATGTTTGTGCTCATGATCTTCGCGGTCGGCGTCCTGCCGATCCTGACTCACAGCCTTACCCAGTCCGCGACCAATTCCGAGGTGGTCACCGCGACGTCGCTCGCCAATCAAGCGATTGAGGATGAGAGAGTTCAGACGACTTGCGCCGCGTTGACCACGTTGAACCAGTCGGTGACGGTGAGACCGAATCTCATTCTTCGGACTGTTCGCACGATCAGTACGTGTCCCGCGACATTTCCCGCCACCGTGAGGGTGAAGGTCACGGTCACCAATGCAACCACCGGTGCGCTTGACATCTCGCTCGCCACCCTCGTATTCGTGACGGGCGCGTGAGGGTGACATGAGAACCGATTTGCGACGCGATGACGGATTCACCCTGGTGGAACTGATGGTCGCTTGCGTCGTGATGGCGATCGTGTTGGCGGCGGTCGGGGGCCTGATGGTCTCTCTGATCACTACTCCGCGATCTGTCACGGCGCGGGAAAATGCTTCAAGCAGCGCGCAGTTGGCAATGCGATCGATCCAGATTGGTGTTCGCAACTCGTCCGACTTCCTGCTGACGTCACCGAATGGTGCGGATCAGTTGCTGGTGGCGCGCACGGCGCAGTCCGGTTCGACGATCGTCTGGGTCTGTTCGGCCTGGTATTACTCGGCATCGGACCGGTCGATTCGGTACCTCAGCTCGCCGACGGCAATCCCCATCGCGCCGACTAGTTCGGACCTCGCATCGTGGAGGACTCTCGACACCTCGGTCACGCCGATCTCGGGCGGCGGGATCTTCACGGTCTCCGGCGCAGAGGTCAGGGTCGCATTCAACGGCGCGGTGACCGGCCAGACAGCGCCTCAGTCCATAATCACCTCGGTGTTCAGCCGAGCAGGGAGCACAGGGAGCCCAGCTTGTTACTAAGAACTCGATTCGCTCGGTCAGTGGCCAAGGACGACGGCTCTGTCCTGATCCCGGTCATTGCGGTGATGGCGGTCGGATTGACCGTCGGCGCTCTGCTCTCCTTGTCGGTCGTCCGCGGAATGACGATTTCGGGCTCGACCCGTGTCGGACTGCAATCACAGGCGGCAGCCGATGCGGGCGTTGCGGCAGCTCGTGCGGGACTGTATGCCGGCAACTGCACCCTGCAAGCGACCTCGGCGACCTACACCTCGACCGGATCGATCTATTATTCCGCGACCGTCCAAAGAATGCAGGACGGCGCATGGCAGGCCGGATGCCCGGCCAACCTGACCCCGCAGATCAAGGTGCTCTCGACTGGCCGCGCCGTTAACTCGGCAGGGCAACCGTACGGAACTCCGACAACGGTCGAGGCGATTTACAACTTCGTGTGGCCCGTGCCCTACAAACCCAGCGGAGTGGGAATGTATCTCTATGGCAACGCAATAGTCGCGGCGAACTCCGCGCTGGACCTCTCCGAGAATGGTGGTCTGGTGATCAAAAATGGCAGCTTTACCTGCTCGAAGAACAACGCGGTGCTTAACGGAAACGTCGTAGTGGCGGGCAACCTCGTACTGGGTTCTTCGAACGGAAGTGGGTCCAGTTGCACAATTACCGGAAGTGCCTGGGTGTCGGGCGCGGTTACGCTCCTTAAAAGGAGCAGCATCAGTGGCAATCTGACCGCAGGAAGTGTCTCCCCGAATCCGCCGGGCTCCCTGGTCGGAGGAACGTACACGCAAGGCGGCGCTCTCCCCGCTGCGGCGCCCTGGGCCGATGTCGCATACGGCGCGTCGACGCCGTCGGACTGGGCTGGTTCAACCGGTACCACCATCAATCTTGTGACCCTGCCGACTTCGAGCGGAGGGTGCAGCTTGCCGACGAGCCCTCTGGGCATCGCAGGTCAGACGACGATGATCAATGCGCTCGCCTGCACCGGCGGAATTCAGACCAGCGGTAATAACGTCATGTTGGCAGGCGACGTCGTGATCTTTGCTAATTCCTTCAGTTGGGGGAATTCACAGACCTTCGCGTCCTCGAGTGCGGCCGAGCATCGGCTGTGGTTCGTCACCCCGGATAACCTTGCGGATGCCCAGCCCACCTGTTCGTCCTCGGAGGGTCCCTTCACGACCGCCAACGGCTTCACGATCCTCGCGCCGATCGACGCGATGCTCTACACGCCCTGCGCCATAACTACGGGCAATAATTTCACCTGGAAAGGCCAGATCTACGCGGGCAGTGGCGATCTGGAGAACAACCCTTCGTTCCAGTCCATCCAGATCGGGATGCCCGGCTTCGATTTCGGCACCGGAACGACGACGTCCAATGGCGTGACGACGCCTCAGCCAGGGACCCTGGTTTCCAACCGAAACATCAACGTCGCACACTGACACAGACCCGTTCCACACTCTGGAGGTTCCTTCCCATGTCTTTGATTGCGACAGCTTTTGGCACCAAAGTAGCGCTCGCCGTACTCTCGCTCGTCGTCGTCGGAGGCGGCACGGCCGTCGCCGCAGTCGCAGCAAACGGGACGCTGCCCGCTCTGCCCGCTTCCGTGCAGACGGCCACGCCGACGGCCACGCCTGGTGGCTCCGACACCGCAACGGCGGATCCGACCCCGACTGCGACTGCGACCTCGACGCCGGATCCGACCGAGACTGCGACCACGGCGCCATCCGCGACGAAGGGTCCCGACGCGTCCGGTCCGGCCGCGTTCGGGTTGTGCACGGCTTACACGGCGGGTGGTCTTCACAAGACCTCGGTAGCCAATTCAGCGCTGGTGAATGCCGCAAAGTCCGCGGGAAGCATCAAGGACTACTGCGCTCCGATCCTCGAAGCGCATCGCCATGGTCCCTCGACGTCTTCGACCCAGAGGCCGGGCTCTTCGACCGATCACGGTAAGTCCGACGTCGCCCACGGTAAGGGGTCGTCGTCCAGCTCTCACGGTCACTGACGCCGTGGACGACGCAGGACTGTGGCCTGCTACCGAATGGTGAAGTCGAGGTCGCCGACCCCGTCGATGCCGGCGGTGATGGCATCCCCGCGCACGATCGTGCCGACGCCGGAGGGGGTACCCGTGAAGATGACGTCGCCAGCGCCGAGGGTCACGTAGTTCGAGAGTTCGGACACGAGGTCGGCGACCGGCCAGATCTGGTCGGACAGGTCACCCCTCTGCCGCTCGGCCCCGTTGACGGCAAGCCAGATGGATCCGTGGTCGGGATGCCCGATCACTGACGCTGGCACGAGCGCGCTACACGGGCCGGACGCGTCGAATCCCTTGGACAGGTCCCATGGACGGCGCAGTTCTTTCGCCTGCGCCTGCAGATCCCGCCGGGTCAGGTCGACGCCGACGCCGTATCCCCAGACGTGCGCGAGAGCATCGCCTGGAGCGATCGACGTGCCGCCGACACCGATGGCCACCACCAGCTCGATTTCGAATTGCAGGTCGTTCGTCGCCGAAGGATACGGGACGACACCGGCGACGCATCGCGGCCCATCCGCCCGTGGGGCTCCCTCGATCGCGGCAAAGACCGCATCCGTCGGCTTGGAGAAGAAGAACGGGGGCTCCCGGTCGGGGTCGGCGCCCATCTCCCGCGCGTGGTCCGCGTAGTTTCGTCCGACGCAGAACACGCGTCGAATCGGAAACCGTTCGTTCCCCCCGGCGATAGGGAGACTCGCCAGTGGGGGAGCGTCAACAACGTAGCCGTCGTTCTCTGTCATTTACTACCGTCCGTGATATTCGGACACCACGAAATACGAGGGGAGCAGCGTCTCCCTTGATCGGCACCGGGGGCCAGGCTCGCTGTGGTGATCGAGACTCCCATGATAAAGCCGGAAGTTATTGAACCTGGCGTGCGGCCAGGGTTGCGCGAGGGCGGCGGCCCGGCCGTCAGCGCCAGGCTCTCGCGCACCCCATAATTGCCCTGTGCCCGATGATGCAACACAGCCAGCGAGACGGGGACGCGCTCGCGTGACTCGGCGAGTTCTGTTGATCGGCGCGGCGAGCGCGGTAGCACTGGCGGGCGGCGCTGCGCTCGCGGTCGATGACAACATCCTTCCTGGGCGGTCGACAATGTTCAGGATGCTCGGCATGGATGGGCCGGCCGGCAGCATCCCGAACGTCAGGCCGGGGCCAATGACCACCGGTGCGTTCGACTCGAAAGCGCGGCTGGGCACGCGCTGTGGTTGGGCGGTGAGCTACCCGCCCGGGTCGAAGCCCGGCGATCGGCTACCCGTGCTGATCGTGCTGCACGGAATTGGCGCAACCCACACCGCCGCATTCGGAACTTATCTGGGCCTGGATCGCTTCCTCGCACAGGCAGTGAGTCGGGGATCCGCGCCATTCGCGATCGCGTCTGTGGACGGAGGCAGGAGCTATTGGCATCCGCGCGCGAGCGGTGAGGATGCGGGCGCCATGGTGACGGACGAGTTCATCCCGCTGCTCGCTTCCCAGGGGTTGGATACCTCAAGGCTCGCCATCCTCGGCTGGTCGATGGGTGGATATGGCGCCCTCCACATTGCGAGCCGGCTCGGTGCTGGCAAGGTCGCTGCCGTCGTCGCCGAGAGCCCGGCACTGTGGTTCAGTGCGGGCAAGGCCGCGAGCGGAGCCTTCGACGGTCCAACTGATTTCGCCGCCAACACCGTAATGGGCAGACAGAGTGAGCTGGACGGGATTGCGGTGCGCGTCGACTGTGGAATCGGTGACGGCTTCTATCCGGCGGCAGAGGCGTATGCCAAAGGATTCGCCCGGCGTCCCTCCGGCGGATTCAGCGCGGGCGGCCACAACCCCTCGTATTGGCGGCGGATGGCGGCGCCCCAGCTGGCGTTCGTCGCGGAGCACCTCTCCTGAGCGTCTGCCCCCGTGTGATGCGTCTGCCCCCGTACGTACGGGGGCAGACGCATCACACGAGGGCAGACAGGAATTGCGGCTAGTGCGCACTCCCGGCGGCGACCAGCTCATCGAGCATTCGGTCGAGTGCGCCGATCGTCACGGAGAGGTGTCCCTGTCCAGGCTCGAGGTGAACGGATGCCGTGGGCAGTTGCGCTGCTAGCCACTGTCCGTGGCTGAACGGCACCATCAGGTCGTCGCTTCCCTGCCAGATCGAGGTCGGCTTCGTGATTTCGGCGAGGTCGAATCCCCATCCCCGCACGAAGGCGAGGTCGTCATCGAGCCAGCCGTCGACGCCCGTGCGCAACGCCTCGTGGAAGGCGGCGGCCAGATCCTCGCCGAACTCGTCCGTGATGACAAGCTGGTCGACCTTCGGCAGGACGCTCGTCAGGGAGGCGATGATGTCGGCGGCATCCGCGTTCTTCAGTTCTTCCCGCGCACCGTCCAGGAATTGCCGAAGTTCGGGCTCTCCGGCTTCGGCCGCACCAAACTCGACGATGTTGTCTTCGCCCATCCCGGACATCCAGTCGAGGCCGGCTGCATCGTGCGGCGCGACGCCCGCGATCACGAGTGTGGCAATAGCACGATCGAGCCGGGCCGCGCAGGCGAGTGCGTGCGGACCGCCGCCGGACCATCCCGCGACCAGGCAGCGGTCGGCATCCAGGAAATCGAGGATGGCGTTGGTGTCGTCAACCGCGTCGATTACGCGCCGTCCGGGCTGGCGAGTCGAGCCGCCGTATCCCGGTCGGGATGCCGTGACGAGGCGCAGGTTGCGTGCCTCCGCAGCGCGCTCGAACGCCCCGGATCGGACCGCGGCGGACGGCGTTCCGTGGTGGAAGATGAGCGGGAGCCCGCCCGCGGGTCCGACGACTCGAACGTCAAGGGTGCGTCCGTCCGCGAGCTGAATTCGATCCACATCAGTCATTCCGCAATAGTGCCACTCGGAGGTCCGCGGCGGTATCTCGAGTCCCTGGGACAATGGACGGATGGCCAGCATCCCGCAGATCGTCGCCGCCGTGGAGGCGCTGTCCGGCGAGCGCGTAGTGGTCGGGATCTC
>JAODMY010000143.1 GCA_025465535.1 Glaciihabitans sp.
TGTCCTTGGCGTAGTCCTGCTCGAGCAGGGCGACCTGCTTGTAGAAGGCGCCGAGGCGACCCTCGATGATCTTCGGGAGTGCGGCCTCTGGCTTGCCCTCGCCGCGGCTGATCTCCTCGACGATGCGACGCTCGTTCTCGACGGCGGAGGCAGGAACCTCGTCCTTCGAGATGTACTCCGGGTTGGCGAACGAGATGTGCTGCGCGATGCTGCGAGCGGTCTCGGCGTCATCTCCGCTGTACGCAACGACCACGCCGATCTGCGGTGGCAGATCCTTGCTCGTGCGGTGAAGGTAGACCTCGAACTTGTCACCGGTCAGGCGAACGAGCTGGCGCAGCTCGAGCTTCTCACCGATCGTCGCGGCCTGCTCGTCGATTGCGGATCCGACGGTCCCCTTCTCGAGCGGCACCGCGAGGGCGGCGTCAACCGTCTCTGCACCGGAGTCGGCAAGCGCTGCGACCACGGCATCCGCGAGGGCGCCGAACTTCTGGTTCTTCGCGACGAAGTCGGTCTCGCAGGCGAGCTCGATCATCGTGACGGCGGTCGCGCTGTGAACGGTGGCGATGAGGCCCTCGCTCGTGGAGCGGTCCGCGCGCTTGGCGTTGCTCTTCGCGCCGCGGATGCGGAGAAGCTCAACTGCCTTCTCCTTGTCGCCGCCGGCCTCGACGAGAGCGTTTTTGGTCTCGACCATTCCGGTGCCGAGCTGCTCGCGCAGCGCCTTCAGGTCTTCAAGGCTGAAATCTGCCATGAGTGCGTTCCTTACTTCTTTGCGTCGTCAGTTGCAGCGGGCTTCTTCTCGTCGTCGGTTGCCGCGGCCTCGAGCTTCGCCTCGGCAGCCGCATCGGACTCGACGCGGTGCTCGACAACGATTGTCTCGTCGGCAGCGGCTTCGTGCTCGGCGACAACTGCGTCGGCGTCGTTCTCGGCGGTGGGCTCTTCAGCCACAACCGCAGCGACTTCCTCGGCGATCTCTTCCTTGCTGTCGACGGGGCTTACTGCCTCGTCAACGGCTTCGATCTTCTCGGCCTCGGTGGATGGCGTCTCCGACGCGGCAAGCAGTTCGGCTTCCCACGCGGCCAGGGGCTCGACCTCGCCGCCCTCTTCCGGCTTCTGGTGACGCTGGATGAGACCCTCGGCAGCAGCATCCGCGATGATGCGGGTCAGCAGTCCGACGGAGCGGATGGCGTCGTCGTTCCCCGGGATCGGGTACTGGACCTCGTCGGGGTCGCAGTTGGTGTCGAGGATCGCGATGACCGGGATGCCCAGCTTGTGAGCCTCGTCGATCGCGAGGTGCTCCTTCTTGGTGTCGACGATCCAGATGGCCGACGGCGTCTTCGTGAGGTTGCGGATCCCGCCGAGGCTCTTCTGAAGCTTGATGAGCTCGCGCTTCTGGATCAGCAGTTCCTTCTTGGTGAAGCCGCGGGTCGTGTCGTCGAAGTCGACCTCCTCGAGCTCCTTCATGCGAGCAAGGCGCTTCGAGACAGTCTGGAAGTTGGTGAGGAGTCCGCCGAGCCAGCGCTGGTTCACGAAGGGCTGGCCGACGCGGGTCGCCTGCTCTGCGATCGAACCCTGGGCCTGCTTCTTGGTACCGACGAAGAGAATCGTGCCGCCATGGGCGACCGTCTCCTTGACGTAGTCGTACGTCTTGTCGATGTGCGCAAGCGACTGCTGCAGGTCGATGATGTGGCTGCCCGAACGCTCGGTCAGGATGAAGCGCTTCATCTTCGGGTTCCAACGGCGGGTCTGGTGTCCGAAGTGGACTCCGCTGTCGAGCAGCTGGCGAATAGTGACGACGGCCATGGCCGTTCTCCTTAATCCGGGCGCAAGCGCTGCAGAAGCAGCACAAAAGTGGCCCAACTCAGTTGATTTCCGCGACCGTTTGGCGCGGAACCTGGTGTCCGGCACACATCCGCAACACGCCTTTTCAGGAGTGAGACTGAGTGGATGTCGTGCGAGGTGTTGAAACCTCTAAGGACACGCGTAGTCACCCCGGTTGCCCGGGATGCTTCGAAAAGGATAGCACCGCTCCCCCACCGCCCGCATACCCGGCTGTTGTGCACGGTTTCGCCGGAATTCGGATGCCGCTCGAGCGGTGACGACGACCATGGTCGCATGCTCCGCTTAGCCGTCCTTTTAGTCCTGGCCACCGCCATCCTGTCGATGGGGTCGCCCGCCGCCGCAACGACCAGGTCAGACCGGGGCTACCCACACTGGAGCTGGCCCGTGCGGGGCGAGCATACGATCGTTCGTCCGTTTGTTGCGCCCGAAACGCAGTACTCGGCCGGGCATCGCGGCATCGACATCGCGACCGCGGGCGATGTGCTCGCACCGGCGGACGGCGTCGTGCACTTCGAGGGGATCGTCGTGGATCGACCGGTTCTCTCGATCACGCAGGGCGACGGCATCCTCTCCAGTTACGAACCGGTCGTCTCGTCCCTTCATGCGGGAGAGGTTGTCACCCGCGGAGAAGTCATCGGCCACCTCGTCGCCGGGCACTGCTCACAGATGTGCCTGCACTTCGGTGTGCGCATGAACGGTCAATACCTGAACCCGATGCTCTTTCTCGGGGAGTTGGTTCGGCCGGTACTGCTGCCGACACGGCATTCGGCGGCGGGAAACTAGACCGGAAACTAGGCCCGGGGATGCGCGCGGTTGTAGCTCTCCTTGAGGCGTTCTGCCGACACGTGCGTGTACAGCTGTGTCGTGCCGAGACTCGCGTGGCCTAGCATCTCCTGCACCGAGCGCAGGTCTGCCCCGCCATCGAGCAGATGGGTCGCCGCGGTGTGGCGCAGCGTGTGGGGACCGGATGGACCGGAGCCCGGGACGTCGGCCAGCAACCCGGCGATGAGTTCGTAGATGGTGCGGCTGCCGATGCGTTTGCCGCGGGCACCGAGGAAGAGAGCCCGTCCCGGCCCGTTCTCGAGCTCGTGCCTGTGCTTCTCCCAGTCGACGATGGCGCGCTGGGCCGGTGCGCCGAACGGGACGACGCGCTCCCTCGATCCCTTTCCCACCACCCGCACCGTGAGCCGCCCGAGATCGACGTCGCCGAGGTCGAGTCCGGTCACCTCGCTGACGCGAAGCGCGGAGGCGTAGAGCAGCTCGACGATGGCGAGATCCCGGGTCGCGATTGCCTCACCGGATGCGGCGCGGGCGACGAGACCGGCCAGCAGTCCGTCGATCTGTTCACGCGTGAGAACGCGCGGAAGATGGTGATCGGCCTTGGGCGCGCGAAGCCGGGAACCGGCATCCGTCGGTGTCTGGCCGGTGCTCGCGAGCCAGCCGGAGAGACTGCGAACAGCCGCGGACCTCCGAGCGAGCGTCGACTTGGCGAGGCCCGCGTTCGAGCCGTCCCAGAGCCAGTCGCGAAGCAACTCGAGGTCGAGCGCGTCCGTCGTCTGCACGCCCTTTTCGGCGGCGAACCGATTGAGGTCGGTCAGGTCCGAACGATAGGAACGGACGGTGTGCGCGCTGAATCCGCGCTCGGCGGCAAGGTAGACCGCGAAATCGTTCACCGCTCGTTCGAGAAGCACACACTCATCGTGACTCACTCACGCGAGCGGGATGCGCAGGCATGCCGTATTCGCGATCGCCGGACTTCGGGATGAGCGGAACGGCGACGAACGCGCAGAGCGCCGCAGCGACGAAAGTCAGCGGGTAGCCGACGACTCCGATCAGCAAGCCGGCGAGCGGGCCGACGGCGGAGGCGCCGATCCACTGACCGGTGTTTTGCGCTCCGAGGGCACGACCCGACCAGCGAGGTCCCGCGATTTCGGCGACCGCGCCGAATGCGAGTCCGTTGTCGGCGACCGAGATCGTCGCGGCAATCACGAGGACGACCGCCGCGATCGGCGTGGCCACGACACCGACGGCGGCAAGAACGACCATCGCGACTACCGAGGCGAGGGCGACGAGGCGCAGGGGCCGCATCCGACTGCCGACCCTGTCGCTCCACACTCCGACGCCAATCCGCCCGAAGGCACCAACCAGCTGGGAGACGCCGATCACGATGCCAGCCACGGTTGCCGGAAGTCGCTGATCCGAGATCAGCCAGATCAACCCGAACGTCGAAATCGTGAATTGCGGCACAACCAGGAGAATCGAGACGAGGTGGATGCGCAGGAGCGTCGCATTACCGCGGTACGGATTGGCGGCGACGCCGTCGGTCGCGAGAATCGGCGGTCGATGGGGATCGCGGAGCACGAGTGCCCCCGCGATGGCAAGCACGCCGCAGAAGACCACGGAGGCGGTCAGCGCCGCGGAGATTCCCGGGCCGTCCGCGAGGGGCGGGATGACCAGCGCGGCGAGGGCCACGCCAAGCGGCTGCGACATCTGGCGGATGCCCATCGCGAGTCCCCGCCGATTCTTCGGGAACCAGCCGATCACGAGCCGCCCACTCGCCGGGCTCGAGCTGGCCCCTGCGATGCCGCCGATCACCAGGAAGATGCCGAACACGATGAACGTTCCGGTCGTCAGCGCTGCGCCGAGCGCCGCGAGCGCGGCGAGCGCGAGACCGCCGCTGATGACCCAGCGCTCGCCGATCCGGTCCGCGAGCGCACCCCAGGCGACGAGGGCAACCACCATGCCGATCGTCGTCGTCGACGCGATCAGGCCCGCCGTTGCGAGCGGGATGCCCTGCTTCGTGTGCAGGACGGGGATCAGGAACGCCGGGGTGCTGATGAGCATCGAGGTGGCGGTCTGCGCGAGAAGTCCGAGTGCGAGCATGATCCACGGTCTGATGCCGAGCTTCTGCACGTCGAGCTTCTGATTCATCTGTTCTCCGATTTTTTGCCACCGCTGGTTGCGCGCTGGTCCGCGGGCGGGGCTTGATACGCGCTGGCTTGGGCGGCGCTGGGATACCATACTGGTATACCACAACGCTCGACCAGCGAAGGAAGGCAAGGATGCCAGAGCCAACGCTCCACGCCCGATTGCGCGCCGCCATCCTGAGTCTCGATCTCGCGCCCGGCAGACCACTCAGCGAGCGCGGTCTCGAGCCGGAATTCGGTGCATCACGGACCCCGATCCGCGCAGCGCTGATGCGCCTCGAATCGGAGGGTCTCGTGCGTCGGGACGGCAAGGGCTGGATCGTCGCACCGATCGACCTCGACGAGATCCGCTCCCTCTACGAATATCGGGAGATCCTGGAGAGCGCGAGCGCGCGGCTCGCCGTCGAGCGGGCCAGCCGCGAAGATCTCGAGGCCCTCGCCGATCTCGCCCGACTCGCGGATGCGGATGAAACCCCCGAACACAGCATCGACGCGGGGACCGGATTTCATCTGGAGCTCGCCCGTCTGTCGAACAATGACTTTCTCATCGACGCGATGGCTGGCGTCCTGACCCGGCTCTATCGAACGCGCTGGTTGGAGGTCCAGTCCGCGGAGTCACGAGAACGGGCGCATCGCGAGCATCGCGCCGTCACCGCTGCCCTGCTGGCCCGCGACGGCGCGAGCGCCGAACTTGCGACGATCGCACACCTGCGCGGCACCGGCGAGCGGCTCGTTGCATCCCTCGGCGAAAGCAGCCAGAGGCTCCGTGCGACCGGAATCAACCTGGGGAACTAGCCGACCGGGTGCCGCTTGGCTCGCGTGGCTGGGGGCCTCCGTTGAAATGAACGTGAATTACCCGCCGCAGACGTCGAAGTTGCCGCGCGAACGAACCCCGCCGCTGCTGTTCATAACTCAGCCTGAAATTTCGCGCCGCACAATTCGCCCGCGGAACTCCGCACCCTCGACACCAGCGACGCCAAAATAGGCTGAGTTATGAACGCGACAGCGGCCCGATCCGGGTGTGGGGCCGAGTTCGGCTGGGCCGGCGGCGTGCCGGTGGACCGGACATGCCGGACGGCCGGACGGCCGGACGGACGGACAGGACGGGAAGGTGAGCGCACCGACGACGTGCAGCATCGACGATTCGGCAACGACACCCGTGACGCCCGACCACCCACACCGACGCGGTGGTGCTGTTCATAACTCAGCCTGAAATTTCGCGCCGGACAATTCCTCCGCGGAACTCCGCACCCTCGACACCAGCGACGCCAAAATAGGCTGAGTTATGAACGCGCCAGCAGCTCGGTTCGGGCCGCGCGGGCCTTGCCTGATGGGGCGGCCAAGTAGAACGGCGCGATGAGCTAACGAACTAGCGGCGGAACAGGAAACGAGGGAACAGGCGAGTTGCGGGACAGGCGAACACGCGAACACGCGAACACGCGAAAGAACGAGGGAACTAGGGAACGAACGAACGAACGAACGAACGAACGAGGCTAGCCCTCGCCGCGATTGAACTTCGAGTCTTTTCTTGAGAACATGTCGAGTCGATCCTGGGGCGACATCTCCTCGATCGTGCTGCGGTACTCAGCCGAGAATCCGGTGACCTCGTCGGCTCCGAGCAGCGGAATGACCGTGTGCACCACGCGATCCTCGTAGGTGCTCACGATGTTGAAGGCCTGGTTGGCGTTCACACCCGAGAGCAGTTTCCCACCGTCGGCGAGGTCCATCGTGTAGCAGGTGGCCGCGGCGACCGAGACGGGAACGCCGGCGAACACGCTGTGCGTCGTGTAGTGCAGGTGGCCGCCGAGGATGCCGCGGACATCGGTCCCGGCGATCACCGCGGCGAAGCGGTCCTGTGCTTGGAGTTCGAGCATTTCCATCGCCCAGAGCAGCGGGGTCGGGATGGGCGGGTGGTGCACGGCGATGAGCGTTCCATGCGGGGCGGGAGTCGCGAGGACGTCACGCAGCCAGTCGAGTTGCTCGTCGGTCAACTCGCCATGGTGAAAGCCGGGCACCGTGGTGTCGAGCGAGATGATTCGCAGCCCGCCGATGTCGTAGACCCGATCCTGAGGAGCCTCCGTGCCCTCGACGTCGAAGAGCTCCCGCGAGTACTGCAGTCGCTCATCGTGGTTGCCCATGACCCAGACGACCTCCGCGCCGAGCGATTCTGCGACCGGCTCGACGATCGCCCGCAGCCGTTTGTAGGCATCCGGTTGTCCGAGGTCGGCGAGATCACCCGTGAAAACGAGGGCTTCGGGTTTCACGCCGGAGTTCTGAAGCTGTTCGAGCGCGCGCCGAAGGTTCGTCTCGGTCGCCACCGAGCCAAAGAGCGGTGCACCCTCCGCGAGAAAGTGGGTGTCGCTGATGTGAGCGATGGTGTGCTGGGGTGCCGGATGCTGGCCGAGTTGAGTCACGCGTTCAGGATAGGACGCAAGTGCGGCGGGAGCGGAGACAG
>JAODMY010000008.1 GCA_025465535.1 Glaciihabitans sp.
CCACGACGCTGACGCCTGAGGGTGCCGCGCTGCTGAAGAAAACGCGGATCGAGTGGGCGAAGTCGGCTGCCGCGGCGAAGGCATCCGCTCCGGCTCCCGGGGGCAAGGCGAAGGCATCCAAGGGCAAGGGTCGCGCGCCGGCCGTCAAGGGCGAGCGCAAGCCAGGCAAGCGGCGGCAGTCCCGCTAACGACGGACATCCGTCCGCCGCTCGTCTGCTCGCCCGACCGCCCGACCCGTTCGTCTGCTCGTCTGCCCGCCCGACCGCCCGCTCGTCTGCTCGCCCGCTCGCCCCGTTCATAACTCAGTCTGATTTTCGCGGCGGTCAGCATCTTCCGCGAGTTGTCGCGGCTCGCGGCTCAGCTGTCGAAATTCTGGCTGAGTTATGAACATCGCGACGATCAAAGCAGGCCGGCGCAGGCGTGGCAGGGCGAGCAGGACAGATAGGGCAGAGCAGGTCTCGACAGCACAGCCGAGGTGAGTGCGGGTCGGCCCGGCCAACAGGTCAGTGCGCCTCGCAGGCGACATTGCCCTTATCGCGGTCGAGCCTCTTATTGGCGTTGTACAGCGCCGTGCCCACCTTGAAGATTCCCCAAGGGAGGGGCGCGCAGGAACTACTGCGCGGCTCCGGCGGGGCTCGGCTGCTTGCTGCCATCGAGGTCAGGCCGACCGCCGGTTTGGATCGGAACCCCATCGACAGCCGCACCGAACTCTGGCGAGTAGGTTGCGTTGTGCCTGAACTTGTCGACGAACTGCTGCAGACGCGGATCGGTCGGACTCGTCACGCGCAACTGGTACCCCCATGCGCTGATGACAATCGGGCTCGGAAGCGCGTTGCTCGACCAGGGGCTCAGGTCGATGTAGCGGTTCGCCTGGTCGGCGACTGCCGATCCCGACTCCGCAGTCGGCTCCGAGATCATCGACTGCTTCGATACGAAAGCCGTGAGCTCCGTCACTTCGGCGGCGGGCAGGTTGGAGTCGTAAGTGATCCAGACGGCTCCATGTTCGAGATTATGGACGGCTCGCTCGCTCGGGATCGGCTTCGTGTACACACCCGCGTTCATCCAGATGGGGTTGTGTGGGCCGCCGACCGGAGGCAACACCGCATACTTCACGGGCCCGGCGACATGGTCGTGCTCGAGAGCGCCGGCGTGGGCCGCGCCGTCCCCAGGCCAGCCGGTCGTATCCCAGGCGAGGACTCCCGAGATGCCGGACTTGTTCGCCACGCGAGTGGGTTTCTGCTGCACCGTGACGGCTCCAGTCGGTGTCGCCGGGATGATCTGCGAACCGGATGACGTCGCCGCTGTCGTCGCACTCCCCCGCGGCCACACCACGACGGCGACCACGACCACCACAACGACGACCACGACGGCACCGACAAAGATCAGGATGCGATTGCGCCGGGTACGGGCCTCCATCGCCTTTCGTAGTGCCGCGGCTTTCGCCCGACGTTCTTCTGCCTTGTTCCGTTTAGTCTGCGCAACCACTCGGTAAGTCTACGAGTGAACCTCACATACAGCGATGTCCAACTCGCCTTACCCCGCTCTGCGGCGACGCGATCGGATGGTCACGATTCCGACCGCGATCACCCAGGCCAGCCACGGGAAGGTGGCGAAGATCGCGACGCCCACTCCCCCGGCCGAGACGAACGACGAGTCGCTAGTGCCGCCGAATATGGTCGGAACGGCGATGACGTTGAGGACGGCGACGACGTAGGCGACGATGCCGGTCCATCGCGGCAGGGCGCCGGAGACGAGGGTGACATACCCGGAGGCCGCGGACACGAGCGCGAGGAGCACGCATCCAATCGATCCGAACATGAGCATGTGGCCCTCGGTGAGCGCCCGGAGGACCGAGGGATCCGGATGTCCGCTGGCGGCATCCAGCGCGGCTCCGCCCTCCATGGCGTCCCCGACCAGCGTCACGCCGACGAACAATAGGCCGGCACCGAACGCGAGGTCGGCGACCCACTCCAGGTCGGATTCAGAGGAGGTGATGATCTGGCGGAAGCCCGCGAGAAAGACGATCACGAAGGCCATCAGGACCGTGTCGATCATGATGATCATGAGCGTCTCGTTGCTGGTGCGGCTGAGGAAGTCCGCGAGTGCCGTGGCATCCGCCAACGGCGGCCGGGGGCCGATGGTCGCGCGAACGATGAACTCGGCAAGCAGCGTGGCCGCGACGGCGACGGCGGCGAATCCGGTCCAGAGGCTGACGTCTGGTGTGAGCCTGGTCGGACGATGACGAGTGGTCGCGGCAGGGGGCATGACTTCAGCTTGCGCTCTCGCCGCGATTTGGACAGGGGTTGCGGTGCGCGTCGCCACAATCCGGTCCGTCCAGCTCTCGTTGGCGCGGACGGCTGGCTAACATCGATCGAGTGATCGAACCCATACAGCTCTCCGACGGGGTGGCGCTTCGCCTCATTCAACCGGATGATGCCGCGGGCATCGCCGACGCGTACACGCGCAACCGCGCCCACCTGGCCCCGTGGGATCCGGCGAGGTCACCCGGGTTCTTCACTGCGGCGTGGCACGCCAACGAAATTCCGAAGCTGCTCGTCTCGCATGCGACCGGGGCATCCGTCCCGATGGTTCTCGCGACCGACGACTCGATTGTCGGGAGAGTGAACCTGTCCAATATCGTGCGCGGTGCGTTCGAGTCCGGCAGCCTTGGATACTGGATCGACGAGCGTTACACCGGTAGAGGTCTGGTCTCCGCGGCAGTAATTGCTTCGCTCGCACTCGCCCGCGGCATGGGACTGCACCGGGTCGAGGCTGGGACGCTCGTGCACAACCTCGCGTCCCAGCGAGTGCTCGAAAAGGCCGGCTTCGAGTACTACGGGATGGCCCCCAAATACCTCAGAATCAACGGCTCATGGCAGGATCACCGGCTGTTCCAGATCCTGCTGCGGGACTGAGAAACCACCCAACGATGTGATCGTGGCCATCGCTGCTCCTGCTCCCTAGTCGTAGACCTGGCTCGGATCCGACAGTTCGGCCGCACGCAGCAATCCGGCGTCGCCATCGAGCCTCCAGCGGGCGAGCACAGTGGCGGCTCGGCCGCGATCCCGAGCGCCGAGGCCGTCGAGAAGTGGACGGATGACGTCGCCCGCGAGCGGATCGACCAGCGCGCGCAGTCCGGCGCTTCGAAGGAATCCCTCGATACGGGTCAGGTCGCTGACGATCAGCGCTCCGACATTCGACTGCAGAAGCACGATCGCCGCGAGCCTGCGCTCATAGACGGGAACCTCCCACAGTTCCGAACTGAGCGCCGTGATCTCGTCGTGGGACATGCCTGGATAGCGGCGGCCGGCATCCCGAATCGTGCCTCGTACCGCGCCGACCGAGGACCCGTAAAATCGCAGGTCACCGCCGAACCTGGCCTGGTCTTCCTGTGCGCGATACCAGGACGCTTCGTACTGCAGGGCCGCGTCGATGAAGTCGGCGGCATCGGTCACTCACCTATTCTCGCGCCCTCGACCGAACGCCGGGAATGCCAACGCCGTAGGGTGATCTCGGGAGGATCCATGTCGGATGAGCGTGCCGTTGATGAGGGTCTTTTGATCGCATCCGCGGCTCTCGTCATGGCCGTGAAGAACGCCATCATTGTCGCTGCGCTCCGCGACGGACGACCTTACGACAGCATCGAGGTCGCCCAGATCGTCCGGGCCGAGCTGCGCGACCTCGCGACCGAAAACCGGTCGAACTCGAAGCGGCTCGAGCAGCTGGCCGGAGAGGTGCTGCTGCCGCACGAGAGGAATGTCGGCAGCGAGAACTACAACAAGAGGGACAACCCGGCTCTACTGCAGCGAAGCGGGATCCACGAGCGGGTCTCCGCCGAGCTCAAGCGCCTCAGCGCGGACGACGAGTACATCGCGCAGGTCGCCGAAACCGCTCGGACCGCGGCGTGGGTCGAGGTCGGTAGCGCGATCGAGGCACGGCTGCTTCGCAGTGCCGCGATCGAGCCGGATCCGCGGTACGACCAGGAGAAGGATGCGCGCATCAGGACGCTGCTCGCGGTCGACCTCCACACGCTCGAGCGGCAGGCCCAGAAGCAGGAGAAGAAAAAGAAGGGCCGGTCCTCACGGCGGCAGAAATGACAGCGACCGCGCCCGACGAGGATTACCTCGCCGGATGCGGTCGCGAATCAGTGCGGCTTAGCTCAGGCGATGGTGGCGCCGTCGATGACGAAGCGGTAGCGCACGTCGGACTTGAGAACGCGCTCGTAGGCCTCGTTGATCTGGTCTGCCGAGATCAGCTCGATCTCGGAGCCCAGGTTGTGCTCTGCACAGAAGTTCAGCATCTCCTGCGTCTCACGGATGCCACCGATCAACGAGCCCGCGAAGGTGCGACGTCCACCGATGAGGCTGAAGGCGTTGACGGCCAGCGGCTCCGGCGGGGCACCGACGCTGACCAGCGCGCCATCGAGAGCGAGCAGGCTCAGGTAGGCGTTGATGTCGATTACCGCGCTGACCGTGTTCAGGATGAGATCGAACTTGCCCGCAAGCGCGGCAAACGTTTCGGGATCCGAGGTGGCGTAGAAGTGATCGGCACCGAGGGCGATCCCGGCATCCTTCTTGCTCAGGGTCTGCGACAGCACGGTCACCTCTGCGCCGAGTGCGTGAGCGATCTTCACTGCCATGTGGCCAAGTCCGCCGAGGCCGACGATGGCGACCTTCTTGCCGGGACCCGCGCCCCAGTGGTGGAGCGGCGAGTAGGTGGTGATGCCGGCGCAGAGCAGGGGCGCAGCAACATCCAGCTCGAGGCCATCCGGAATGGCGAGCACGAAGTCTTCGATCACGACGACGTGAGTGGAGTAGCCACCCTGGGTGATCGAGCCGTCGCGGTCGAGGGCGCCGTAGGTTTCGGTCATGCCGTTGAGGCAGTACTGCTCCTCGCCGGCCTTGCAGTTGGCGCACTCGCCGCAGGAGTTAACCATGCAGCCGACGCCGACACGATCGCCGACCTTGTGCTTGGTGACCGCGGAGCCGACCTCGGAAACGATTCCGACGATCTCGTGTCCTGGAGTGAGTGGGAACTCCCGGGGGCCCCATTCGCCGCGGACAGTGTGGATGTCTGAGTGGCAGATGCCGGCGTACTTGATGTCGATGAGCACATCGTGCGCTCCGACGTCGCGTCGCTCGATCGTGGTCTTGACAAGGGGCTCAGTCGCGGAGGGCGCGGCGTAAGCGGTAACAGTTGTAGACATGAGTACTTTCTTTGAGGGGATACGAAGGTGAGCGGTGGAGCAGATGCACACCTTTGAGCGCCCAACGGTCGGCCATCGCCTGGAAATCGGCGGGCACTTTGTTGAGGCAAAGGTCGGCGGGAAACACGACCAGCCTTCACAGTAGCATCGAGGAATCTGAGAGTCCTTGAGGCATGTGGGAGCGGGAACCACGTCGGAGACTGCCAGAATGTGGCCGTGGACATCCTTGGCGACCTGCTGGCATCGCTTTTACCGGACGCGCTTGGTGGCATCGGCGAATCCGCAATCGCCCAGAAGCGACTGCGCGAAGGCCGCGTTGAGTGCGGTGTCCGCGCGATAAGTGGTCGGGTAAACAACATCGGACCCGAATGGAGCCTCGGGTGCGGAACGCTGACCCGCGGCCATATGCGATTCGACCCCACCTTGGGAATCGTCGGAGTTCGTGAGATCGAAGTCACCGATGTCGACGGATCGTGCGCAAAGGGCGAGCGTGCGACGAAGCGGCCGTTCCCAGGCGCATCCGTCTGGGAGCTCGTGACACCGCAAGGGCAACTGCAATGGGCGGTTGACTCCCTCCTCATCGAAGAAGCCGCGGCGATGCTGATGCCCTCGGGAAAACGCACTCCCCCGCGTGGATGACGTCCGTTGCGGTGGAACACGGATCGGATCACCTTTCGGAATTGCCAGAGCTAGCGACTATCCAGCCGTACTGTCGTCTGCGTTCGGTCTAGCGCGGTCACTCGCGTGAATTCGAAGCGCGGATAGAACCGCACCCCTGATGATGAAATACAAGACGATCAGGACGGTTGCAACCAGCAAGGCGGGCACAATCAACGTTACGAGAGTTACGGCAGCCATTCATGAACCATACTCATGCTGAAAGCCACTTGAGCAAAATGCCGAAGACAATGTCACGTTGATTGGACGTCGATGTTGATCCGAAGCGGAGCTTTTCGCTAGTCCGCGTCTCGCTTATTGGAGCTTGCCCAGTGAGTCGTGGATGCCGTCCATATCTGCCGAACCGAGCCAGCCGATCCTCATGGCCAGAGCGGTAGCGTCGGAATCATGGATGTCGCAGTGCCAACCTCTCTCGGCCCCGGCCGGCTGGTCGTGGATGCAGCCGACCATCCACGCGCAGTGCTCTGGCTGGGACACGGTGCCGGCGGCGGTATCGAAGCGCTGGACCTCGCTGCCTTGGCCGCCGTGCTTCCGGGGCAGGGCATTACCGTGGCGCGGTACGAGCAGCCTTGGCGGGTCGCCGGGCACAAAGTAGCAGTGCGGCCAGCCGCGCTCGATGTCGCCTGGCGTGAAACCGCACCGCTGGTCGGAGGGCTCGCCGGCGGACTACCGGTGGTTGTGGGCGGCCGAAGCGCCGGTGCACGAGTGGCCTGCAGGACCGCGGCATCCGTCGGCGCCGTGGCGATCGTCTGCCTGGCGTTTCCGTTGCACCCGCCCGGCCGCCCCGACAAATCGCGGCTGAGCGAACTGCTCATCCCCGAGGTACCGGTGCTGGTGCTGCAGGGCGAGCGCGACACTTTTGGAAGCGCTGCGACGCTCGCATCCGAGGTCGGTGCGCGCCGGGGCATCCGTGTCATAGCCGTGCCGGGCGCAGATCACGGCATGAAAGTGCTGGCCTCGTCGCCGCTGAACGCAGGTGCTGTTGCTGACCTGGTGACATCGTCGGTTGCCAATTTCATCGGCAAGATCAAGCCTTGACCTGCGATCTCGCCAAACCATAGTGTTTGTCACGTTGCACGCCCTCCGCTTTGCGAACGGCATCCTGCCAGCGCCGAGCGGTGAATTACTTTCAGCCTCAACGACGAGAGCAGGTAGCAGGCCAATGTTCACATCTTTCACCGGTCCACGATCACTTTCCGGGGGCAGGCGTCCTGCGTCGCGAACATCCCCGCGTCGGATGCTCGTTGTCGCCGTCGCCATCGCCATTGCGCTTCCGGTGGTCGGGTTTGCCCAGCCCGCTGTCGCGTCGCCTGTCCAGGCGGGCGCACACACCGGATCGCTCGACTTCGGTCCCAACGTCAAGATCTTCGATCCGAGCATGCCGATCGCCGAGATCCAGGCTTCCGTCGATGCGATCGCGAACCAACAGGTCGACAACGAGATGGGTACCCAGCGCTACGCGCTGCTCTTCGAGCCGGGTACCTACGGCACGGCCGCGCATCCGCTGGTCTTCCAGGTGGGCTACTACACCGAGGTCGCAGGTCTCGGTTCATCGCCCACGGACGTCACGATCAACGGCCACGTCGACGTGTACAACCGGTGCCTGACCGCGACGAACTGTATCGCGCTCGACAACTTCTGGCGTTCGGTCTCGAACCTGACCATCAACGTCACGGGCGAGACAGGTTGTCGCTCCTCGGGGGATTTCTGGGCCGCGTCGCAAGCTGCGCCCATGCGCAGGGTCAACATCGTCGGTGGCAACCTCACCCTCATGGACTACTGCACAGCCGGGCCGCAATACGCGAGCGGTGGGTTCATCGCGGACTCGAAGACCGGCTTCATAATCAATGGTTCGCAGCAGCAGTACCTCGTGCGTGACAGCTCGATCGGCGGATGGTCCAACGCGGTGTGGAACCAGGTCTTCGCGGGCGTGCAGGGTGCGCCCACGCAGTCCTTCCCGAACCCCCCGTACACGACGCTGGCCACGAACCCGAGCAGCCGAGAGAAGCCCTACCTTGTGATCGACCCGGCCACGAACAAGTACAGCGTTTTTGTTCCGGATGCGCGCACCAACTCGACGGGGACGACCTGGGCGAGCGGCCAGACTCCCGGCCACGCAATTCCCCTGTCGAACTTCTTCCTCGCGCGTCCTGGTGACTCGGTGAAGACCATCAACAACCAGCTTGCGCAGGGCAAGAATCTGATCTTCACGCCCGGTGTGTACAACGTCAACAAGTCGATCGAGGTCAAGCGCGCCGACACGATCGTGCTCGGGCTCGGCGTCGCGACGCTCACCGCCGTCAATGGTGCCGTGCCGATCACCGTCGCGGACGTCAAGGGTGTCGACATCGCCGGCATCATGATCGACGCCGGCACGGTCAACTCGCCTGCCCTGATGCAGATCGGCTCGACGCATGCCACAAAGGGGCAGGCCCGAGCACACAACGGTTGGAGCAGCGCGAGCGACCCAACGGGCATCCAGGACGTGTACTTCCGGATTGGCGGACCGCACGTGGGCAAGGCCACCGTCGGACTGAAGGTCAATAGCGACAACGTCATCCTCGACGACATCTGGGCGTGGCGAGCCGACCACGGATCGGGCGTCGGCTGGACGGTCAACACCTCGGACACCGGCGTCGTGGTCAACGGCGACAACGTGACCGCGACGGGCCTGTTCTCCGAACACTTCCAGAAGTACAACACCGTCTGGAACGGGGAGAACGGCAAGACGATCTTCTATCAGAACGAGTTGCCGTACGACGCGCCGAACCAGGCCGCCTGGCAGCACGACGGCGTGCTCGGCTGGGCCGGGTACAAGGTCGCGGATTCGGTGAAAACCCACCAGTTGTGGGGCGGTGGCAGTTACATCTACACCAACGTCGATCCCACGATCCATGCGACGCGTGGATTCGAGGTACCAGTAACCCCGGGCGTGAAGATCCACGACGTGCTGACGGTACAACTGGGTGCGGGCACCCTCGACCACGTCATTAATGACACCGGCGCACCGGTGACGTCGGCCGCGGTCGGCGTTCCGAGCTACGTCACGGATTTCTAGCGGGCGGAGGATGGGGTACGCCGGGGCCCCGCCTGCGATCGAACCGTGGATATCACGACGATCAGGCGTTGGTCCGGCGTACCTCGAAAGGGCGAGATCTGGTCTTGTGGGTTGGTGGCAGGCCCGGTTCGAGCTAGTTATTGAAGCGGAACTCGACGACGTCGCCATCCTGCATCACGTAGTCCTTGCCCTCGATGCGGGCCTTGCCCTTCGCGCGGGCCTCGGCGATTGAGCCGGTCTCGATCAGGTCGTCGAAGCCGATGACCTCGGCCTTGATGAAACCCTTCTCGAAGTCGGTGTGGATGACACCAGCCGCCTGCGGAGCCTTCGCGCCCTTCGGAATCGTCCAGGCCCTCGACTCCTTCGGGCCGGCCGTGAGGTAGGTCTGCAGTCCGAGGGTGTTGAATCCGATGCGGGCGAGCTGGTCCAGTCCGCTCTCGTCCTGGCCGGTGGAGGCGAGGAGTTCGGCGGCATCGGCGGCGTCGAGGTCGATCAGTTCCGACTCGAGCTTGGCGTCGAGAAACACCGCGTGGGCGGGCGCGACGAGAGCCTCGAGCGCGGCCTTGCGGGTGGCATCCGTCAGCACGGCCTCATCCACATTGAAGACGTAGATGAACGGCTTGACCGTGAGCAGCCCGAGTTCGCGGATCGGCTCGAGATCGATGGTGGATGCCGACAGCGGCTTGCCGTCGTTGAGCCAGGCGACTGCCGCCTTCGCTGTGTCGACCGTGGCCTGAGTCACGCGCTTGGTGCGCAACTCCTTCTCGTAGCGGGATTCCGCCTTCTCGAGGGTCTGCAGGTCGGCCAGGATCAGCTCGGTGTTGATCGTCTCCATGTCAGATGCCGCGTCGACCTTGCCGTCGACGTGGACGACATCCGGATCCTCGAAACCACGAATGACCTGCGCGATCGCATCGGCCTCGCGGATGTTCGCGAGAAACTTGTTGCCGA
>JAODMY010000025.1 GCA_025465535.1 Glaciihabitans sp.
GCGACGGATCCGCCGTCGGCATCCCGCGCGAGGATGTCGACCGGCCCGATCGCCGTCATGTATTCGCGCCGCACCAGCCGATGGCCGTCCCCAAGAAGCTCAATCTGCTCGGCGAGCAGCTTCTGCAGGTCGGCCTCGACGCCGTCCTTCTGGAGCCCGGGATCGATGCCGAGTTCGTGCTCCGAGTCGTGCAGGATTTCGTGGATCGAGATCACAAGAAGGTCGGCCGTTTTGGCCTGGGCGACCTTCCAGATCTCGGTGACACCGGCATCCATCTGGTCCTGGTCGGGCTCGATCGTCGTGGTCACACACGGCGGACTCATCCAGTTCAGCGGCTTGTACGAGAGCGTGTCGGCGTGCACCAGGACACTGCCATCCGCTTTCAAGACAAGCAGCCGGGTGCCGAGCGGAAGGTGCGAACTGAGTCGCCCGGCGTAATCAACGGAGCAGCGGGCAACCACGAGACGCACGCGCCAAGCTTAGCCAGAACACTAGGGGAGAAGGACGCGCCGTCGGGGATCCCCGCGGCGAGCTAGGTCGCCTTCGCGGCGTCGCCCCCAACAGGCATTGGTTTGGGTTCACGAGCGGCGAACGAGACGAGGCCGGCAAGCGCAGCGAGTCCGAGCACGAGCAGCAGGCCGTGCAGGATGCCGAACTCGTTGCCGAGGAATCCGATCAGCGGCGGCCCGACCAGGAACGCGACGTAGCCGATGGTCGCGACGGCGCTCACTCGCGCGGCGGCCTTCTGTGGATCGTCGGCGGCGGCAGACATCCCTACCGGGAATCCGAGCGAGGCCCCGATGCCCCAGAACACAGCCCCGACGACGTCGATCCAGAACACGTCGACGAAGATGAAGAGCAGGAGACCGACGGCGGCGAGGATGGCGGTGCCCCGCAACACAGGGACCCGCCCGAATGTGTCGAGCAGCTTCACCCCCGAGAACCGGCCGACGGTCATGGCGGCAACGAAGACGCTGTAGACCACTGCGCCGGTCGCATGGTCGGTGCCGTGACCGTGGACCATCGCATAGGAGAGCCAGTCATTCGACGAACCCTCGGTGAACGCCATCCCGAGCACGATGAGGCCGATCAGGATGGTGCGCGGCTCCTTCCAGATGGCCAGTCGCGAGGCGAACGTGGTCTTCGGGTGCTCGACCCCGTCGGCATCGTGAGTATCGGGTGCCTCGGGCCGGAGGTAGCGAAGTGCGATCAGCACGGCGACGATGGCGACGGCACTCACTATCGACATGTGCAGTTCGAGCGGAACGTGCAGCCTCTCGGCGAGTGCCGCGGCGCCGGCGCCGATGATGGTCCCGAAGCTGAAGAAGGCGTGGAAGATCGGCATGATGCTGCGGCCGATGGCGCGCTCGTTCGCGGCGCCGGAGACGTTCATGGCGACATCCGTCGTCGCGAATCCGGAACCGAACACGATCAGGCCGGCGAAGCTGAGCGGGAATGACCCGAGCACGGCTATTCCGAATGACGCGACGGTGAGCGCGAGGGCCGCCGTCACGAATGCGACCAGGATGGTGCGGCGGGAGCCGAAGATCGCCACGAGGTGACCCGCCGCGAGCAGTCCGACCACGGAGCCGACGGCGATCCCCGCGAGCAGCAACCCGACCTCGCCGGTCGTCAGCGACAGGGCGTTGCTAATCGAGGGGATGCGCGCGGCGATGCTCGCCATGGGCACACCACAGCTCGCGAAGATGACGAACAGCGCGTTGCGCCACGCCTTGCTCCCCTGCGCGTAGACCGCGGCGGTGGGGCGAGCGGATGCTCGGGTGGTGCGCTCGGACATCGGGCGGAAACCTCCGGTGGATGGTGGCTGGACCGTGGCGGTCGATCGAATCGAATCGATTCGATCGATTCGACTCGACTAAGCTACCAATCCATGAGTTCCGGGGCAAGCGAAACGCAGAAAAGGCCCAACCTCGCGGCCGTCGCGGCGTTGGCGGGAGTCTCGCCGTCCACGGCATCCCTCGCGTTCAGCGGAGCCGGCCCGGTGTCGGCGGCGACGAAGGAGCGCGTGTTTGTGGCCGCCGCTCAGCTCAACTACGCGGGCCCCGATCCCCGGGCGCAGTCGCTGCGTCGAGGACGTTCCGGAATCATCGGGGTCGTCATGGAGGATCGCCTGCGCGACGCGTTCCGTGACCCGATCAACATCGCCATGCTCGACGGCATTGCCGACGAAACCGGAAGCTCGGGAGCAGCCCTTCTCCTGCTGACCGACACGGGCGACGAGCGCGCGAGTATCGCTTCCGCGCCCATGGATGCCGTGGTCCTGATCGGCTGTGGCACCAACCTCGACAAGGTCGTGGGGGTCCTGCGTCAACGCGGGATGCCGATCGTCGCGATCGAGGCAGCGCCCATGGATGGCGTGCTCGCCATCGGACTGGACAATCGCGAGTCCTCTTCCCTTGCGGCTCGCCACCTGCGTGACCTCGGTCACACGTCGATCGGGGTCGTGACGCTGCCTCTCGAGCCGTCCCGTGTTGCCGGACCGCTGCGCCCCGACTGGCGGAATGACGCGACGTCGGAGGTCGCGATTGCGCGGCTCACCGGGGTCGGCGAGGTCTACGACAAGTTCGCGGCGTTTGTGTCTTCGGAGAGTTCGATCGAGGCGGGCATCGATGCCGGGCTCGTGCTGCTGGGGCGGAGGGATCGGCCGACCGCCATCATCGCGCAGAGCGACCTGCTCGCCCTCGGCGTGATCCGAGCGGCGGAGCAGCTCGGGCTGAGCGTTCCCGACGACCTGTCCGTCGTGGGCTTCGACGGCATCCGCACCGATTCCGACCATGACCTCACGACCCTAGTGCAGCCGGCCGTAGACAAGGGCCGCGCCGCCGGTCGTGCCGTGCTCGAGATGCTGGATGGCGCTGCCGGTACCGCGGTCGACTTCACGAGCGAGTTTCATCGAGGTGCGACGACGGCCCCGCCGAAATCGGTTCGACGCGTCGACACAAGGTCCGACGGCAGCGGTCCGGCGGCGGTCGCGGGATAGGGATTCGAGTGGCGCACGCCGACGACGGCGTGCGCCACTCATCCAACAAGCAGGATCAGCGCGCGGCCGCGATCAGGGCGTCGAGCGCGGCGTTGACCGAGGCATCGACCTTACGGCGCGACTCCGCGCCGTCGTACCACTCGACGATCTCCCTCGCTCCCTCGGCGAACGTCGTGGTCGCGACGTACGCCGGCACGAGGGATTTGACCTTGCTGTTGTCGAAGATCACCGAGTGCGACTTGTCACCGAGGAGGCCGGGGCCCCAGTCGGGAAGCGCGCGCGCGATGGTCTCCGACGCCACGTGGACCAGCTCGGGCTCGACGCCGGCCGCGGTTCCGAGCATGCGGTAGATGGCATCCCAGGTGTAGAAGAAGTCCGAGGTGATCTGGAAGGTGTCGCCGATCGCGGCCGGGTTGCCGAGCAGTCCGACGAACGCCTTCGCGAGGTCGCGGCTGTGCGTGAGGGTCCAGAGCGACGTGCCGTCGCCGTGGACGACGACCGGGACACCGCGGCGCATCCGGTCGATGACCGTCCAGCCTCCTTCGATGGGGATGGTCGTCTCGTCGTAGGTGTGCGACGGGCGAACGATCGTGGCGGGGAAGCCGGCGTCGCGGTACGCGGCGACCAGCACTTCCTCGCTCGCGATCTTGTCGCGCGAGTACTGCCAGAACGGGTTCTTCAGCGGCGTCGACTCCGTGATCGGCAGGTGCCCAACGGGCTTTTGGTACGCGGATGCCGAGGAGATGTAGACGTACTGCCCGGTTCGCCCGGTGAACAGGGCGACATCGCCCTGCACCTGGCTCGGAAGGAAGGAACGGAAGTTGACGACGACGTCAAAATCCTCTTTCCCGATGGCCGCGGCAATCGATTTCGTATCTCCGGCGTCACCCTTGACGTGGCGAACACCGGGGATAGGTGGGCGACTGTCGCTGACCCCACGGTTCAGCAGGGTTAGTTCGATTCCTCGCTCGAGGGCGAGCTTGCTGACGGACGAGCTGATTATCCCGTTTCCGCCTATGAATAGAGCGCTAATTTTGGTCACGAGGCAAGCCTAGGCTTAGGTGCTATGAGCGAAGATTCCGGCATCCTGATTTCCGAACTCGATTCGAGCGTTCGCCCGCAGGATGATCTGTTCCGGCACGTCAACGGCAAGTGGATTACGCGCACCGAGATCCCATCGGACAAGGCGCGCTACGGCTCCTTCTATGTGCTGGCCGAGGAGGCCGAGAAGGCTGTCCGGGCGATCATCGAGGAGTCGCAGGGTGCCGAACCCGGAACCGAGCAACGCAAGTTCGGCGATGTCTACGCGAGCTTCATGGATGAGAAGCGGGTCGAGGAGTTGGGCGCCGCGCCACTTCGGCCGCTGCTGGCCGAGGTCAATGCGATCAACGACATCCCATCGCTGCTCACCGTCATGGGCGAGTTCGAGCGCAAAGGAACGAGCGGTTTCTTCCAGCTCTTCGTCGACAACGACCCCGGCAACCCGGAGCGCTACCTCGTCTTCGTCGAGCAGGCCGGCCTCGGCCTTCCGGATGAGTCGTATTACCGCGAGGAGAAGTTCGCCGAGATCCGCACGAAGTATGTCGAGTACCTCGAGCGCATCCTGACGCTTGCGGGGGTCGAGGCATCGGGGGAGCGGGCCGACCGCATCCTCGCGCTCGAGACCGCGATCGCGGCCGGACACTGGGACAACGTGAAGTCGCGCGACAGCGAGGCGACCTACAACCTGCAGACCTGGGACGAGTTCGCCAGATCGGCTGGCACGGTGGATCTCAACATCTGGCTGAAGGCGATCGGTGTTCCGGATGGCGCTATGGACGAACTCGTCGTGCGCCAGCCCAGCTTCATCGAGTCGCTTTCGGCGCTGCTCACGGCCGACAGGCTGGAATCCTGGAAAGACTGGCTGGGTTGGCAGGTCATTCGTTCGAATGCCGGCTACCTGAGCTCGGACTTCGTCAACGCCAACTTCGACTTCTACGGCAAGACCCTCACCGGCACCCCCGAGCTTCGGGCGCGCTGGAAGCGTGGCGTCTCCCTCGTTGAAGGATCCCTCGGTGAGGCCGTCGGGCGCATCTACGTCGAGCGGCATTTTCCGGAAGCGGCCAAGACGGCCATGGACATCCTCGTCGGCAATCTGGTCGAGGCCTACCGCGAGTCGATCACGGGCCTCGAGTGGATGACCGAGACAACCCGCGGGAAGGCCATCGAGAAGCTTGATAAGTTCACGCCGAAGATCGGTTACCCGGTGAAGTGGCGGGACTACTCGAAGTTGGCGACCAACGCGGATGACCTGCTGGGAAACATCGCCGCGGTCAACGAGTTCGAGTTCCAGCGCGAGCTCGGCAAGATCGGAAAGCCGCTCGATCGCGACGAGTGGTTCATGACGCCGCAGACCATCAACGCGTACTACAACCCCGGGTTCAACGAGATCGTGTTCCCCGCGGCCATCCTGCAGTACCCGTTCTTCGTCGAGGGCCGGGATGCCGCAGCCAACTACGGCGCGATCGGCGCGGTCATCGGTCACGAGATCGGTCACGGGTTCGACGACCAGGGCTCGAAGTTCGACGGCGATGGCAGGCTCACCGACTGGTGGACCGCGGATGATCGCGCGGCCTTCGAGGAGCGCACCAAATCCCTCATCGCCCAATACGACGAGCTTGCGCCGCTGCAGGTTCCCGACCACCACGTCAACGGGGCGCTCACGATCGGCGAGAACATCGGCGACCTTGGCGGGCTGAGCATCGCGTGGAAGGCATACCTGCTCTCCCTCGACGGTGCGGAGCCGCCCGTCATCGAGGGGATGACCGGCGCCGAGCGGTTCTTCCTGTCCTGGGCGCAGGCCTGGCAGTTGAAGGCGCGAGACGAGGAGGTCATCCGACTCATCTCGATCGATCCGCACTCGCCGAACGAGTTCCGCTGCAACCAGATCGTCCGTAATATCGACGACTTCTACGGCGCATTCGGCGTCACGGATTCCGATGCGCTCTGGCTCGCGCCGCAAGATCGTGTCACCATTTGGTGATGCTTCTCGTTAGGTCAACCGCAGCTCCGGCTGCTGAAAGCGCGATTTGGTAGAAACGGCCCGCACTCGCGAGCGCTGGGATCGCATCCACGATCCCAAGCAGCCCAGGCACCTTGACTCCGAGAAGGATGAAAACTTCGTCGGGTCGTTCACCGCGCTTGGTGCTCTCGCCTACGAGGGTGCGCAGGTGTCGGCGAACGTCGTCGACCTGCGGACGGGCAGGGTCCTGGTCTCGATCGATGACCGCATCGTGTTGCCGACGGCGAGCATTGGCAAGATCCTTCTGCTCATCGAGGTCTCGGCGAGGATAACCGACCGGGACTCGTCCGGCTACGGGATCCTCGATAAGACTCCGCGGGATGCAGTCGGCCTCTCCGGCATCTGGCAGCACCTGCAGGCTCCGGCGCTTCCGGTCGCCGACCTCGCGACGATCGTCGGAGCGACCAGCGATAACCTCGCCACCAACGTTCTTCTTCGACAGGTCGGTCTCGACGCCGTGCGGGCGCGCACCGAGTCCCTCGGCCTCTCCCGAACCGCGCTTCTCGACCTTGTCCGCGATACGAGGGGGCCGGATGACGCCCCGCAACTCTCCGTCGGGTCGACAGCGGAGCTCGCCTGGCTCTTCGGCGCGCTGGCCCGCAGCGAGGTCGTCGACCCGTTGACGAGCCAGCGCGTCATGGGCTGGCTCTCGCTGAACTCCGACCTTTCAATGGTCGCGAGCGCGTTCGGACTCGATCCGCTTTCCCACCGCGGGGTCGACCACAGCACCCTCCTTGTCAACAAGACGGGGGCGGATGCCGGTGTGCGGTCCGAGGCCGGCGCGCTTCGTGGATCGCGTTCATCCGTCGCATACGCGGTTTCCGTCCAGTTCACCGATGACAGCCTTCCCGCACGCCTTCGCGTTTTAGATGCCATGCGAACCATCGGATACGACCTCCTGGAGTACGTCCACTAACGCATTCGCTCGAAGTATGAATAATTTTCGAATCGGTCTTGTCCACCGTTCGGGGGGCATGCTACGTTGTGCGGGTACCTGGGGCGCGCGTACCCGAATCGCGCGCCCGACCCGCCGGTGTGCACACAAGAAGGTGATTACCCAACCCGATTTTCCTCTGGTCGATCTCGGCTTTTATCGCCGTCGACCCTGAGTCACTTACCCATTACCTGCCGCTTTCCCGAACGGCAGGCACCGTCACCCCCGGTGCCTTGAGCGTGCTTTGGCGCGCGCAATTACCCGGATTCCTTCCCCCGAGGAGTGCCCGAGTCCCCATGAAGAAACTCATTGCTGCACTGACGACGGCGATATTCGCCGTTGCGCTCGTTGTTGTGGGAGCCGCGGCTCCCGCATCCGCGCATACCCCGACCCTCTCTGGCGTGGCGACCTGTGACTCGTCGACCGGCACCTGGAGCGTTACCTGGACGTTGGCGACCACCAACGTCCCGGCCGGCGACGAGGCGTCATCCAAGGTGGCCTCGTACACGCCGCCGGGCTCTACCCTCTCGAGCGCTGACGGGGTCGACACCGGCTCGGGCCTGACGTTCTCGACATTTGCGAGCGACCCGCAGGCTGGCGTTCCCACGCTCAAGGGAAACTGGACGGTGACGTTCACGCAGACCAACTTCGGCGCGACCAACAAGCCGGCCACCGTGACCGTGCACACCGACTGGCCGGATTACCACCCTGAAGATGTCTCGGAGTCCGTGAAGCTGAACGGCAAGTGTGCGGCGTCGACCTCCAACCCGACTCCGACTCCCACCCCGACGCCCACTCCCACTCCGACGCCAACCCCGACGCCGACCCCGACGCCGACCCCCACGTCGACTTCCACTCCGTCGTCGACTCCGAAGGACGCCTCGGCATCCGTGAGCACGAGCCCACCAACGTGTACCGCCGATGCGACGCTGGTTCTCGGCACGCTGGTTCTCGGCACGCTCGTCAACGCATCCTGGGGTACGCCGGAGCACGACGGCTCGCGCTACACCGTCGTCGCGACGGCCGACAGCGGACACAAGTTCGCGAACGCCTCGAACGTCTCGCACAACAACTCGATCGAGACGTTCACGGGAACCCTGGCAAGCAAGCTGTCGTCGATCGATCCGAGCTGTGTGGTGATACCGCCGCCGGTTTGTATTCCGCCGTCCGCGGTCACGTACACCTACAGCCCGATCACAAACGGCGGAACAATCCACGTCGGCAACGTGCCGAATTCCACCAACAAGCTGTGTGAGGCCTTCTACGTCACGGCTACGAGCTGGAAGTACATGCAGGCCAACAACCTGTGGCCGCAAGTACTCGATGTCAGGAACGACTACTACATCGACGGACCCGGGGATTTCCAGTACGAGGCGGCCGTGCACTGTGGCCAGGGCGACATCTATGCCGCCAGTGCCGAAGCGGGTCCGCTGACACCGCCGCATCAGCTCGACGGACCGAGTGACCCGTGGCAGGAGCACTTCCTGCACGATATGGGCTTCAAGGGGAACTCCCCGACCTACACAGTGTCGGACCTGAGTTGTTTCACGTCCGTTCCCTCCGTGCCCGCTGTTCCGGTCGCTCCCGCCACGCCCACCGTGAGCGCAGAGACCTGCCTAGCCGGCAATCCCGTCGGTGGCACAATCACCGTCCAGAACCAGACCGGCCTGCTCTACACGATCACGGGTGGGCCAACCGGCGTCGCCATTACGCCCGCGATCGGCACGACGACCGGCCTGCTTCCCGGCACCTACACCGTGACGGCCGCAGTCGATAATTCGGGCAACATCAAATACGTGCTTGCGGGTTCAGCGACCTTCACGCTTGAGGTCAAGGCAGCGCTCGATTGCCGCACCATCGCGGTTACGGCATCCTCGACGGATGCCACGTGCACGCCCACCCCACAGGGTGCGACTCCGAAGACCTACACGGCCGGTGTGATCACCATCGCTCCGGATGTGGATGTCACCTACTGGATCAGCGACGGAACGACCACCAGTGCGCTCACCAAGGAGAATACGAGCGTGGACGCGGGTAGCTATATCGTGACCGCCGTACTGAAGTCCAGCGCGCAGACCGCAGGCGCGGTGCTTTCTGCCTCGAGTTGGGGACCGTTCGTCGTCGCTCCAGTCAACTGCACGGTTACGACCGCGTTGGTGGGGGATCCGTCGGGATCGTCGTGTGACAACCTGACCTCGGACACGACTCTGCTGAGCTGGGTGCATGCCGACGCTGCCGCGCATGTCAGTTACCGGATCTACCCGGCGGGCAATCCGTCGGCCGCGACGGCCCTGGCTGCTGGCTACACTTCGGAGTTGCCGGGTGACTACACGGTGGTCGCGACGGCGGACAGCGGGTACACGCTCGATGTTGCCGGGGATACCAGTTCGACCACTGCGCACTGGAGTGTCACGGTCGCGGACACGTCATTCTGCCTGGGAACGGGAGCAAGCTGGCACGCCGGGGCATCGGCCGATCCAGCGGTGTGTGTCTCGAACACGAGTCAGCTCGGGACGATCCAGCTGA
>JAODMY010000037.1 GCA_025465535.1 Glaciihabitans sp.
CCTGCCCAGTCCGTCCAGACCAGGAGCTGGCCGTCCGTGTGCGGGCCCGCGCCGACACTGATCGTCGGGATGCGCAGCTCCGCGGTGACCCGGCGGGCAGCCTCCGTCGGGACCATCTCGAGCACGACCGCGAATGCGCCGGCATCCTCGACAGCGTGGGCGTCCGCGAGCAGTGCCTCAACGCCCTCGCCGCGGCCCTGGATGACGTGACCGCCGAGTCCGTGTTCGCTTTGCGGCGTGAAGCCGATGTGCGCCATGACCGGGATTCCCGCTGAGACGATGCGGCGGATCTGCTCGGCCGAGCGAACCCCGCCCTCGAGCTTGACGGCGTGCGCGCCGGTCTCCTTCATGAAGCGGAAGGCCGTGTGCAGGGCTTCGTCCGGGCCGGTTTCGTAGGAGCCGAACGGCATGTCGGCGACGACGAACGCGCGCTTGACCGCGCCGGCGACGGCCCGCGCCAGGGGGATGAGTTCGTCGACCGTCACCGGTAGCGTCGTCTCGTGGCCGAGCACATTGTTGCCGGCCGAGTCACCGACCAGCAGGAAGTCGATTCCGGCCTCGTCGAAGATGGATGCCGTGAGCATGTCGTAGCTCGTCAATCCGGTGATCTTGATCCCGTTTTCCTTCGCGTTTTGGAAGTGACGGGTGCGAACTTTTTTGGGCGCGGGAACTGACTGCTCTGCCATGCCCCGAGTCTAATGCGGGCGAGTTCCGTGGGGTGGGGCGGGTGCGGCTACAGGTTGGGGCGATACGTGATCGGCAGGCGGCGATCGCGCCCGAAGGCGATTCCACTGATCTTCGGGCCGATGGCGCCCTGTCGGCGCTTCCACTCCGCGTGGTCGACGAGCCGGGTCACGAAGTCCACCGTCTCCTTCTCAAACCCGAGCGCCACGACATCCTCGCGGCCAAGGTTGCGCGTCACATACGCGTCGAGGATGGCGTCGAGAAGCTCGTACGGCGGCAGCGTGTCCTGGTCGGTCTGGTCGGGACGCAGCTCCGCACTCGGTGGCTTCTCGATCGAGTTGGCCGGGATCGGCGCGGTCTCGCCGCGCGAGACGGCGAACTCGTTGCGCCAGCGCGCGAGCTCCCAGACCAGCGTTTTGGGAACATCCTTGATCGGCGCGAAGCCGCCAGCCGAGTCGCCGTAGATCGTCGAATAGCCAACTGAGATCTCGGTCTTGTTGCCGTTGGTGAGGGCGAGGTGGCCGTGCAGGTTCGACTCGGCCATCCAGATCATGCCGCGGATCCTCGCCTGGATGTTCTCTGCGGCGACGCCGGTGAGGTGCAACTGCTCCTCGATCGGCGAGACGAGGTCGGCGATGGGCTGTACCGAATAGTGGAAGCCGATGCGCTCGGCCAGTTCGCTGGCGTCATCGACCGAACCTCCCGAGCTGTACCTGCTGGGCATCGCAATGCCGTAGACCCGGTCCGCGCCGATCGCGTCCGCTGCGATGGCAGCGACAACGCTCGAGTCGATGCCGCCCGAGACTCCGAGAACGACGCTCGGGAACCCGTTCTTCTCCACGTAGTCGCGCAGCCCGAGGACGAGTGCGTTCCAGACCTGCTGGCGGTCGTCCGGCAGTTTGTGCACGTCGACGGGGAGCGGCTTCTGCTCGGCGCGGTCGGAAAGCAGGGCGCTGTCGGCGAGAGTGACTCTATTGACGTTGGGAGGCAGCTCCGCCTCGGTGGCCGGCGCGACGTCGAGGTCGGTGACCAGGAGGTGCGTCTCCCACTGCGGGGCGCGAGCGAGGATCGTGCCCGTCCCGTCGACGATCACGCTGTCGCCGTCGAATACCAGGTCATCCTGGCCGCCGACGATGTTGACGTAGGCCACGATCGTGTCGGTCTCCCGCGCGCGGCGGGTGACGAGCGGAAGACGCGTCTCGTCCTTGTCGCGTTCGAACGGGGAGGCGTTGATCACGAGCAGCAGTCCCGCGTCGGCCTCGAGCACGCGGGCGACGGGACCGCCGTCCCGCCAGAGGTCCTCGCAGATGATGAGGGCGACATCCGCGCCCTTGATGCGCAACACGAGGAGCTCGTCGCCGGGGATGAACACGCGGTATTCGTCGAAGACCGAGTAGTTGGGCAGGTGGTGCTTGGCGTATTGCGCCTTGATGTGGCCGTGCTGCAGGACGCTCGCGCGGTTCATCGCGATGGCCGTCGGAGCGTTACTGGTGCCGAGGAGTCGAGGTTCGAACGGTCCATCCGGATGTCCGACCACGACGACGAGATCGCCCAGACCAGCGTCCTGCAGTTCTTTCGCGAGCGCGACCACGGCCTCGTGGCAGTCGTGAAGGAAGCTCGGCCGAGCCGCGAGGTCCTCGATCGGATAGCCGCTCAGGGCCATCTCCCCGACCGCGAGGATGTCCGCCCCCGCCGCCGAGCTGCGTTTGGCCGCCTCGAGTACCTGTGCCGCGTTGCCGGTCAGGTCTCCGAGAATAGGGTTGGTCTGGGCGAGTGCCAATCGAAGCCGGGGCATATCCAGTAGCCTAATAGCGCGGCGGAACACGCCTGGATGAGCAGTTAGAGGAGCCTCGTGGACAAGCAGCGCGACTTTGTTCTTCGCACGATCGAAGAGCGCGGCATCAAGTTCATTCGACTTTGGTTCACGGATGTCGTCGGCACGCTCAAGTCGGTCGCGATTGCGCCGGCCGAGGTCGAGGGTGCCTTTGCCGAGGGCCTCGGATTCGACGGCTCCGCGATCGAGGGCCTGACGCGCTCGTACGAGGCCGACGTCCTCGCCCATCCGGACCCCACGACGTTCCAGATCCTTCCGTGGCGCGGTGAGATCGATCCGACCGCGCGGATGTTCTGTGACATCACGACGCCGGACGGCCAGCCGGCTGTCGCCGACCCGCGCAACGTTCTCAAGCGCACGCTCGCGAAGGCGGGGGAGCGTGGATTCACGTTCTACACGCATCCGGAAATCGAGTTCTACCTGCTCAAGTCGAGCAAGTTCAAGAACAGCGGCCCGGAGCCGGTCGACTCCGCGGGCTATTTCGACAACGTCCCCGGCGGTACCGCCCATGACTTCCGTCGGCGGTCGGTCCGGATGCTCGAAGACCTCGGCATCTCGGTCGAGTTCAGCCATCACGAGGCGGGCCCTGGCCAGAACGAGATCGATCTTCGCTACGCCGACGCGCTGACGACGGCCGACAACATCATGACGTTCCGCACCGTGGTCAAGGAGGTCGCGATCGAGCAGGGCGTCTACGCGACGTTCATGCCCAAGCCGCTTTCCGGGCATCCCGGATCGGGCATGCACACGCACGTCTCCCTGTTCGAGGGCGACATCAACGCGTTCTACGACGGCGGCGCCCAGTACCAGCTGTCGAAGATCGGACGCCAGTTCGTCGCGGGGCTCCTGCGGCACGCACCCGAGATCACGGCCGTCACCAACCAGTTCGTCAACTCGTACAAGCGCTTGTGGGGCGGGGATGAGGCTCCGAGCTTCGTCACCTGGGGCCACAACAACCGCTCTGCGCTCGTTCGCGTTCCGCTCTACAAGCCGAACAAGGGCCAGAGCTCGCGGGTCGAATACCGTGCGATGGATTCCGCCGCGAACCCGTACCTCGCATACTCGCTTCTGTTGGCCGCGGGGCTGAAGGGCATCGAAGAGGGCTACGAGTTGCCGCCGGAGGCCGAGAACAACGTTTGGAGCCTGTCGGATGCCGAGCGCAAGGCGCTGGGTTACAACCAGCTTCCCGCGAGCCTCGATCATGCGGTCTCGCTCATGGAGGATTCCGAGCTGGTCGCCGAGACGCTGGGGGAGCAGGTCTTCAACTTCGTGCTGCTGAACAAGCGCCGCGAGTGGAATGCCTACCGCGCCCAGGTAACGCCGTTCGAGCTCGAGAGCAATCTGGAAATATTGTGATGCTAACAACGCACGAATTGGCAGCCGAGGTACCCCACAACTAGATGACTCCCAGGCCTCAGACGACGCTGACTGAGCTGGCCAAACTCGGATTTACCGAGTTGGGCTCCACTCGCGACCTGCTCGGCGATTTGCCGGATGAGCTCATCGCGCATTTCGCGAGCGCCGCGGACGCCGACCAGGCGCTCAAGCTCCTCGGCGAGTTGCGCGAGCATGCACCGAGCGCGGTCGCGAAGCTGGCGGATTCGTCGGATGCGGCCGGTCGACTCATCCGCATCCTCGGCGCCTCGAGGGGGCTCGCGGAATTCTTCCTTCGGCATCCGGAGGAGCTTGCCTGCCTTGCCGCCCCGCTGCACTCTCTACCCGGCCTCGATGAGCTTCGAGCGTCGCTGCTCGAGTCGGTGGACGGGCTGACGGACGACGCCGCGTTCACGGCCCTCCGGGTGCGCTATCGTCGGCACCTCGCCCAACTCGCGGCCTGGGATCTCTCGAGCGCCGATCCGCTCGCGGCCGTCTCCTCCGTCACCAGCATGCTCTCCGACCTTGCGGGAGCGGCCCTCGATGCCTCTCTCGACGTCGCGCGTCGCAGCGTCCGCGGTGCCGCAGAGGACATCGCAAGGACGCGACTCTCGATCATCGGCATGGGCAAGGCCGGCGCGCGCGAACTGAACTACGTGAGCGACGTCGACGTGATCTTCGTCGTCGAGGCCTCCGAGGGAATCGCGCCGGATCTGGCCGTGGAGATCGGGACGCGCCTGGCCGTCCAGACGGCCCGCGGCATCCAGGAACTCGCCTCGGAACCCGGACTCTGGGAAGTGGATGCGAACCTGCGTCCGGAGGGAAAGGACGGCGCGCTCGTCCGCACCCTCGAATCCCATCTCGCGTACTACGAGCGCTGGGCCAAGAGCTGGGAGTTCCAGGCGCTGTTGAAGGCGCGCCCGCTCGCCGGAGATCTCGAACTTGGATCGCGGTATGTGGCCGGGGTATCTCCGCTCGTGTGGTCGAGCGCGGGCCGGGAGGGCTTCGTCGAGTCGGTGCAGCGGATGCGCGAGCGCGTCACCGAGAACATTCCGTCTGATGAGCGGGACATCCAGCTCAAGCTCGGACCGGGTGGCCTGCGCGACGTCGAGTTCACCATCCAGCTGCTTCAACTCGTTCACGGGCAGTACGACCCGGAGGTTCGGCAGCAGGCGACACTCCCGGCGTTGGTTGCTCTCGCTGCGCAGGGTTATATCGGCAGGGTCGAGTCGCACGAGTTCTCCCACGACTATCGATTTCTGCGGCTGCTCGAACATCGGCTGCAGCTCTCTCGCCTGGTCCGCACGCATTTGATGCCTCGCGACCCGGAGGCCGTGCGGGTACTCGCGAGGGCGACCGGGCTGTTCCACAGCGCCGATGAGCTGACCGAGGCGTGGCAACACACCAAGCACGAGGTGCGCAGCCTGCACGAGCGCCTGTTCTATCGCCCGCTGCTGAGCGCGGTGGCGGCGCTGCCGGATGACGAACTAACACTGTCGAGCGATCAGGCGGTGGCGCGGCTGGCGGCCATCGGTTTCCGCGATCCCAAGGGCGCGCTTCACCACATTGCCGCTCTCACGGGTGGCGTCTCGCGTCGCGCAACGATCCAGCGCACGCTGCTTCCGGTTATGCTCGGCTGGTTCGCCGAGGGCGCGGATCCGGATCACGGGCTCCTCGCTTTCCGTCGATTGAGCGACGACCTCGGAGAGGCCTACTGGTTCCTGCGGATGCTGCGCGACTCATCCGGCGCCGCCCAGCGCCTGACCAGCGTGCTCTCGGGTTCGCGGTATGTCAGCACACTGCTCGAGCGGATCCCGGAGGGCGCGGCCTGGCTCGAGAACGAGGACGAGCTGGCCCCGCACAGTCTTTCTCTCCTGCTCGAGGAGACCAGGGCGACGATCGCGCGCCACGACGATGACGTCGAGGCTGCGGCGCTGGCCCTGCGCAACGCTCGTCGTCGCGAGGTGCTGCGTCTGGCTCTTGCGGCGATCCTCGGGTTCATCACGGTCGAGGAGCTGGGGATCGCGCTCAGCGACATCACGACGGCGCTGCTCACCGGCATCCTCTCGCTGGCGCGTCGCGACACCGACGGCATGGAGTTCGCGATCATCGCGATGGGGCGCTACGGCGGCCGCGAGGTCGGCTTCGGGTCGGATGCCGACGTCATGTACGTCTACCGTGCGGGCACGGCGACGGGCGAAGAGGCGCAGGCGCGCTCTGAGCAGATCGTCCAGAGACTCGGGCGGTTGACGGAGGATCTGCGCCTGCCGCTCGACCTCGACATCGGGCTGCGTCCCGAGGGCAAGAACGGCGCCGTCGCCCGTTCCCTCGACAGCTATCGCGCGTACTACCAGCGCTGGTCGCTGACCTGGGAGGCACAGGCGCTGCTGCGTGCCCGCGGCGTCGCGGGGGAGGAATCCCTCATCCGCGACTTCGAAGCGCTGGCTGATGAGGTGCGCTTTCCGTCGAAGATCAGCGAGCAGGATGTCCGCGAGGTCAAGCGGATCAAGGCTCGCGTCGAGTCGGAGCGCCTGCCGCAGGCCGCGGATCCAGCTCGCCATCTCAAGCTCGGGCGCGGCTCGCTCAGCGACGTCGAGTGGTTCGTACAACTGCTGCAGCTGCAACACGGGGCGCACATTCCGGGCCTGCGGACGACATCAACTCTCGACGCCCTCAGGGTCGCAACCGAGAACAAGCTGGTCTCGGAATCGGATGCAGCGCGCCTGCACGACGCCTGGATCATCGCGTCGCGCGCTCGCTCTGCCATGACGCTCTGGACTTCGAGGACAGCCGACGTTCTGCCGACGGACAGGCAGGCGCTCGAGGGCGTCGCGAGGCTCCTTGAGTATCCGCCGGGGTCCGCGAGCCAACTGGATGACGATTACCTGCGCGTGACACGCCACGCCCGGCAGGTCTTCGAGCGGCGCTTCTACGGCTCGCCCGTGAATCCGCCCGTCACGGGTTGAGGTTCTGCGGGCCTGCGGATCTTGCGGGCCTGCGGATCTTGGGATCGTGGTCGCGCTTCTCAAAACGAAGGAGTCTTAGGGCGACACGCCGCGGCAACCGCGATTCGGAGTGCTTATCGCAGGGGAAGTCCTTCGTTTTGAGTGACAGTCGCGGTGTTGGTGAACGCACGAATCGGGAGGCGTGGATGGGAGGACGCGCGGCTCGATTCCGCGGACGGTTTCTCAAGCACCCTGAACCGACTCACTCTCCGGATCGCCTACAGCGGTCATGGCCCTTTCTGATCATCGCGTTTCGCCGGCCAGCGGCGGCTGCTCACCCTCATCCGCCGCACCCAGTTCGTGCGATTCCTCTGCGCAGATGTTCCGCCCACCCAGATGCTCCGCCCACGCAGATGCTCCGCCCACGCAGTGACGTTGTGCGCTGATCCTGCCGAAAACGAAGGAGTCTTGGGCGAATTGCTGCGCGAACGACGTGTTCAGTCGTCAGGAGACCAGGAACTCCTTCGTTTTCAGCGCCCGGCGCGAGGGGCAGCACCGCCATCCGGAACAGCAACAGCGTGATGGACACAAACGAAAAGGGCCGCACCCCAAAGGATGCGGCCCGAAATCGTGGCGAGGATTACACCGAGAAGTACAGCTCGTATTCGAACGGGTGCGGACGCTGTGCGGCCGGGATGATCTCCTTCTCACGCTTGTACGTGATCCAGGTCTCGATCAGGTCGGACGTGAAGACGCCACCCGCGGTGAGGAACTCGTTATCGGCCTCTAGGGCCTGCAGCGCCTCCTCGAGCGAAGCGGGAACCTGCGGGATGTTCTTCGCCTCCTCGGGGGGAAGCTCGTACAGGTCCTTGTCGACGGGCTCGTGCGGCTCGATCTTGTTCTTGATGCCGTCGAGACCGGCCATCAGCTGGGCGGCAAAGGCGAGGTACGGGTTCCCAGAGGCGTCCGGCGCGCGGAACTCGATGCGCTTGGCCTTCGGGTTCGTTCCCGTGATCGGGATCCGGATGGACGCCGAGCGGTTACCAGCCGAGTACACCAGGTTGACGGGCGCCTCGAAGCCGGGGATGAGCCGACGGTACGAGTTGAGCGTGGGGTTGGTGAACGCGAGCACAGCCGGGGCGTGCTTGAGCAGTCCGCCGATGTACCAGCGAGCGATGTCGGAGAGTCCGCCGTATCCGCTCTCGTCGTAGAACAGCGGCGTGCCATCGTTCCACAGCGACTGGTGGGTGTGCATGCCAGAGCCGTTGTCGCCGAAGAGCGGCTTCGGCATGAACGTTGCGGCCTTGCCCCACTCGAGCGCCGTGTTCTTGACGATGTACTTGAATTTCAGGAGATCGTCGGCCGCGTGCACCATAGTGTCGAAACGGTAGTTGATCTCGGCCTGGCCACCGGTGCCGACCTCGTGGTGGGCGCGCTCGAGGATCAGGCCGGCGTCGATCAGCTTGAGGCTGATGTCGTCGCGAAGGTCGGCCTGCTTGTCGACGGGGCTGACCGGGAAGTATCCACCCTTGTACGGGGTCTTGTTGGCGAGGTTTCCGCCTTCTTCGACGCGGCCCGAGTTCCAGGCGCCCTCATCCGAATCCACGGAGTAGAAGCTGGCGTTCTGCTTCACGTCGTAGCGGACATCGTCGAAGATGTAGAACTCGGCTTCCGGCGCGAAGAACGCGGTGTCGGCGATGCCGGTCGAGGCGAGGTACTTCTCGGCCTTCTTGGCGACCTGGCGCGGGTCGCGGTGGTAGATCTCGCCGTTACGCGGGTTGTAGATATCGAAGAGCATGATGAGCGTCTTCTCGACACGGAAGGGATCGACGTAGGCGGTCGTCACGTCCGGGATCAGCTGCATGTCTGATTCGTGGATGTTCGCGAAGCCGCGAATCGAGGAGCCGTCGAACAGCTGGCCGACGGAGAAGAATTCCTCGTCGACTGTCGAGGCGGGGATGTTGAAGTGCTGTTGGACACCGGGAAGATCGGTGAACCGGATGTCAAGGAACTTGATGTCGTTGTCCTTGATGAACTTCAGCACCTCGGAGGAATCTTTGAACATTGTGGCGACTCCAATGAGCGTGGGTAACGGGATCTGCAAAACGCAGCCTGCCTTGAGGGTACGGGGGCGGAGTTTCGCGACCGTGACGCAATTGTTTCGTGAATGTTACGAGAGCGCCAATCGGTAGAATCGATGGATGTCCACAGCCGCCCGAGCATCCACCGACTGGCCGGGCAAACGGCTTGGCCTGCCCAACGCGGGGCCGCGCTCCATCGCCAGGCTCGGACGCAGGCTGATTGCCGTGGCCATCGACTGGGGGATCGCCTACGGGATCATCCACGTGTTCTTCTGGCCCGATTCGGTCGGTCTCAAAACGCTCGCGCTGTTCGGCGTGATGCAGGTGCTGTTCCTGCTGGTGTTGAACGGCTCGATCGGCCACCTCATCATGGGGCTGCGGGTCGTTCCGGTCGTCCCTGGCTACCTCGGTTACTGGCGACCGTTCGTTCGCACGTTCCTGGTGTGCCTGTTCATCCCGGCCGTCATCTACGACAAGGACCAGCGCGGGCTCCACGACCGCTGGGCCGGCACGATTCTCGTTCGCCGCTAGAGCGGGCTAGCGGGGCCGCGGGCTAGCGGGGCCGCGGCGCCCGGGCGCGGCTCGGGTCCATGCCCTTGGGGATGCCGACCGGCGGCTTCTTGAGCGAGTCCAGTCGATTGCTGACGGCGAGGATCTCCGCCTTGCGCAGCGACGGCTTGATCTTGCGCAGTCCGCCCGGCAGCTTGTACAGCGGAGTGGATTCGGGGTCCGGCCCGACGTAGAGGAACGTGACGGGGACGTTCGGCAGGATGCGCGCGACGGTCCTGCGCTCGTCCTCGAGCATCCGCTGGGTGCGCGACCTTGGCCCCTCGCCGATCAGTGCGACGCCGCCTCGTCCGACCGCGCGATAGACCGCGTCCTGGGTGCGCGGACTGACGTTGATGGGGAGCTCGCTGGCCTGCCAGCCGCGGCGCACCGAGCTCTTGAGCACAGCGCCAACTGCTCCGGGCTGCCCCTCGATCTGCGAGTACGCGGCGCGCTCCGCACGGCGGCCGAGGATGATCAGCACCAGCAGGATGCCGGCCATCACGCCCGCGACGATGTACAGGATGAAGCCGAACAGGTTGTCGGAAGACAGGATGTAGGCAAGCACGAGGCCGACCGCTATCGGCAGGATGAACCCGGCGAGCATCCACCAGATCGCTTGGCTGTCGTACTTGCGGGTCATCGTGAAGACGTCCCACATCTGCTTGAGACGGTTGGGCTCTTTGACCTTTTTTACGGGCTCTTGGGTGCGTGCCATCCGTCTAGGATACGGCCTGCGCGAAGCCAAGGCTGGCGTCGGCCAGCGAACTCATTTCGGCCGGGATCTCTCGTCCCTTCGCAACCATCGACTGCGCCCACAGGCGCCCGGCGCGGTAGCTCGAACGCACCAGCGGTCCGGCGAGAACGCCGAGGAAGCCGATCTCCTCGGCCTCGTCTTTGATCTCGACGAATTCCTCCGGGCGCACCCAGCGATCGACCGGAAGATGGCGCGGAGTCGGCCGAAGATACTGCGTGACCGTGATGATGTCGGTCCCCGCGTCATGCAGGTCGTGCAGGGCCTGGCGGATCTCGTCGCGGGTCTCGCCCATCCCGAGGATCAGGTTGGACTTGGTGATCAGGCCGAAGTCGCGAGCCTGGGTGATGACGTCGAGCGAGCGCTCGTAGCGGAACGCCGGGCGGATGCGCTTGAAGATGCGCGGAACCGTCTCGACGTTGTGCGCAAACACCTCGGGCCGCGACTCGAACACGACGCGAAGCAGGTCCGGGTTGCCAGAGAAGTCGGTTGCGAGGATCTCGACCCCCGTTGTCGGGTTCATGGCGTGGATCTGGCGGACGGTCTCGGCGTGCAGCCACGCGCCCTCGTCGGGCAGGTCGTCGCGCGCGACGCCCGTGACCGTTGCGTAGCGCAGGTTCATCTGGACGACGGATTCGGCGACGCGGCGTGGTTCGTCCCTGTCATAGTCGGCGGGCTTGCCCGTGTCGATCTGGCAGAAGTCGCAGCGGCGCGTGCACTGTGCACCGCCGATCAGGAAGGTCGCCTCGCGGTCTTCCCAGCACTCGAAGATGTTGGGACAGCCGGCCTCCTGGCAGACGGTGTGCAGTCCCTCGCTCTTCACGAGACCCTGCAGGTGGGTGTATTCGGGGCCCATTTTGGCCCTGGTCTTGATCCACTCTGGCTTGCGCTCGATCGGCGTTTCCGCGTTGCGGACTTCGAGGCGCAGCAGCTTGCGCCCCTCGGGTGGATGCGTCATGCGTTTTCCTCGATTTGGTACGGGCTGTTCTGGTTTTCGGGGGCGAGAGCCCACGCGAGCTGCTCGGAGATGATGGGGACGACATCCGCGGGCGTCACGGTACGGCCGAGCTCGCGCGAGATGCTGGTGACTCCGGCATCCGCGATTCCGCAGGCGATGATGGCCTCGTAGGCCTCGAACGAGTTTGAGCAGTTCAGTGCGAAACCGTGCATCGTCACACCCTCGGCGACGCGGATGCCGATCGCTCCGATCTTGTCGCCGGGATTATCGTCGGTGGCACGCAGCCAGACTCCCGACCTGCCCGGCACCCGGGCGGCGTTGACGCCGAGCTCGGCGAGGGTGGCGATCATCACAGCCTCGAGCGTGCGCACGTAGGCGACGACATCGATCGGATCGGGCAGTCGCACGATGGGATAGCCCACGAGCTGGCCCGGCCCATGCCAGGTGATTTTGCCCCCGCGGTCGACATCGAGGACGGGAGTCCCGTCAGTCGGCCTCTCGGAGTCCTCTGTGCGTTTCCCTGCGGTATAGACCGCGGGGTGCTCGAGAAGAAGGACAGTGTCTGGCGCCCGCCCCGCGACCACATCAGCGTGAGTTGCCCGCTGGAGGTCCAGAGCGTCGAGATACGGCACGGAGTTGGCGCTTAGCCCCGTGACGACTATGTCGACCACACATCCAGTCTAAGCACGTTCCACTTCCCATCCGGCCACGGACCGCACATCTGGCAACCAGACAGCACGGGAGAGGTGACAGTTCTTGTCGGCTGGCCTTGCCGCAAGCGGCAGCAAGTGTCAGCCAAGGTGCCGACCGACCGCGGGTACCTGCCGAATTGACTCTCGTTGTCATTTGCCGGCGGTCCAGGCGACAACGACTGTCAAGTGACTGGCCTGCGGCGCAATATTGCCCAGCGCAAGCAATGTAATCGGTCCACTTCTCAACCGTCCGCCAGACGGACGCCTTGCCCACAGGATGCGCTGGTGGGCGGTCCGGCGCCTGTCGATCGCTGGATGATCGACAGATGCCTGACGCGGATCTGACCACCCTGGGCGGCTACCGACTTGTTCGCAAGCTCGGTGCCGGATCGCGTGCCGACGTCTATCTGGGTGTCGGCAGGGGAGAAACGGCGGCACTCAAGATCTTCCGCCCGTCGACGCCTCGGGCCGATATCGGGCGCGAACTCGACGCGCTCGGCCGCATCTCCGCTGCCGTTGCCGATGCCGGGGAGGCCACCGGCACGGCTCACTGCGTTCGGTTGGTGGACGTCGCGACCGCGGCCAGCGGGTTGCCTGCGGCCATCCTGGCTCGGGTTGTTCGGGGGAGTGCGGCGCAGCTTCTTCGCGAGCGGCAGTCGATTGAACTCGGAGAAGCGGTCACGCTCATCGCGCCCGTGGTTGCCGCGATGTCCGCGATGCACAGCGTGGGTGTGGCGCACACCCGGATTGGCGCGGCATCCGTGCATCTCGGGGCCGCTGGCGAACCCGTGCTCCTCGGATTCGGGCATGTTCACCTGTTCGGTGACCGTCCAACTGTCGCTGTCCTCGACACGGACGAAGCCCCAGAACGCGACAGGAATGCGCTGGCGGCATTCGTCGCGTTCGTCCTCTCCCACGCGCGCGGCGCCGACCGCGAGGCTCGCGTCGTCCAGCTCACGTCCTGGCTTGACGCATCCGCGGGTCGACGTCGGGTCGAATTTGCGGCCGAACTCGAGTCGCTCCTGTTCGAGCTTGCGGAGCCTGCACCGATCGAGTTCGGACGGATTCCGATCAGCCCTTCGGCCGTCCCGGCGCGCGTGGGGGAGTTGCAGACTCCGATCGCGGCGGGGACCGCCAACCCGGTGACAGATCCACCTGAACCCGATCATCCGCCGCGGCGGCCAGGCCACATTCCGAGCTGGCTGCCGACCTGGATCCACGACTCGATCATGGCCAGCCCCGCCGCGTCGGCGAGAAGCCGCGTGGTCACGTCCCTGCGCGGTGTGCGAAAGCCCGTGTGGATGGTTGCGGCAGCGGTGACAGCCGCGCTCCTTGCGGCGATTGCGTTCGTGCCGCAAGACACGAGGTCGAGTACCGCGGCGTCGCACCCGACCGTCTCGAATCACGCTTCCACGCCGGCCGCGCAGGAGACTTCCATCCCGACTCCCACGCCGCTTCCGGACGACCCGCTGCTCGCGCTTCCGCTCCTGCTCGCACGGCGTACCGAATGTATCCGCGCCCGTTCAGTGCTCTGCCTCGGTGGGGTCGAGGAGACTTCGTCGGGTGCGCTTGCCGATGACTCGAGGCTGATCCGTGGGCTTCAGGCGGGTGCGGAGATCTCTGCCAGCGCGATCATCACGGCACCGGAGCCAACACTCGTCGAACGACTCGGCGACTCGGTGCTGGTCGCACTCGGGCCCAAAAGCAATCCGGCCTCCACCCTGATGATCAGGGGGAAGGCCGGATGGCGCATTCGAGGCTTCCTCAGCGGGAAGCCAGCGAAGTCGAGTGGCTAGATGCCGAGGTTGCCCTCGAAGCTGCCGTTCTCGAGGCGGTTCTTGACTGTGACGAGGAAGCGCGCAGCGTCCGCACCATCGACGATGCGGTGGTCGTAGGAGAGCGCGAGGTAGACGGTCGAGCGGATCGCGATCGCGTCGAGGCCATCGTTGGTGATGACAACGGGCTTCTTGCTGACGATGCCCGTGCCGAGAATGGCGCTCTGCGGCAGGAACACGATCGGCGTGTCGAAGAGCGCGCCACGTGATCCCGTGTTCGTTAGCGTGAACGTGCCACCGGCAAGCTCGTCTGGCTTCAGCTTGTTGTCGCGCGTGCGGCTGGCGAGGTCGGCGATCTCCTTGGCGAGTCCGGCGAGGTCGAGCTCACCGGCGTTGCGGATGACCGGGGTGAGCAGCCCGCGCTCGGTGTCCACCGCGATGCTGATGTTCTCGTGATCCGGGTAGACGATCGAGTCGCCGTCGATCGTCGCGTTGACGATCGGGTAGGCACGAAGCGCCTCGGCGGCGGCAAGCGCGAAGAACGGAAGGAACGACAGCTTGACGCCGGTCTTCTCCAGGAAGTCGGCCTTGACCGCGTCCCGGAAGTTCGCGACGCGAGTCACGTCAACCTCAACGACCGAGGTGAGCTGCGCCGACGTCTGCATCGAGACGACGGCACGATCCGCGATGACCTTGCGCAGGCGAGACATCGCGACCGTGGTGCCGCGCAGTGGCGAGGTTTCAAGCTCTGCGGAAGCGGATTCGGTTGCCGGAGCGGACACCGGTGCGGCGACGACGGGCGCGGCCGCGGTGAGGACATCCTGCTTCCGGATGCGTCCGCCAACGCCCGTGCCGACGAGGCTGGCGAGGTCGATCCCCTTATCGTGCGCAAGCTTGCGCACGATCGGGGTGACGTAGCCGGCGTTCGGCGCTGGCGCCGAGGGGACAGATGGGGTGGCAACGGGAGCGGAGGCAACCGGTTCCGCAACAACCGGTGCGGCGGCCTCTGCCACCGGAGCGGCCGGTGCGGTCTCGACGGGAGCGGCCGGCGCCTGCTCCGGTGCGGCCGGCTCGGGAGAGACAGCCGTTTCTGCGGCAGCCTCCTGCGGGGCCGGAGCCTCGGTCGACGGAACCACCTCAGCAGCGGGCTCGGCTTCAGCAGGAACTTCAGCAACAGGAGCTTCAGCAACAGGAGCTTCGGCAGCCGGTGCTTCTGCAACAGGAGCTTCTGCAACAGGCTCGGCTGGCGCGGCCTCGGGAGCAGCTGCTTCCGGGGCGGCCTCGGCCGGTGCCTCGGGTGCGGCATCCGCCCCGCCGTCGCCGGTGCCGATGGTCACGAGTGGGGTCCCGACCTCTACGGTCTCATCCTCGGCGACCAGGATCGCCTCGATGATGCCCGCGACTGGTGATGGAATCTCGGTGTCGACCTTGTCAGTCGAGACCTCGAGCAGCGGCTCGTCTACCTCCACACGGTCCCCGACGTTCTTCAACCAGCGGGTCACCGTACCCTCAGTGACACTCTCGCCGAGTGCCGGGAGGTTGACGGATTCGCTCATCAGTGATGCTCCTTATGTTGCCGAGTGCTATTTAGCTAGCTTAGTTCTGGGGTTGCATTAGTTCGGGGGTTACGCGGGCCGTTCCTAAATTGCGTGTAGCGGCTTTCCAGCAAGAGCGAGGAATGCCTCACCGAGCGCCTCGTTCTGGGTCGGGTGCGCGTGGATGAGAGGAGCGATGTCCTCGGGGTAGGCCTCCCAGTTCACTGCGAGCTGGGCTTCACCGATGAGTTCGCCGACGCGCGCGCCGATCATGTGCACACCGACGACGGGGCCGTCGTTGACGCGAACGACCTTGACCGACCCGGAGGTTCCGATGATGTGGCTCTTGCCGTTACCGGCGAGGTTGTAGTCGTAGGCGGTGATCTTGTCAGCACCGTACTTCTCCGCGGCCTTGGCCTCGGACAGTCCGATGGAGGCAACCTCTGGGTCGCTGTACGTGACCTTCGGGATGTTGACGTCGTCGACCACGATCGGGTTGAGGCCCGCGATCTCCTCGGCGACGAAGATTCCCTGCTGGAATCCACGGTGCGCGAGCTGCAGGCCGGGGACGATGTCACCGACCGCGTAAACGCCGGGGATGTTGGTGGCGAGACGCTCGTTCGTGATGACGAATCCACGATCCATCGTGACGCCGACCTCTTCGAAGCCAACGTTCGACGTGCTCGGGCCGCGACCGACGGCAACGAGCAGCAGCTCAGCCTCGAAGGTCTGGCCGTCCTCGAGGGTGACAACGACGCCCTGGTCGTTCTGCGTGACGCTCTGGAAGCGAACGCCGACGCTGAAGTTGATTCCGCGCTTGCGGAAGGCGCGCTCGAACTGCTTGCTGATTGCCTCGTCCTCGTTGGGGACCAGGTGCGGCAGTGCCTCGATGATCTGGACCTCGGCGCCCCACGACTTCCAGACACTGGAGAATTCGACGCCGATGACCCCGCCGCCGAGGACGGCGACCTTCTTCGGAACGAAGTCGAGCTCGAGGGCCTGTTCGGAGGTGATGACGCGGCCGCCGATTTCGAGGCCCGGCAGCGAACGCGAGTACGAACCGGTGGCGAGGATGATGTTCTTGCCCGTGAGGGTCTGGTCGCCAACCTGCACCGTGGTCGGCGAGGTGAGCTTGCCCTCACCCTCGATGACGGTGATGCCGCGGGCCTTGATCAGGCCCTGCAGTCCCTTGTACTTGCTTGAGACGATTCCCTCGCGGTAGGCGGTCACCCCCGCGATGTCGATGCCACCGAACGTGGTGTTCACACCGTACTTGGCGGACTCGCGGGAGACATCCGCCACCTCGGCCGAGTGCAGCAGCGCCTTGGTGGGGATGCAGCCGACGTGGAGGCAGGTGCCCCCGAGTTTGTTCTTTTCGACCAGGCCGACGGACAGGCCCAATTCGCTCGCTCGCAGCGCGGCGGCATAGCCACCGCTACCTGCTCCGAGAACCACGAGGTCGAAGTTCTGCTCAGACACGAAGGCACTCCTTGAAGATCAGCTTTGTGCTCAAGGCCAACTGGCGGGATGTGTCAGCGGCCGATACCGGGCAGGTCTCACCTGCCTCAAAAACCTTACTACGCGGCAGATATTTCCTCTGCCAGCGCGATCAGCGCGCGCACAGTCACGCCCGTTGGCCCCTTGCCGACGAAGCCGAAGCCGGCGCCCTTGTTATCCGAGGGTCCGGCGATGTCGATGTGCGCCCACGGGATCGTGTGTTTGGCGTCGCCCTCGCCAGAGCTGCCAATGAACTCGGAGAGGAAAACCCCCGCGACGAGCATCCCCGCGGCCGGGCTTCCCGGCTTGGCATTGGCAATGTCGGCGACATCGGAGTTGAGGACGGCCCGAAGCTCGCTCGGAAGTGGCATCGGCCAGAGCGTCTCTCCGACCCGTTTGGCGACGTCGACCACGCGAGTGACGAGTGCGTTGTCGCCCATGACCCCGCCGTAGCGGTTGCCAAGGGCGACGACCTGGGCGCCGGTGAGGGTCGCGACGTCGATGATGTAGTCGGGGTTCTCTTCGCTCGCGGCGACAAGTCCATCGGCCATCACGAGTCGACCCTCGGCGTCGGTGTTGAGCACCTCGACGGTCTTCCCGCCCTTCATGCGGAGGATGTCGTTCGGCTTGATGGCGCTGCCGGATGGCAGGTTTTCGGCGATGCACAGCCAGGCGGTGAGCTTGATGTTCAGGCCTAGCCGAGCGGCCGCGAGCGTGACGGCGAGAACCGTTGCAGCCCCGGTCATGTCGTATTTCATACCGACCATGGATGCCGGTGGCTTCAGCGAGATTCCGCCGGAGTCGAACGTGATCCCCTTGCCAACCAGCGCGATGTGTTTCGTCGCCTCGGTGGGGGAGTAGGTGACCTTGACGAGGCGTGGTCCGTGCACGGATCCCTGCCCGACTCCGATGATTCCGCCGAAGTCCCCGGCGAGCAGTTCGGCCTCGCCCAGCACTTCCACCTCGACCGGTGCGCCAGCCGACAGGGCGAGCGCCTGGTCCGCGAAGGTCTCGGGATAGAGGTGCGAGGGCGGCGCGTTCACGAGGTCGAGCACGCTGTGTACAGCGGTCGCGATCACCGCGGCCCTGGCCGCCCGCTCGTCTGCGCCACCGATCGAACTCACGACGGTGATGCTCGTCGCCGGAAGCTTTGTCGCTTCGAGCGTGGCGACCCGATACTCCGTATAGGCGTAGGCCCCGAGCGCAGCGCCCTCGAGAACGGCCAACAGCTCATCCGCCGAAGTCGTCGGGAGAGCGAGGGCAATGGATGCGACGCCGCGCAGTTGCCGCGCGGCCGATCCGCTCGCGTAGCGCAGCTCGTTCGCACCGAGGGAGGACCCAGAACCAACGCCAACGAACGCGAGCGACTTTGGCGACCCCTCGATGGCGGGCAGTCGCCGAACCTCGTCCTGCGCACCGGTCACACCGATGGCGGCAAGCGAATCCTGGAGCGCGAGAAGCGTCGCATCCTCGGTAAGGAGCCTCGGCCCGTTGTCGGTCTTCCGGACTCCGATCACGAGCACATCAACGTCGAGCGTGAGTGGTGGGTCGGAGGTGATGTGCAGTGCGGGAACGGTCATTACTCAATCGTACGAGCGTGTTCGCTCTGAGCATGACGTGAGAGCCCTCCCCAGCCGGAAGGTCGGGGTGCCTCGTGATTAGAGTTAAGACATGCGAAACCCGGCCGGTCTTTACGACGTCATCGACGACTTCACCGAGGTCCCGGTCGGCCTGCCGCTTGTCGCGGCCCTCACTGGATTCGCGGACGCCGGCGCTGCCGTCACGCAGCTCAGCGACTACCTTCTCGACACCCTCGAGCACGTCACGCTGGTGCGCTTCGACAATGACAAGCTGCTGGATTACCGCGCGAGGCGCCCGATGATCTACTTCGACCAGGATCATATTGCCGACTACACCCCGGCGAGCCTCAACCTCTACCTTGCGCACGACGAGCTCGGCCAGCAGTTTCTCCTGCTGACCGGATACGAGCCCGATTTCCAGTGGGATCGATTCACCGCGGCCGTGGTCGGCCTGATCGACAAGTACCAGGTCAAGTCGTCGACCTGGGTGCATGCCATCCCGATGCCCGTTCCGCACACCCGCCCCATCAGCGTGACCGTCAGCGGCAACCGCACCGAGTTGATCGATGCGATGTCGATCTGGAAGCCACGCACGCAGGCGCCGGGAAACGCACTTCACCTCATCGAATATCGCCTCCAGGAACTCGGTCATCCTGTCGCCGGGTTCGTGCTGCTGATCCCGCACTACCTCGCCGACACGGAATACCCGCTCGCGGCAGTCACGGCGATCGAGAGTCTCAGCGCCGCGACCGGACTCATCTTCCCGACCGACAGCCTGCGCGAGTCCGGGCGTGACTTCCTGACGAAGATCGACGACCAGGTCGAGAACAATCCGGAACTCGCGAAACTCGTTGCCACGCTCGAGGAGCGTCACGACAGTTACCTTCAGGACAACCCGATGCGTTCACCGCTGACGGATGAGGATGGCGAACTCCCGTCGGCCGACTCGATCGCTGCGGAGCTGCAGAACTTTCTCGCGATGCGCCGCGACGACGACAGCCCCTCGATATAGCGCTCGATACACTCGTGGTGTGAATTCGCGAAGGTCATGGGTGATCTTCGGTTTTGCGACCTTTGCCTACGTAGTCGCCGTGCTGCAGCGCTCGTCGCTGGGGGTGGCGGGCGTGGCAGCGACGGACCGGTTCCAGGTGTCCGCGGCTGTCCTCTCGAGTCTCGCCGTCATCCAGTTGATGGTCTACGCGGGGCTGCAAATTCCGGTCGGCCTCATTCTCGATCGCGTGGGGTCGCGTCGGCTCATTGCTCTTGGCGCCCTGTTGATGCTGGTCGGTCAGGTCACTCTCGCGCTTGCCCCGAACGTCGGCCTCGCAATCGTGGGCAGGATGCTGCTGGGCGCGGGGGATGCGATGACCTTCATCTCGGTCCTCCGGCTGTTGCCGAACTGGTTCTCGGGTCGGCGACTGCCGATCGTGTCGCAGTGGCTCGGTGTTCTTGGCACGGTCGGCCAGGTGATCTCCGCTTTTCCCCTCTCGCTTCTTCTGCACAGTGCGGGATGGAGCACCACCTTCCTGACCGCGGCGGGCGCGTCGGCGCTGGCCTTCCTCGGTGTGCTGTTCTTCGTGCACAACGGCACCTCGCCCATCACGTCCTCGATTCCCACGGTCTCGGGAGTTCCCGTGCCCGCCCTCAAGCAACTCCGCACAGCCCTGGGGCGACCCGGAACCCGACTCGGGTTCTGGTCGCATTTCGTGACCCAGTCATCCGGTTCGGTGTTCAGCCTGCTGTGGGGATTTCCCTTCCTCTCGGTTGCCCTGGGCTACGGTCCCCAAAACGCGTCGCTGCTTCTCACGCTGATGGTGGTTGCCGCGGTCGTCGCTGGACCGATCCTTGGACTTCTTACGGCGAGGTATCCGCTGCGCAGGAGCAACATCGTGCTCGGAATCGTGATCGGCATGGGGCTCGCCTGGACGCTCGTTCTGGTCTGGCCGGGGCAGCCACCCGTGTGGTCGATCGTGCTGCTGGTGGTCGTGATCGCGATCGGGGGACCAGGATCCCTGATCGGGCTCGATTTCGCGCGCACCTTCAACCCGATGCGCAGCCTCGGTTCTGCGACGGGCATCGTGAACGTCGGTGGGTTTCTCGCCTCGTTCGTCATGATGTTCCTGATTGGGATCGTTCTCGACGCGGCCGCCGGCGGATCGGATGCGGCCGCGAGTGTCTACACGCTCGGCGGGTTTCGAATCGCGTTCCTGGTCCAGTACCTGGTGGTCGGTCTTGGAGTCGTCTTTCTTGTCAGGGCTCGGCGCCAGACGCGACGCCGGATGCACGAGCAGGAGGGAATAGAAGTGGCCCCGTTGTGGGTTGCATTGATGAGAGCGTGGCGCAGGAGACGAGCCTGAAGGCGACGTCGTGGATGCCAGTCCGTGTGACTTGGCGGAAGTGTCGTAGCCAATGGCAAGTGCTTCTCAGGAAACGTGCAATAATTAAACCAAGACCCGGTCTGGGCCCGTAAACCGCAAACACCTCACGGTGTTCACCTTCATGGTGGAGCGGCGGGGACTTGACAAGGGTCTTAGTGCTGCCCCTCTGCAGGTTGGAGGGTGCCCTCTGCAGGTTGGAGGGTGCAGAAGTTGGATCGATGTGAACGGCGCCCTGATGGTCTACGAATGACTAGCAGAAGCCACAGTTTCACCCCTTAATGCCCCGGAAAGGTGTTCCCATGGCAACCCGGACCAAGAACGTAACAACAGAGAAAGCAACGACGGCCGACGCGCTGGACGAGGTCATTGTCGACTCCGCGACGGCCAAGACCAAGGCGAAGACCTCGTCGAGCGCCGCCGCCGTGACCGCGACGAAGGCGGTTGCCGAGCCCAAGGCCGCTGCGAAGAAAGCTCCTGCCAAGTCCAAGACCGCTGCAGCCAAGGCCGCACCGGCTAAGGCCAAGCGCGGTGCCAAGGCTGCTGCCGGAGACGATGTTGACGAAGACGACGTCGATGGCGAACTCGATGATGAAGTTGAAGTCGATGTTGCGGATGTCGTAGACCCGGATGCGGCCGATGTCGTCAAGGGTGCCGTCGTCGAGGGCGAAGAGGCCACCGACGAGACCGATGACGATGACGATAAGGCCAAGCCGGCAGAAGAGCTCCCGCAGGGTGCGCTCGTGCTGTCGTTGGTCGACGACGAAGACGAAGTGCCCGTTTATTCGAGCGCGATCACGGGTGCCACCGCCGACCCGGTCAAGGACTACCTGAAGCAGATCGGTAAGGTCGCCCTGCTGAACGCGGCAGAAGAGGTCGAGCTCGCGATGCGAATCGAAGCCGGCCTGTTCGCCGAAGACAAGATGTCGGACATGACCGACGCCGAGCGTCGTTCCTCCCTCGGGCGAGAACTGCTCTGGGTTGCGAAAGACGGACAGCGTGCCAAGAGCCACCTGCTCGGCGCCAACCTCCGACTCGTGGTCTCGCTCGCTAAGCGCTACACGGGCCGTGGAATGCAGTTCCTCGACCTGATCCAGGAGGGCAACCTCGGCCTCATCCGTGCAGTCGAGAAGTTCGACTACACGAAGGGCTTCAAGTTCTCCACCTATGCAACGTGGTGGATCCGCCAGGCGATCACGCGGGCGATGGCCGACCAGGCTCGCACTATCCGCATCCCGGTCCACATGGTTGAGGTCATCAACAAGCTCGCGCGTGTCCAGCGCCAGATGCTGCAGGACCTCGGGCGGGAGCCCACCCCGGAGGAGCTGAGCCGCGAGCTCGACATGACCCCCGAGAAGGTCATCGAGGTGCAGAAGTACGGCCGCGAGCCGATCTCGCTGCACACCCCACTCGGCGAGGACGGCGACAGCGAGTTCGGTGACCTCATCGAGGACACCGAGGCGGTTGTCCCGGCGGATGCGGTGGGCTTCACCATGCTGCAGAAGCAGTTGGAGAGCCTGCTCGATTCGCTGTCGGAGCGTGAGGCCGGAGTGATCCGGATGCGCTTCGGACTCGGGGATGGAATGCCGAAGACCCTCGACCAGATCGGTGACACGTTTGGTGTGACGCGCGAGCGCATCCGCCAGATCGAGTCGAAGACGATGGCCAAGCTTCGCCACCCGTCCCGATCGCAGTCGCTGCGCGACTACCTCGAGTAGGCCGGCCGCGTTGCGCCTGCTGCTCACGATCTGGGCGGTCAAGCTTTCGGTGTTCGCACTCAGGGCGCTCGGACGGCAGGGCACCCATGTGCCGGGGCTGATCGCGCGCAAGCTGCATCCTGGGATCATCGGCGCGGTCCGGCATCCCGCGCGCGTGGTCGTGGTTACGGGCACAAACGGCAAGACCACGGTGTCCAACCTGCTCGCCGAGGCTCTCGAGGCCCAGGGACTGCGAGTCGCGAGCAACCGCAACGGTTCGAACCTCGCCGCGGGCGTCGCAACGACGCTCATCGGCGCGGTCACCTGGACGGGCAGGCCGAAGGCCGACATCGCGGTCATGGAGATGGATGAGCGGTCGGCGAAACTCATCCTGCCCGGCCTCGTTCCGGACCTGCTGGTGTGCATGAACCTCACGCGGGACTCGATCAAGCGCAACGCGCATCCCGCCTACATCGCGTGGATCATCTCGTCGGCGCTGCCCGAGCGCACCAGCCTTGTGCTCAACGCCGACGACCTCATCGCCGCCTCGCTCGGCGGGGAGTCGAATCCGCGGACCTACTTCGCCGTCGACCGGTTGCCGACCGATGGCGACCGACCGAGTGGCGCCGCGGTGGATGTCGCGATCTGCCCGGTCTGCGACCACTCGCTCGACTGGGAGTACTGGCGGTTCAACCACATCGGCAAGGTGCGCTGCCCGGCCTGCGGGTTCCGTTCTCCGGCGGCGGCCTATCGGGCACTGGACATCGACGCGGCCAACGGTCGCGTCACGCTCGAGCTCGACGGTGAGAGCCACCCGGCGCGGCTGATCAACGGCAACATCGTCAACGTCTACAACGAGATCGCGGTCGCGGCGGCGCTTGGCCGACTCGGTGTTCCGAAGGATCGGATCGTTGCGGCCTTCGAGCGCCTGGAGCCGCCCACGACCCGGTTCGCGACGGAGATGGTCGGCGACGTCCAACTGGTGCGCCTTCTGACAAAGGGGCTCGTCGGCGTGGCCTGTTCGCGGGCGTTCGAGTATCTGGCCTCGTTCCGTGGGCGGAAGGCCGTCGTGCTCAATATCGACGAGGTGAGCGAGCGCGTGACGGATGTCGAAAACACCGCCTGGACGTATGACGCCGACTACGAATATCTCGCCGATGACTCGCTTGGGCAGATCGTCGTCGGCGGTGTTCGACGGCACGACCAGGCGCTACGGCTGGCGATCGCCGGTGTCGACCCTGCGCGCATCCTTACTGTCGAGTCCGAGACCGCAGCGGCCGACCTCATCGAGCTCGACGGAGCGGACGAGGTCTTCAACCTGCACAGCGTCCACAACGCGCTGATCACCGGTAACCCGGTGCAGAAGCGGCTGCGAGCGCGACTGCAGGAGCACGCATGAGCCTGACGATCGAGATGCTTTTCCCCGAGGTCGCGAACCTGCACGGAGACAACGCCAACATCGCCTACCTCGCACAGTGCCGTCCGGACGCGCGCATTGTCCGCACGGGTCTCACCGACACCCCCGAGTTCGTATCCGGTCGACCCGACCTCGTCTATCTCGGACCGCTCACCGAGCAGGGGCAGCTCAAGGCCATCCAACGGCTGAAGCCGCACAGGAAGCGGATCGATGATCTCATCGAGTCCGGCACCTCGTTTCTCTTTACTCACAACGCCCTTGAGGTCTTCGGGACGCGCATCCGCAATGACGAGATGGGCTACGACGAGCCTGGTGTCGGCGTATTTCAGCTCGAGGCGACGCTGAAAATGTTCGGCCGATACAACGGGAAGGTCATCGGTCGCGTACCGGAAGTCGCGGTGGATGCGCCGGTCGTTGGTTACAAATCCCAGTTCTCGATGGTGACGGCGTCAGACGAAGTGCCGGGATTCCTGACAGCGGATCGCGGGATCGGGCGCAACACAACGACAGCGGTCGAGGGCGTGCGTCGCAACAACTTCATCGGGACGTCGCTCATCGGGCCGCTACTCGTCATGAACCCGCACTTCACGCGCGCGCTGCTCGGTCGCCTCGACCCGGACTCCGAGCCCGTGCTTGCGCACGAGCGGCTCGCCGTTCAGGCCTACGAAGCCCGGCTCACCGATTTCGGCGATGACCGCCGCTGGCATCCGTTCGAGCGGGTCCAGTCCCGTTAACCAAAAAGAATGCCCGCTCAGACTGAGCGGGCATTCTTTCGATGTCAGGTGCGCCTACGCGTTCTGCTCGTCGAGCAGGCGGTAGGACTCGTCGTGCCACTCGAGCGCGGTGGCCGATAGCTTCTCTTTGAACTGGGCCGCGTGGTGGGCGCAGAAGAGCAGGTCGCCGGTGGACATCGTTGCGCGGACGTAAGCCTGCGCGCCGCAGCTGTCACAGCGATCGAGCGCTGAAAGCTGGTAGGCGGAGCCAAGCTCTACGTCGTTCTCGGTGATCTGAGACATGGGCTGCTCCTTCGGGTTCTGTAGTACCGTGCGTAATCCCTTTCATCTATCCAAACACGCTCGTGTTACAGACGTGGGTCAAACGCCGGGTAATTAGCCCATATTTCGCTGTGCGCGCAACGTGAACGCCGTGAGCACCCCACTCCGGGTGTCGCGCGCGGCACTGTCGCCCCGAGTAATTAGTCTTGAACCGTCCCACGCCCAAGTTCACAAGGAGTCCTCGTGGCAAGTTCCGATTACTCCGCCCGACATCTGTCAGTCCTTGAGGGGCTCGAGGCGGTACGTAAACGCCCGGGTATGTATATCGGTTCGACGGATGCCCGCGGACTCATGCACTGCCTCTGGGAGATCATCGACAACTCGGTCGACGAGGCTCTCGCCGGTCACGGCACGTCGATCGACGTCGTCCTGCACGCCGACGACTCCGTGGAGGTCCGGGATACGGCTCGCGGCATCCCCGTTGATATCGAACCGAAGACGGGACTGACCGGTGTCGAGGTGGTCTTCACGAAGCTTCACGCCGGCGGGAAATTCGGTTCGGGTTCGTATGCCGCTTCTGGTGGGCTGCACGGGGTCGGTGCCTCCGTCGTCAACGCCCTGTCCGAACGACTCGATGTCGAGGTCGATCGCGACGGTAAGACGTACGCCATGTCGTTCCATCGCGGTGAGCCTGGAACGTTCGCCGACAACGGCGCTGCGCCGACACCGGATGCCGTCTTCTCGCCGTTCGTGTCGGGGAGCGAACTTCGGGTGATCGGCAAGGTCGCGAAGAACGTGACGGGGACGCGCATCCGCTATTGGGCCGACCGGCAGATCTTTACTCGCGGTGCGGACTTCCAGACTGATGAACTGGTCTCGCGCGCGCGACAGACCGCCTTCCTCGTCCCGGGGCTGCGAATCGAGATGGAGGATCGCCGCGGTGCGGAACCGATCCTGCAGTCGTTCAGTTTTGCCGGCGGTATTTCCGAGTTCGTCGACTTCCTCGCGCCGGATACAGCACTGACTGACACCTGGCGGATGCAGGGCGACGGAACGTTCACCGAGACGGTGCCCGTGCTGCAGGAGACCGGCGCGATGATGCCGACCGAACTCACGCGAACCGTCGAAGTCGACATCGCGCTGCGCTGGGGGACTGGCTATGACACGGTCTTCAAGAGTTTCGTCAACATCATTTCGACGCCAAAGGGCGGCACCCACCAGGCCGGATTTGAGCAGGGGATGATGAAGTTTCTCAGGTCGCAGGTCGAGCTGAACGCGCGCCGGCTCAAGGTCGGCAACAACAAGCTCGAGAAGGATGACATTCTCGCCGGTCTCACCGCGGTGCTGACGGTTCGTCTTCCTGAGCCGCAGTTCGAGGGACAGACCAAGGAGATCCTCGGAACTCCCGGCGTCCGAAACATCGTTGCGAACGTCATCGCCAAGACTATGGGCGAGCGGTTTACGTCGACGAAACGCGACGACAAGGCACAGTCGTCCCTCGTGCTCGACAAGATCGTCGCCGAGATGAAGTCCAGGATCTCGGCCCGGGCCCACAAGGAGACGCAGCGCCGCAAAAATGCGCTCGAGAGCTCATCCCTTCCGGCCAAGCTCGTCGATTGCCGCTCGACCGATGTCCTCAACACCGAGCTCATGATCGTCGAGGGCGATTCCGCACTCGGTACGGCCAAGCTCGCGCGCGACAGCGAGTACCAGGCCCTCCTGCCGATCCGCGGGAAGATCCTGAACGTGCAGAAGGCATCCATCTCGGACATGCTGTCGAACGCCGAGTGCGCGTCGATCATCCAGGTGGTCGGTGCCGGATCGGGTCGGTCGTTCGAGCTCGAGCAGGCCCGCTACGGCAAGATCATCATGATGAGCGACGCTGACGTCGACGGCGCCCACATCCGCACCCTGCTGCTGACCCTTTTCTTCCGCTACATGCGTCCGATGATCGAGGCGGGCAGGGTCTTCGCGGCGGTGCCGCCGTTGCATCGCGTCATCGTGATGAACCCGGGGTCGAAGCCCAACGAGACGATTTACACCTACTCGGAGAAGGAGCTCGACACCGTTCTCGCGGGTCTCAAGCGCCAGGGAAAGCGTTACCAGGATCCGATCCAGCGCTACAAGGGACTCGGCGAGATGGATGCCGATCAACTCGCCACGACGACGATGGACCGACGACACCGGACGCTCCGCCGCGTCACAGTTCGGGACGCGGAGGCTGCCGAGGAGGCCGCGCGAGTGTTCGAACTGCTGATGGGCAATGAGGTCGCGCCACGCAAGGAATTCATTATCGCGGGGGACGGGTTCGATCGAGCCCGGATCGACGCCTAGCCAGATCTTCCATTAGCCAGACTCCCCAGCAGCCAGACGCCCAGCAGCCAGACTCCCGGTAGCTAGACTCCCCAGATGACGCGACGCCTGCTCTGGATCGCGCTTACGGCCCTGTTGGTCGCCGCGCTGACGGCGCTGATCTTCCTCATCCGCGCGGGGGACACCGGTGCAACCGGCTGGCCGACGACGTTCGACCTGAGTTCGAGCGACAACGGGGTGCTGTTCCAATTCGCGCAGGATGTCTTCACCGGTCGGGCCCTGGACTGGAGTTTCTCGCCCCAGGTTTTCGTGTTCCCCGAGATCCCGATCAGCCTGGTGGCCTACGCCCTCGCGGGTGGCACGGTGCAGGCGTATTACCTGATCGTTGCGGCGATGAACAATGCGTTGCTGTTCGTGGGACTGTTCGCGCTCATCCGGTACCTGTTTCCGGGCGAGAGCCTTGCGCGGCGGCTGGTTCGTGCTGGAATTGCGACGTTCCCGCTCCTCATGCTGCCGCTCATCGGGGCGACCTGGCTGTTCGAATACCAGCTCGCGCCAACCTACTACTTCGGCATGTACCTGATGATTATCGTTGCTCCGATCCTGTTCTTCGGGTGTGCGCGGTGGGTGAAGATCGCGCTGGGAATCGGGATCGCGCTGACCGCGGCATCCAATCCGCTCGCACTGGTGTTCACGGTTCCAGCCCTCGCGTGTGTCCTGCTCCTGCGCGGGTTCTCGGGTGGGTTTCGGACGGTGCTGCGGCCAGCGGCCTGGTCAGGTGGGACGATCCTGCTCGCGTTTGTGATTCGGATCGCCTTCTTTACGCGACTGCAGGGTGGTTCGCCGCTCGCGTATATCGACGACGCGGTGTTCTCCGGTCGGATAGCGAACATCGAGACGTACATCCGGTCGCTGCTGGCCGCGCCGGCCACGGCATCCGTTGTCCTGATTGGAGCGGTTCTCGCGGTCGGCGGGCTCGCGGTCGCGATCGTCCTCGCCGTGCGGCTGCTCCGAAAGCGGGAGACTTTCGGTCCGCGGACGACGGCAACCCTGTACTACTCGCTCGTGCCGGTGACGGGGCTTGCCGCGACACTCGTTCTGATCATCACCGACTACCTCTACCTCTGGCCGGTCCTGATCGCCCCGCTCGTCTTCGTTCTGCTGCCGCTGCCGACCAGGTGGGTGCCGTGGGCGCTTCCCGTCCTATCGGCTGCCCTGGTCGCGACAGCGTTTGTCTCAGGCGCCGTCCCCGATTTGGCTGCCGCCTCCGCGTATTTCAGCTATCGGAGTCCCGAGACGCGCTGTCTCGACGAGAAGCTTCCACCGGACGTCACGATCGGCTACTCGACGTTTTCGGATGCGCGGCGGATCGAACTCACGTCGCGTCGACCGTTCCGGCTCATCCAGTTGAAGAGCAGCGGCGTCCGGGCGTACTGGCTGACCAACCGCGACTACGCGCGCGATAACGTCGGGCGGTTCTTCTACATCAACGCGCAGGGGGACGAGCCTCCCATAAACGTCGGCTATCTCGAACACGAATTCGGAAAGCCCGACAGCTCATTCACCTGCGGGCCGGGGCAGACTGTCCTCATCTACAGCCAGTCATCCAAGCTCGCGGCGATCAAGGCGCGATACTCAACTCTCCCGGCGCCGTAGCGGTCGTGGCCGACCAGTCTCGAGCCGCGTCTGCCCCCGGGTGATGCGTGTGCCCCCCTACGTACGGGGGCACACGCAACACCCGGGGGCCCCCACCCAAGAGGTAGACGGAGGGGCCGATGTTCGCCGGGGGCTGTGGGCTAGTTC